>CAZCEZ010000040.1:0-29951 GCA_964497795.1 uncultured Acidimicrobiaceae bacterium | reverse complement strand
CGGTCGGCTGGCGCCTCCCTGGGGGCGGGCGTGTGCAGGTCGGCGCCACCGTCGTTCGACCGGGTCGGACGGTCCCGGTCCCGGTCGCGGTGCTCGGGGCTCCGGGGCGATGCGCGTCGGTGGGGGGTCGTAGGGTGTCGCCGATGAGCGCCGACGAGCTGGAGGCCTACGAGGCCGACATCGAGCTGCAGCTCTACCGCGAGTACAAGGACGTGAGCCCCACGTTCGCCTACGTGGTGGAGACCGAGCGGCGCTTCTACCTCGCGAACGAGGTGCAGCGGACCGTCCACGACGGTCCCTCCCCGTTCATCGAGCTCGAGCTCCGCGACGCCTGGGTGTGGGACATGTACCGGTCGAGCCGGTTCGTCTCACGGGTCCAGATCGTGACGTTCAAGGACGTCAACGTCGAGGAGCTCCCCAAGGCAGAGCTCGACCTCGAGCAGTTCCGCAAGGGGCCGGGCTGAGCGACGGGCCCACGGGCCCGCAGGAGGATCCATGACCGAGGCACGCCAGCGGCTCGGCGCCCACGGCGAGCACCTCGCCGCCCTCGCCTACGTCGACCTGGGCGCCGTCGTCGTCGCCCGCAACTGGCGCTGCGACGAGGGCGAGCTCGACCTCGTGCTCCGCCACGGCGACGAGCTCGTCTTCGCCGAGGTGAAGACGAGGCGCAGCGACGCGTTCGGCCACCCCGCCGAGGCCGTGGGGCGCGACAAGCGGCTGCGCATCCAGCGCCTCGCCCAGCGCTTCATGGCCGAGACCGGCACGCGGGCCCCGGCGCTCCGCTTCGACGTCGTCGCCGTGCTCCGCGGCCAGGTCGAGATCATCGACCACGCCTTCTGAGCGGGCGCGGCCCGAGCCCGCTAGGTGTTGTGCCTTGGGACGTTGTTGACGCGGGTCGCTGGATAGAAGAGCCCCCGGGGGCGAGTGTGGAGCTGTCTAGGTCCCACGCTCGAACCACCGGAGGCTCGATGCACGCTAACGCTCCACTCACTCCGCGAGGCCGGCTGCTGCTCTGTCAGCGGATCGACTCGGGGTGGTCGATCACCGTTGCGGCGGAGTCAGCGAACGTGTCCCGGCAGACCGCGTCGAAGTGGTGGCACCGCTACCGCCGCGACGGTGAAGCAGGCCTCGAGGACCGGTCGTCGCGGCCACGGTCCTGCCCACACCAGACGCCTGCCAGGACCGAGCGGCGGATCCTGGCGCTGCGCCGCTCACGTCGGCTCGGACCTGCTCGACTCGCTGGCATCGTCGGTGTCCCGGCCTCGACCGTTCATCGGGTCCTCGTCCGACACGGCATGAACCGGCTCGTCTGGATCGACCGGCCGACCGGGCGCGTGATCCGACGCATCGAAACGGACCGGCCCGGCGAACTGGTCCACATCGACGTGAAGAAGCTGGCCCGGATCCCCGACGGCGGCGGCCACAAGATGCTCGGCCGGGCCAACACCCGCAACGGATCGATGTCGAAGCGAGGCGCGGGATACACCCACGTCCACACCGCCATCGACGCCTGCAGCCGACTCGCCTACTCCGAGTTCGCCGGGACCGAGAACACCAGCAACTGCGTCGCGTTCTTGGACCGAGCCGTCACCTGGTTCAACGACCAGGGCATCACCATCGAGCGGATCCTGACCGACAACGGCAACGGCTACCGATCCAAGGACTGGCGTGACCGCTGCGCCCAGCTCGACATCCTCCACACCCGAACCCGGCCCTACAGCCCGGCCACGAACGGCAAAGTCGAACGCTTCAACCGAACCCTGGTCGAGGAACGGGCCTACGCCCGACTCTGGACATCAGAACGCTCCCGCGCACGCGCTCTTGACCGCTGGTTGCATCGCTACAACCATCACCGACACCACACCGCCATCGACGGGCCACCGATCAGCCGCGTCAACAACCAGGATGGGCACTACAGCTAGCCGAGGAAGGCCCAGAGCACCAGGAGCAGCGCCACCACCAGGCCGGCGGCGACGAACCACACGTCGCTCGGTCGGGCCTTGTGGGGGCGGTTCGGGTCGAATCCCATGGCACGAGCATCGCAGGTCGGCACCCGGGAGCCGACGTCGACGCCGTCGCTAGGGTCGCCGGCCATGGACACGCTCCTCGTGGAGCGTGACGGGGGGATCGTCACCGTCACGCTGAACAAGCCCAAGAAGAAGAACGCCTGCGACCCCACGATGTGGGTCGAGATGGCCCGCATCTGGGACGACGTCGCCCGGAACCCCCGGCGCGACCGGGCCGTGGTCGTCACCGGCGCCGGGGGCGACTTCTGCTCCGGTGCCGACCTGTGGCTGCCACCCGCGGGCGAGGAGCCCCCGCACCAGCTGACCGAGATGCGCAGCGTGGCCAAGGCCATCCAGGGCCTCCACGACCTGCCCCAGCCGACGATCGCCAAGATCCCCGGCGTCGCGGCCGGCGCCGGCCTGTCCCTCGCCCTGTGCTGCGACCTCACCGTCGCGGGCGAGTCGGCACGGTTCTCCGAGATCTTCGCCAAGCGGGGCCTCGCCCTCGACGGCGGGTCCTCGTGGCTGCTGCCCCAGCTGATCGGCCTGCACAAGGCCAAGGAGCTCGCCTTCTTCGCCGACGTCATCGGCTCGGCCGAGGCCGCCGAGTACGGGCTGGTCAACCGGGTCGTCCCCGACGACGAGCTCGACGCCTTCGTCGCCGACTGGGCCTCCCGCCTCGCCGGCGGACCTCCCATCGCGCTGAGCATGACCAAGAAGATGCTCAACACCGCGTCCAGCCTGACCCTGGCCGAGGCCCTCGAGGCCGAGGGCATGGCCCAGACCGTCACGCTGACCACCCGGGACACCCGCGAGGCGATCACCGCGTTCGCCGAGAAGCGGGACCCGGTCTTCGAGGGTCGGTGACGCCCCGGCGCGCTCCCCGGCACCCGGGGCCGTCCGTGACCGTCGGAGGCTCCCGCTAGGGTCACCTCCACGACCGGTCGCACCGGTCCGCTCGATGCGCCGGCGCACGGCCGTCCACCCCCATCGCTGGAGGGACGCCCGTGCTCGCATCCGTCACCACCGCCACCCTGCTCGGGGTGACGGGACACCCCGTCGAGGTCGAGGTCCACGTGGCCAACGGCCTGCCGTCGTTCACCATGGTCGGGCTGCCCGACGCAGCGTGCCGCGAGGCGCGCGACCGCGTCCGGGCCGCCCTCGCCTCGACCGGCGTCGCCTGGCCGCCGCGCCGCCTCACCGTGAACCTCGCCCCCTCGGCCGTGCCCAAGCTCGGCACCGGGCTCGACCTGGCCCTGGGCGTCGGCGTGCTCGCGGCCGTCGGCGAGGTCCCGGCCGACGCCGCCGCCCGCTGGGCCTTCCTCGGCGAGCTCGGCCTCGACGGCTCGCTCCGCCCCGTGCGCGGCGTGGTCGCCCTGGTCGCCGGCCTGCGGCACCGGGTCGACGGCGTCGTCGTGCCCGCCGCCTCGGCCGCCGAGGCCTCGCTCGTGCCGGGCGTCGCGGTGCGCAGCGCCGGTTCCCTGGGCGAGGTCCTCGCCGCGCTGCGCGCCGAGCGCCCGTGGCCCGAGCCGCCGCCGTCGGTGCCGCCACCTCCCGAACCGGTGCCCGACCTGGCCGACGTGCGGGGCCAACCGCTCGCCCGCACGGCGCTCGAGCTCGCTGCGGCCGGTGGGCACCACCTCCTGCTGTGCGGCCCGCCCGGCGCCGGCAAGACGATGCTCGCCAGCCGGTTGCCGGGTCTCCTGCCCGACCTCGACGACGACGAGGCCCTCGAGGTCACCCGCATCCACTCCGCCGCCGGCATCGAGCCGGTGGGGCTCCGGCGTCGACCCCCCTTCCGGGCCCCGCACCACACCTCCTCGGCCGTGAGCCTGGTCGGCGGCGGCACCTCGGCCATGCGGCCCGGGGAGATCTCCTGCGCCCACCGCGGGGTCCTGTTCGCCGACGAGCTGGGGGAGTTCCCGCCCTCGGTGCTCGACGCCCTCCGCCAGCCCCTCGAGGACGGGGTGGTCCGGGTCAGCCGGGCCCGCGGCACCGTCACCTACCCGGCGCGGTTCCAGCTCGTCGCGGCGACGAACCCGTGCCCCTGCGGACCGGCTCCGGGCGGGTGTCGCTGCTCCACGGCGTCGCGCGCCCGCTACGCACGGCGGCTCTCGGGGCCGCTGCTCGACCGCTTCGACCTCGTGCTCGCCGTCGAGCGCCCCGATCCGGGCGCGCTCCTCGCCGTCGAGGCGGGGGAGACGAGCGCAGCCGTCGCCGCCCGCGTCGCTGCCGCCCGGGAGGCGGCGGCGGAGCGGGGCGTCTCCCGCAACGCCGACCTCGTCGGCGCCGACCTCGCCCGATGGGCCCCGCTCGACCCCGCCGCCCGGACGCTGCTCGAGGCGCTCGTGGCCGCCGGGTCCCTGTCGGGGCGCGGCGTCCAGCGGATCCGTCGCGTCGCCCGCACCGTCGCCGACCTCGCCGGCCACGACGGCGTGCTGGGCGAGGTCCACGTCGCCACCGCCCTCGGGTTCCGGGCCGCCACGACGCCCGGCGAGCTGGGGATGGCGTCGTGAGCACCACGCCGATGGCCGACGACGACCGAGGCGCGCTCGCCGCCCTGCTCGGCCTGCCGCGCATGGGCCCGCACCGCATCGGCGTCCTGGTCGACGCCGCCGGGGGCCCGGCCGCCGCCCTGGCGCTCGTGCGCGACGGGGTCCCCGACGACCTCCCGCTGCGCGCCGACGCCACCAGGGCCGACCTGGTCGAGGGATGGCGGCGCGCCGCGGCGACGCGCACGCCCGACGCCGTCCTGGCCGCTCACGCCGACGCCGGCGTCGGCGTGCTCGTCCCGGGCGACCCGTGGTGGCCGCGACCCCTCGACGACGACCCCGAACCTCCGCTCGCACTGTTCCACCTGGGCGACCCCCGCCACCTCCGACGGGTCGCCGTCGCCGTGGTCGGCACCCGCCGGTGCTCCGCCGTCGGCCACGGCACCGCCAGGGCGATGGGG
The DNA here is from genome assembly GCA_964497795.1 of uncultured Acidimicrobiaceae bacterium. Lineage (GTDB taxonomy): Bacteria > Actinomycetota > Acidimicrobiia > Acidimicrobiales > Salinilacustritrichaceae > Salinilacustrithrix. The sequence continues at coordinate 24,992 of CAZCEZ010000040.1, read as the reverse complement.
GAGGGGCTGGCCCGGGCCGGCGTGGCCGTCACCTCCGGGCTCGCCCTGGGCGTCGACGGGGCCGCCCACCGGGGGACCCTCGACGCGGGCGGCACGCCGGTCGCCGTCGTGGGCAGCGGCCTCGACGTCGTCTACCCCCGCGCCCACGGTGGGCTGTGGGCGGAGGTGGCCGACCGGGGCGTCGTCGTGTCGGAGGCGCCGCTCGGTGCCCGGCCCGAGCGCTGGCGCTTCCCCGCCCGGAACCGGATCATCGTCGCCCTGTCCCGGGCGGTGGTCGTCGTCGAGAGCGGCCTCCGCGGCGGCTCGATGACCACCGTCGACGCCGCAGCCCTGCGGGATCGGCCCGTGCTCGCCGTGCCCGGCCCCGTCGGGGACCCGCGCTCGGCCGGCACGAACGCCCTCCTCGTGGACGGCTGCCCGCCGGTCCGCGACGCCACCGACGTGCTCCTGTCCCTGGGCCTGCCCGTCCATCGGGCCCCCGCCCCGCAGGCCGCCGGGGACGTCGAGGACACCGTCGCGCCCACGGGCCCCGACCGCCGCGTCCTCGACGCGCTCGGCGGCCACGAGGTCGGGATCGACGCCGTGCTGGCCCGCACCCGTGACCCGCTGCCCGAGGTGCTCGGCGCGCTGGCCCGCCTCGAGGCGAACGGACGCGTCGTTCGCAACGGATCCGGCTACCGGCGGTCGGTACCGTGAGGACGTGGACTGGCCCGTCGACGACTTCGTCGCCTCCCTCACCGATGCCGCACCGGCGACCGTGCGCGCCTACCGGCGCGACGTCGAGGGCCTCGTCGACTTCCTCGACCGTGGCGGGATCACCGACCCCGGCGGGGTCACCCGCACCCACCTCCGCCGGTGGGTCGCGCACCAGTCGACCCGGGGGCTGGCGCCTGCGACGATCTCCCGACGCGTCGCCGCCGTCCGGCGCTTCTTCGGCTGGATGCGCCGGCGCGGGCTCCTGGAGGTCGACCCGACGATCGGCCTGCGGGCCCCCTCCGGCGGCAGCCGCCTCCCGCGGGTGCTCCGCCAGGAGGAGCTCGACCGCATCCTCGACGAGCCGCCGGCAGCCGTGGACGACGACGACCCCGCCCGCCGCCTGCGGGACGACGCCGTCCTCGAGCTGCTCTACGGCAGCGGGCTGCGCGTCGCCGAGGTCTGCGGCCTGGCCGTGGACGACCTCGACCTCGACGCCGGGGTCGCCCGCGTGCTGGGGAAGCGGTCCCGCTGGCGGCGGGTCCCCCTCACCCCCGGTGCCGTGGAGGCCCTCCGGGCCTGGCTCGGACGGGGCCGGGCGCAGCTGCGCGGCGACGCCCTGCCGGCGTCGCTGGTGTTCTGCAACCTGCGCGGACGCCCGCTCACCCCGCGGGACTGCCGCCGGATCCTCGACCGCCGTGCCGGGGACCCGACGCACCCCCACGCGCTCCGGCACACCTTCGCCACGCACCTGCTCGACGGCGGGGCCGACCTCCGTGCGGTGCAGGAGCTCCTCGGTCACGCCGACCTCCAGACGACCCAGCGGTACACTCACGTCTCCGCGGCCCGCCTCCAGGCGGTGGTCGCCGCCAACCACCCGCGAGCCAAGGGCCGGCCGTGACGGAACTCGAAGCCACCGATGTCGAGCGTCTCTGGGCCCAGTACAAGGGCAGTGGGTCCAGGAAGGCGCGCGACCAGCTGATCGTCCACTACTCGCCCCTCGTCAAGTACGTGGCCGGGCGCGTGGCCGTCGGCCTGCCCCAGAACGTCGACCAGGCCGACCTGGTGTCCTACGGGCTGTTCGGGCTGATCGACGCCATCGACAAGTTCGAGCCCGAGCGGGGCTTCAAGTTCGAGACCTACGCGATCTCCCGCATCAAGGGCAACATCCTCGACGAGCTCCGGGCCATCGACTGGGTGCCGCGATCGGTGCGGGCCAAGGCGCGCCAGATCGAGAAGGCCTACGCCAAGCTCGAGGCCGAGCTCCACCGGGCCCCGACCGAGGACGAGCTGGCCGACGAGCTCGACATGAGCCGCGCGCAGCTCCAGACGGCGCTGTCCAAGATCTCCTTCGTCGGCGTCGTCGCCCTCGACGAGTTCGTCGGCGGCGCCGAGCGGGACGGGGGCGGCGCGACGCTCGGCGACACCATCGCCACCGACGACGAGGGTCCCGGCGACCTGTTCGAGGTGCAGGAGATGCGCGCCCTGCTGGGCGAGTCGATCAACAAGCTCCCCGAGCGCGAGAAGGTCGTGCTCACCCTCTACTACTACGAGGGCCTGACCCTGGCGCAGATCGGTGAGGTCCTCGGGGTCACCGAGAGCCGGATCTGCCAGATCCACACCAAGGCGATCCTGCAGCTGCGGTCCCGCATGCAGGCCGCCGACCGGGAACCCGTCCAGAACTGACCCGGCGGGCACCGACCCGCCCCGGCAGCCCGACCACGGGGTGCCCCCTTCCCCCTCCCCGTCCCGTCGCACCGGGACGACCCCGACCGAGGGGGATCCGTGTCCACCGACCCCACGACGGCGTCCGCAGCCGTCCACCGCGCCCCGTCCGCGCCCGTCCCCGCGCCGGCCCGGCGCGCTGGCCCGCGCCGCCCGGCGCTCGCCGCCGCCGTCACGGCCGCGGTCGTCCTGGCCGCCGTCCTCGCCCGGGCGGCCCCGGCCGCTGCCGACCCGCCCGAGCCGGTGGTCCACCGGCCCCCGGTCGAGGCGCCGGTCGCCGACCCGTTCCGGGCGCCGGCCAGCCGGTACGGGCCCGGCAACCGGGGCCTGGCCTACGACCCGCCACCGGGCACCGTCGTCCGGGCCTCGGCGTCGGGCGTGGTCACCTGGGCCGGGCCCGTGGCCGGGACCCTCCACGTCACCGTCCTCCACGCCGACGGCATCCGGACCTCCTACTCCTTCCTCGAGGCCGTCTCCGTGGCCCGCGGCCAGGCCGTGGCGGCCGGCCAGGAGGTCGGCCGGGCCGGGCCCGGCCTCCACTTCGGCGCACGGGACGGCGACGCCTACGTGGACCCGTCCGGCCTCTTCGGGGTGCGCCGCACCCGGGTGCACCTCGTGGCCCACCGGGAGCCCATGGCGCGGACCCACCCCGCCCTCGTCGCCGAGCAGGCCGCGCTCAGGGACCTCGTCGCGACCGAGTCGCCGGGCGCGCTCGAGCGCCTGTGGGGTGCCGTGGTCGATCGTGCCGCCCCCGCCGCCGACCGGCTCCGCGCCCTCTCCTCGATGCTGCTCACCCTCTCCGTGCAGCTCCGCCACCCCACCGTGGTGGCCGCCGCCGTCGGCGCCCTCTGGGAGCGGCACCGGCGCGAGTGCACGACGCCCGGCTCGACCGCGGCGAGCCGCGACGACCCTGCGGCCGGGCACGACGACCCGGCGGCTCGGACGGTCGTGCTCGTCGCCGGGTTCGGCTCCACGTCGGAGGCGGCCGCGATCGACGCCCTCGACGTCACCGGTCTCGGCTACGACCCGGCCCGGGTCCTCCGCTTCTCCTACGAGGGCGGGCGCACGCCCCCGGGCCCCGGTGCCGACCCCCGGCTCGCCGGCCTGCCCACCAGCACCTACGACGCCACCGACACCTGGGGCGACGCCCGGGTCGCCGGACGCCGGCTCGCCGACCTGGTCGAGGCGGCGGCCGCCGCGGCGCCCGGCGCCCGCGTCGACGTCCACGCCCACTCGCTGGGTGGCGTCGTGACCCGCCTCGCCCTGCTGGAGCTCGAGGCGCGCGGGCGCCTCGACCTGCTCGGGCTGGTCACGACCATCGGCACGCCCCACGACGGTGCCGACCTGGCCACCGTCGGCGCCGCCGCCCCCGAGGCCGCAGCCCTCGTCGGAGCCGCCGCCGACGCCCTCGGCCACCCCGTCGGCACCGACGCACCGGTCGTGGGCCAGCTGGCCACCTCGTCGGACCTCGTCGCCGAGCTGGAGGCCCGCGGCGTGCCCGAGGGGGTGGCGCTGCGCACGATCGGGGCCCGAGGCGACCTCGTCGTGCCCGGCGACCGGACCCGCGTCGACGGCCACGACTGGGCCGTGGTCGACCTCGTCGGCCCCTCGGCGCACGCCGACCTCCCCGGCGACGACCAGGTGACCGCCGAGATCCGCCTTGCCCTCGACGGGCGCGCCCCCGCCTGCGACGGCGTGGTGGAGGCGGTCCTCGACGCGGTCGTCCCCGAGACGGTCTCCGTGGTCACGGCCGGGCTCGGCGTCGGCGCCCTCCTCGGCGGGCTGGCGGCCGCCCCGTGAGCACGTCCGGGCCCGGTGGGCGAGGGCGCGGAGCGGGTTTCCCGCGGGTCCGGGCCAGTCCCTACACTGGCGGGTCGGCCCGGGCACACGCGCGGGCCGAGACCATCATCACGCCGTCCGGGTCACCCCACGGTCGCCACCGGCCCCCGGGCCCACGGCGCCGGCCCGGTCGTAGGTGCAACCGAGGGGCGAACAGAGGAGAAGCCGGTGGCCGTCGTCACCATGAAGCAGCTGCTGGAGGCCGGAGTCCACTTCGGTCACCAGACCCGTCGCTGGAACCCGAAGATGAAGCGGTTCATCTTCGGCGAGCGCAACGGCATCTACATCATCGACCTGGACCAGACGCTGTCCCGGATCGAGACCGCCTACGCCTTCGTGCGGGACCTGGTCGCCGACGGCGGCACGATCCTCTTCGTCGGCACCAAGCGCCAGGCCCAGGACGCCGTGCAGTCCTACGCCGAGAAGTGCGGCATGCCGTACGTGAACCACCGCTGGCTCGGCGGCATGCTCACGAACTACCAGACCATGTCCAAGCGGGTCGGCAAGATGCAGGACCTGCAGCGGATGAAGGTCTCGGGCGAGTTCGAGGCGATGCCCAAGCGGGAGGCGCTCCAGAAGAGCCGCGAGCTCGAGAAGCTCGAGAAGTACCTGTCCGGCATCCGGAACATGGCCGCCCAGCCCGACGCGGTGTTCATCCTGGACACCAAGAAGGAGCACATCGCGGTCACCGAGGCGAACAAGCTCAACATCCCGATCGTCGCCGTGGTCGACACCAACTGCGACCCCGACAACGTCCAGTACGTGATCCCGGGCAACGACGACGCGATCCGCTCCGGCACCCTCATGTGCCGCGTCATCGCCGACGCCGTGGCCGAGGGCCGCTTCATCGCCTCCCGCCGCTCGTCCATGCCCACCCGCGGCATGCTCGACGAGGAGAAGGTCGCCCAGCAGCAGGCCGAGGCCCGCCGCCAGGCCCTGGCCGAGGCCAAGGCCCGCGAGGCCCGCCTCGCCGGTGCCCCGACCGCGCCGTCGCCGGCCAACGCCGCCCCGGCCGCGCCCGCCGCCACCCCGGCCGAGGAGATCGTCACCGAGGGCGCCGACGCCCCCGTCGACGCCGCTGCGGACCAGTCGGCTCCCGCGCCCGCCCCCGAGACCACCCCCGACGAGACGGAGGCCTGACCCCCCGATGGCCAACTTCACCGCCAAGGACGTCCAGAAGCTCCGCCAGGCCACCGGCGCCGGCATGATGGACGCCAAGAAGGCCCTCGACGAGGCCGACGGCGACTTCGACGCCGCCGCGAAGAAGCTGCGCGAGAAGGGCCTGGCCAAGGCCGCCGGCCGCACCGACCGCGAGAACGCCGAGGGCGTCGTGGCCGTGGCCGACGCCGATGCCGGCGCCGCCATCGTGCAGCTGAAGTCCGAGACCGACTTCTCCGCCAAGTCCGACGAGTTCGTGGCCCTCACCCAGGACATCGCCGACGCGGTGGCCGCCGGGGGTCCGGGCGCCGTCGACGGGTTCGCCGCCCGGATCGACGACCTCAAGGTCACGCTCAAGGAGAACATCGAGCTCGGCGAGGTCGTCCACGTCGCCAAGGCCGACGGCCAGGTCGTCGACACCTACCTCCACGTCCAGGACGGCCGTGGCGTCAACGGCGTCATCGTCGTCCTCGAGGGCGGCAGCGCCGAGGTGGCCCACGACATCGCCATCCACGTCGCCTTCGCCAAGCCCGCGTACCTCACCCGCGACGAGGTGCCCGAGGCCGCGGTCGAGGAGGAGCGCCAGACGCTCATCGACATCACCCGCAAGGAGGGCAAGCCCGAGGCCGCCCTCGACAAGATCGTGACCGGCCGCCTCGACGGCTGGTACCGGGAGCAGGTGCTGCTCGAGCAGAAGTTCGTGCGCGACGAGAAGCAGACCATCACCCAGCTGGTGGGCGACGCGACGCTCGTCAGCTTCGCCCAGGTCGTCATCGGCGCCTGAGCCCCGCTCGCGGCCCCGGCTGCGAGCACCCACGAACCCACGGACCGTGCCCCCGCCCCGGCGGGGGCACGGCCGCGTCCACCCCGGTGCGCGCCCGCCCCGCGCCTAGGGTCCCCCAACGACCGACTCCGGGGCGCCACGCCCCGGACGCCCAGGGAGGAAGTCCGATCAGCCCCCACCCCGACGGCCCCACCAGCCCCCGCTGGTCCCGGGTCCTGCTCAAGCTCTCCGGCGAGGCCTTCGCCGGCGAGCACGGCTACGGCATCGACGGCGACACGGTCGCCCAGATCGCCGAGGAGGTCCTCGACTGCCGCCGGGCGGGCGTCGACGTCGCCGTCGTCGTCGGCGGCGGCAACCTGTGGCGGGGGATGACCGGCGCGGGCAAGGGCATGGACCGGGCCCAGGCCGACTACATGGGCATGCTCGGCACCGTCATGAACGCCCTCGCGCTGCAGGACATCCTCGAGCGCAAGGACCAGCCGACCCGGGTCCAGACGGCCATCCACATGGCCCAGGTCGCCGAGCCCTACATCCGCCGCAAGGCGATCCGGCACCTCGAGAAGGGCCGGGTCGTGATCTTCGCCGCCGGGACCGGGAACCCGTTCTTCACCACCGACACCACGGCAGCGCTGCGGGCCGTGGAGATCGACGCCGAGGCGGTGCTCAAGGGCAGCCACTCGGGCGTCGACGGCATCTACGACGCCGATCCGCGCACCGAGCCCGACGCCACCAAGCTGGACTCGCTCAGCTACCTCGACGTCCTCAACCGCGGCCTGGCCGTCATGGACTCGACCGCGATCACGCTCTGCATGGACAACCGCCTGCCGATCCTGGTCTTCGACCTCATGACCCCCGGGAACGTGCGGTCCATCCTGGCCGGCGAGGCGATCGGTACCCTGGTCTCGTGAGCGAGCTCGTCACCATGATCCTCGACGACGCCGGGGAGAAGATGGCCAACGCCGTGTCCCACACGCGCCAGGAGTTCGCCGCGGTGCGCACCGGGCGGGCCTCACCCGCCCTGGTCGAGAAGATGCCCGTCGAGTACTACGGCTCCGACGTGCCCCTCCAGCAGCTCGCCGGGTTCAGCGTCCCCGAGGCCCGCACCCTGGTCATCACGCCGTTCGACAAGAGCGCCATCGGCGCCATCGAGAAGGCGATCCAGACCTCCAACCTGGGGCTGAACCCCTCCTCCGACGGCGTCGTGCTCCGCCTCACGTTCCCGCAGCTGACCGAGGAGCGTCGCAAGGACTTCGTCCGGGTGGTCAAGCAGAAGGCCGAGGACGGGCGGATCCAGATCCGCAACGCCCGCCGGGCCGCCCGCCAGGAGCTGGAGGCCCTCGAGAAGGACGGCGACCTCTCCGAGGACGACCTCACCCGGGCCGAGAAGGAGCTGGACAAGGTGACCCACGCACACGAGGCCCAGATCGACAAGGCGCTGGAGCAGAAGGAGCAGGAGCTCCTCGAGGTATGAGCGACTTCGACGACAACGACGACGAGCGGACCGAGCCCGAGGGCGTGCGCATCATCGGCGCCGAGGAGGCCGCCGAGGCGATGGAGCGCCAGGACGTGGCCCAGCGCCGCCAGCCGGGCGAGCCGCGCCCGGGCGACCGCCCCGGGAGCCCGCCCGAGGACGCCCCCGAACCGGTGCTCCGCTTCCCGCTCTCGTCGTCCTCCGGCGACCAGGGCCCCTCCACGGGCGCCACCGACCTCCCGCACTGGACCGAACCGCCGACCGGGTCCCAGCCCGCCGCCAGCGGCGGGACGATCTTCGACGAGGGCGAGGACCGCGAGTGGGGCTCCTTCGCCGCCACGCCGCGCTGGCGCGAGCAGGGCGACGACTGGCAGGACGACATGTCCGACCTGCGCGACGACGACTCCCGGGTCGGGGCCCTCGACGACGACCGCCCGGACCCCGAGTCCTTCTTCACCTTCGACGACATCGACGAGCCGCCGCCCGGACGGTCCGTGTTCGGCGACGAGGTCGACCCGACCTACTACGACGACCCCGCGGCCGAGGCCGGCGGGTTCGTCGAGGACCCCTACGTCGACGATCCCGACGCCCCGCTCGAGCCGCCCGCCGAGGCCGGCGGGTGGGACGACCCCGACGGCGTGCCCCAGCCCATCGTGGTGGGCGGCGGCCGCGTCACCCCGGGCCCGCGCCCGAGGCCCCAGGCCCGACCGGCGACGCCGCCGGGTCCCGGCGGCGCCGGCATCGGCGGCGACCGCGACATCGGTCAGGCCGCCATCGTCGGCGTCGGGTTCCTCGCCGTGGCCGCCGTGCTGTTCACCATCGGCTCGGCGACGGCGGCCCTCCTCGTGATCGTCGTGGTCACGCTGGCCGCGGCCGAGCTCTTCACCAAGCTCCGCGAGGTCGGCTACCAGCCGGCGGCGCTGCTCGGGATCGTGGCCACCGCCGGGATGTGCCTCGGCGCCTACCACCGGGGCGAGGCGGCCATCCCCGTGGCCCTGGTCCTCACCACGGCGTTCGGCATGCTCTGGTTCCTGTCGGGCGCCGGTCGGGAGCAGGCCACCCTCAACCTCGGGGTCACGCTGCTCGGCGTGGCCTGGGTCGGCATGTTCGGCTCCTACGCGACCGCGCTGCTCTCGGTGCAGGGCCCCGGGATCGGCGACGCAGGCAAGGGGATCCTCTTCGGTGCCATCGTCGCCACCGTCGGCTACGACGTCGGCGGGTACTTCGTGGGTCGGAGCGCCGGGCGATCGCCGCTGTCGGCGGCCAGCCCGAACAAGACGGTCGAGGGCCTCCTCGGCGGGTGCGTGGCCGCCCTCACGGTCGCCCTCATCTACGGCTTCCTGTCCGAGCCCCTCGGCACCCTCGGCGACGGCCTCCGCCTCGGCATCGCCGTGGCCGTGGCCGCCCCGCTCGGCGACCTCTGCCAGAGCCGCATCAAGCGGGACCTCGGCGTGAAGGACATGGGCTCGGTGCTGCCGGGCCACGGCGGGTTCATGGACCGCTTCGACGCCCTGCTCTTCGTGCTGCCCACGGTGTACTACGTGGCCAAGCTGTCCGACTTCTTCCTCTAGGCCCTCCGACGGGTCCGCGGCCCGCCAGGCGACGGCCGACCACCGTCGCCGCCGGGTGGCCTCGGTAGCCTCCGCCTGCGTGGCACCCACCACCGTCTCCATCGCCGGCTCCACCGGCTCCATCGGCACCCAGACCCTGGAGGTCGTGGCCGCCGAGCCCGAGCGGTTCCGGGTCGTCGCCCTGGGGGCCGGTTCCTCGGCCGAGGCGCTCGTCGAGCAGGCCCGGGCGGTTCGCCCCGAGGTCGTGGCCATCGCGGACGGATCGAAGGCCGGGCTGGTCCGCGACGGCGTCCCCGCCGGCACCGAGGTGCTGGCCGGGCCCGACGCCCTGGCCGGGATCGCCGACGTCGCGGACGTGTGCGTCAACGGCGTCGTCGGCTTCGCCGGTCTGCCGGTCACGCTCGCCGCGCTCCACGGCGGCCGGCGCCTGGCCCTGGCCAACAAGGAGTCCCTCATCGCCGCCGGGCCGGTCGTCCGGACCGCCCGGGACACGCCGGGTGCCGAGCTCGTGCCGGTCGACTCCGAGCACTGCGCGATCCACATGTGCCTCCGCGGGGTGCCCGAGGGCCCGACGCCCGGCCGGGTCCACCGCCTCGTGCTGACCGCCTCCGGCGGCCCGTTCCGCGGTCGGAGCCGGGAGGACCTCGCCGAGGTCACCGTGGCCGACGCCCTCGCCCACCCGACGTGGTCGATGGGGCCGAAGATCACGGTCGACTCCTCCACGCTCATGAACAAGGGCCTCGAGGTCATCGAGGCCCACGAGCTGTTCGCCGAGTCCCACGGGATCGGCTTCGACGACATCGACGTCGTCGTGCACCCGCAGTCGGTCGTCCACTCCATGGTCACCTTCACCGACGGGGCCACCATCGCCCAGCTGTCCATGCCCGACATGCGCCTGCCGATCGGCTACGCCCTGGCCTTCCCCGACCGGGTCGAGACGCCCTTCGGACCGGTCGACTGGTTCGGGACGGACAGCCTGCGCCGCCTCGACTTCGAGCCGCCCGACCGCGACGCCTTCCCCTGCCTCGACCTCGCCTACCGGGCCGGTCGGGCCGGTGGCCTCGCCCCGGCCACCCTGAACGCCGCCAACGAGGTGGCCGTGCAGGCCTTCCTCGACGAGCGGATCGCCTGGACGGCCATCCCCGACGTTCTCAACGCCGTCCTGGACCGGCATGATGGAGGAACCGCAGGCTCCCTGGAGGACGTCCTAGGAGCCGACGCCGACGCCCGTCGGCTCGCGGACGACCTCATCCAGGAGTGGACCCGTCGGTGACCGACCTCACCCAGCCCACGCAGCCCCCCGCCCCGCCGGCGCCGCCCGAGGGGCGGCGCGCCGAGCCGGAGGAGGGCCGGGGCCACCCGATCCGCCTCGCCGTCCTCGGCGGGCTCGTCGCCCTGCTCGCCGTCCGCGGCGGCTGGGCGCCCCTCGTCGTCGTGCTCGGCGTCGTGGTCATGATCTTCCTGCACGAGCTCGGGCACTACCTGACCGCCAAGTGGGGCGGCATGAAGGTCACCGAGTTCTTCATCGGCTTCGGCCCGAAGATCTGGTCGTTCCGTCGGGGCGAGACCGAGTACGGCCTCAAGGTCATCCCCGCCGGCGCCTACGTGAAGGTCATCGGCATGTCGAACCTCGACGAGGTCGACCCCGCCGACGAGGGCCGGACCTACCGCCAGGCGACCTACCCGAGGCGCATGGCCGTGGCCGTGGCCGGCTCCACCATGCACTTCCTGCAGGCCCTCGTCCTGCTCTACGCCATGTTCGCCTTCGTCGGCGTGCCCGGCGGCAGCCTCACCGAGGACAAGGTGTGGGAGGTCGCCGAGATCCAGCCCGGCTCGGCCGCCGACCAGGCCGGCCTGCTCCCCGGCGACGAGGTCCTGACCATGGACGGGGTCGAGTACGCCACCTTCACCGACTTCGCCACCGAGGTGTCCACCCGTCCCGGTGAGGAGGTCGCCCTGACCGTCGAGCGCGACGGCCGGGTCGTCGAGCTCGACGCCGAGATCGGCACCAGCCCGCAGGACCCGACCCGGGGCCTGCTCGGCATCCGTCGTGACCTGGTCACGACCACCGTCGGCCCGATCCCCGCGGTCGGGGAGACGGCGAGCGCGTTCTGGGAGCAGACGACGGGGACCATCGGCTTCATCGGGTCGTTCTTCTCTCCGTCGGGCATCGCCGACTTCGCCGGCGACGTCGCCCAGGGCCAGGACGACTCCGTGGCCCGCACCGGCACCCCCACCGCCGGCGCCTCCGGGCAGGTGTCCGAGACGCCCGACGACGGCCGGATCATCTCCATCATCGGTGCGATCGGCATCGGCGCGGACCTGACCGAGACCGGCTGGCTCGGGTTCCTGCTGTTCTTCGTCGGCATCAACATCACCGTCGGCATCTTCAACCTGCTCCCGGTGCTGCCCCTCGACGGCGGCCACGTCGTCATCGCCACCTACGAGCGCATCCGCGAGGCGCTCCGACCGGGCCGGGCCCGCTACTTCGTGGACATGACCCGGCTGCTGCCCCTCGTCTACGCCGTGTTCGTCCTGCTCATCGTGCTCGGCGTCACCACGATCTACCTCGACCTCATCGACCCGGTGGAGCTGTGACGTGCAGGTAGGCGAGTCGAGCCACCCGCGGCGCGAGACGCGCCGGATCATGGTCGGCGACGTGCCCGTGGGCGGAGGGTCGCCGATCACGGTCCAGTCGATGACGGTCACCAAGACCGCGGACGTCGACGGCACGCTCCAGCAGATCTACGCGCTCGCCGCGGCCGGGTGCGACATCGTGCGCTGCACGTGCAACGAGCCCGAGGCGGCCGAGGGCCTGGCCCGGATCGTGCCGCGCTCCCCGGTGCCGATCGTGGCCGACATCCACCACCAGTACCGGCGGGCGCTCGAGGCCCTCGAGGCCGGCGTCCACTGCCTGCGCCTCAACCCGGGCAACATCCGCAAGCCCGAGCACATCAAGGCCGTGGCCATGGAGGCCAAGGACCGGGGCGTGCCCATCCGCATCGGCGTGAACGGCGGCAGCCTCGACCCGGCCCTGTACGAGAAGTACGGCGACCGGGTCACGCCCGAGGCCATGGTCGAGTCGGCGAAGATGGAGATCGGGTACTTCGAGGAGGTCGGCTTCGAGGACATCAAGATCTCGGTCAAGGCGTCCTCGGTGCCCCTCATGGTCGAGGCGTACCGGATGCTGGCCGACGAGGTCGACTTCCCGCTCCACCTCGGCGTCACCGAGGCCGGCCCGCCCCCGGGCGGCCTGATCAAGGCCACGGCCGGCATCGCCACCCTCCTCAACGAGGGCATCGGCGACACGATCCGGTACAGCCTCACCGCCGACCCCGTGCAGGAGGCCCGGGCGGGCCGCCAGCTGCTCGAGGCCCTCGGCCTGCGGGAGCGCAAGAACGTCGACCTGATCGCGTGCCCGTCCTGCGGCCGAGCCGAGATCGACGTGGTCGCGGTGGCCGAGCAGGCCCAGAAGGCCTTCGGCGACGAGGAGATCCCGCTCCAGGTCGCGGTCATGGGCTGCGTCGTCAACGGCCCGGGCGAGGCCCGCGACGCCGACATCGGCATCGCGGCGGGGAACAAGCGGGGCCACCTGTTCGTGCGCGGCACCAACGTCGCCGTCGTCCCCGAGGACGAGATGGTCGACACGCTCGTGGAGTGGGCGCGGTTCATCCACGAGCACGGCGTCGACGAGGCGATGGCCAAGGCCGACCTCACCGCGGCCAAGGAGGCGGCCGAGGCCGACCGCGCCGCGCTGCTCGAGGAGCAGGGCCAGGACGCCAACGACTCCGAGCAGGTCGTCGAGCTGATCCGGACCAAGCGCCAGGCCTGACCCCCGCAGACGGGGGATGGTGCCCGGCCCCGAGCGGCCGGGAGGATTGCGGCCATGGACGCAGCGCCCGGACCCGACCGCCTCCTCGTCGTCGTCGCCCACCCCGACGACGAGACCTTCGGGTGCGGGTCGTTCATCGCCCACGCCGCCCGGCTCGGCGTGCACGTGCACGTCGCCTGCCTGACGAGGGGCGAGGCCGGCGAGCCCGCCGAGGGCAGCGGGTACGTCGCCGCCGACCTCCCGGTGGTGCGCGAGGCCGAGCTGCGCGGCGCCGCCGAGCTGCTCGGCGCCTCGGCCGTCACCGTCCTCGACTGGGGGGACTCGGGCATGGACGGCGACCCGGCGCCCGGCACGCTGTGCGCCGCGCCCGTCGACGCCGTGGCCGACGCCGTCGCCGCCCTGGTCGACGAGGTCCGCCCCACGGTGCTCCTGACCCTCGACGGCAGCGACGGCCACCGCGACCACGTGCACGCCCGGGAGGCGACGCTGCTGGCCGCCGAGCGGAGCGCGTGGGACGTGCCCCGCACCTACCTGCACTGCCTGCCCCAGGCCCTGATGGCGGAGTGGGCCGAGCTGATCCGGGCAGATGCCCCCGAGAGCGCCTACCTGGCCGTGTGCGAGCTGGGGACCCGGCCCGAGGACGTCACCACCGTGATCGACACGACCGACCTGCTCGAGCTGCGCGAGGCCGCCATCGCCCACCACCGGTCGCAGACCTCGCCCTACGAGGTCATGCCGCCCGAGCTGCGCCGGGCCTTCCTGGGCGCCGAGCGCCTGCGCCGGGTCCACCCGGCCTGGACGGGCGGCCCGGTGGAGACCGAGGTGTTCGCGGGCTCGGATCCGGGGGCCGGGGCGGCCTGAGGCGTCAGGCGTCGGACCAGAGCCGCTCGCGCAGCCCCGTCGCCCGCCGGATCGGCGTGGTCGCGGCGACGCGCAGCGCCTCCTCCGAGCCGACGACGGTGACCTGGGACGAGGCCCGGGTCACCGCGGTGTAGAGCAGCTCCCGGGTGAGCAGCGGCGACGTCGGTCGGGGCAGCACGACCACGACGTGGCCGAACTGGCTGCCCTGGGCCTTGTGCACGGTCATGGCGTGGTGCGACTCGACGTGGCGGAGGCGGGCGGGGCCGAGCAGGCGTGGCCCGGCCGGGTCGGGGAAGGCGCAGCGCAGCCCGTCGTCGGTGTCGACGACGACCCCGGTGTCGCCGTTGAACAGGCCGATGGCGGCGTCGTTGGCCGTGACGAGCACCGGACGGCCCGGGTACCAGCCCCACGGGAGCGGTCCGGGGACCGCGTCGCGCAGCGCCCGCTCGACGACGCGGCTCCAGCGCTGCACGCCGGCCGGGCCCCTGCGGTGGACGCACAGCACCTGCACCCGGCCCATGGCGGCCAGGGCGGCGGCGACGTCACCGCCCCGTCCCGCCTCGACGAGCGCCACGGCGGGTGCCACGGCGACGTCGAGCAGGTCGGCCTCGGCCGCCTCGGCGCCGACGTCGGCGGCCTCGGTCCGGACCCATGACACGTCGGGTGCGGCGTCGTCGTCGAGGAGCGACACGACGGCGTCGGCGTCGGCCCGCTCGAGCGCGCCGGCGAGGCGGGCGATGCCGTCGGCGAACCGGTGCACGCGGGACAGGACCACCACGCCGTCGGCCAGCGGCCCGGCCGGCGCGGGCCCGTCGGCTCGGCTCGGCACGGCGTGGCCCGTGAGCCGGTGGAGGGCCTCCCGGCCCGCCGGCGTGGTCGTCGGTCCGTCGGCGCCCGGCCCGACCAGGTCGCCCAGGACTGCGCCGGCCTCCACCGAGGCGAGCTGACGGGGGTCGCCGACGAGCAGCAGCCGCGCCCCGGGCGGGACGGCGTCGAGCAGTCGGGCCATCATCGTGAGCGAGACCATCGACGTCTCGTCGACGACGACGACGTGGTGGGGGAGCGGGTCGCCCGCGTCGTGCCGGAACCGGGTGCTCGAGCCCCGGTAGCCGAGCAGCCGGTGCAGGGTCGCCGCGCCGGTCGCCTCCAGCTCGGCCCGCACGTCGGGGCCGACGCCGAGGTCGTCGAGCTGGTCGTGGAGGGCCTCGGTGAGGCGGGCCGCCGCCTTGCCCGACGGCGCGGCGAGCGCCACGCGCAGCGGGCGGCCGTCGCTCGTGGGCTGCTCGTGGAGCAGGGCCAGGATCCGGGCCACGGTGCGGGTCTTGCCCGTCCCCGGCCCGCCGGCGAGCACCGACACCGGCCGGCGGACCGCGGTCGCGGCGGCGAGGCGCTGCATGTCCGGGTCGTCGCCGTCGGGGAACAGCCGGTCCAGGCCGGCGACCAGGGCGGCCTCGTCGACCTCGGGGGCGGGTCCGGTGGACCGGGTGCGGATCCAGCCGGCCACGGCCCGCTCCTGCTGCCAGTACCGGTCGAGGGTCACCCGGGTGCCCAGCAGCCGCAGGGGCGCCCGCACGGGGTCGTCGTCGCCCACCGCGACAAGCGGCGACGCCCGGAGGGCGACGAGCCAGCCGTCGAGGTCGGGCCACTCGAGGTCCTCGGGGCCGAGGCCGGTGTCCTCGTCGGGGGCGACGGTCTCGCCCAGGGTGGCGAGGTCGACGAGGACGCTGGCGTGGCGCACGGCCCGCACGGCCAGCGCCGCGGCCAGGACGACGGGGTCGTCGCCGAGGACGTCCGGGTCGGACGTGCCGGTGCCGTGCCGGGCGAGCGCCTCGGCGACGTGCACGTCGGCGGCGTGGAGGACGCCCAGGTCGGCCAGTGCGGCGAGCCGACCCGCGGCCCCGTGCGGGTGGGTGGGTGCGTGCCGGTCGACGGCGGCATCCGGGGCGCTCATCGTCGGCCCCCGGCTCGGCCCCCGGGTCGGCCACGGTCGAAGAGGTCGCTCAGCTCCAGGACGAGGGCGGTGGGCGGCCGCCAGGAGAACACGCCGGCCGGGACGCCCCCGGCGGCCGGGGTGCCGGGTCCGGCCATGCCCCGCAGGAACAGGTAGAGCACGCCGCCGAGGTGGCGGTCGGGGTCGTAGCCCGGGATCCGCCAGCGGAGGAAGCGGTGGAGGGCGACGGTGTAGATCATCGCCTGGAGCGGGTAGTGGGCCCGTGCCATCGCCCCGGCCAGGGCCGATGGCCGGTGGTCCCACGCGGAGAGCGCCTCGCCGGGGGTGCCGAGGCGGTTGGTCTTGTAGTCCACGACCAGGTGGGCGCCGTCGACGTGGAGGACCGCGTCGATCGACCCGGACAGGTAGCCCCGCGTCCTCCCGGCCAGTGCCGGGTCCCGCAGGGCCTCGTCGTAGCCGGCGAGGGGCCCGGTGCCCGCGTGGCGGGCGACGACGTCCGCCACGTCGGCCAGATCGAGGGCGGGCACCGCCTCCGGGTCGGCCCCGGGTCCGGGACGGGCGCCGTCCCCACCTGCGACCGGGAGCTCGAAGTGGAGCTCGTCGAGGCGGTCGCGGCGGGTGAAGCCGGCGAGCGGCCGGTGGTCGGCCAGCGGTCCGAGCGGGGTCGTGCAGGCCGCGACGAGGCCGTCGAGCAGCACGTCGTCGTCGATGTCGAGCCCGGCCCGCCACCTGCCGGCGAGCGCCCCGGCGAGCGCGGCCCGCAGGTCGGGGGCCGCGAGGTCGACCTCCTCCAGGACCTCGTGGACGAGGGTGCCGAATGCGGCGCCGCCGACCAGGTCGCCGAAGGCGGAGGGCACGGCCCGCCACGCGGCCTCGTCGACGCCGACGTCGAGCCCCTCGTGCCGGAGGGCCGGGTCGGCGGCAAGTGCCGCGTCGGGGACGCGCTCGTCGTCGAGGCCGCGGATCTCGTGCTCGCCGGTCACCGGGGTGCCCCCGGGTCGGGGGTCGGGCACGCGGACCGGGGTCTCGTCGTCGTCCAGGTCCCCGCCGTCGTCGGCGGGCGCCCCGCCCGCGAGGCCGGCGGAGGCGTCGTGGGCCTGCGCCGTCAGGCCGGAGTACGAGGTGCGCCGCCAGTCGCGGTCGAGCCGGCGCCGGAAGCGGGCCCGGTCGAGGGGTCGAGGCTCGGGGTCCTCCCGGGCTGCGGGGAGCTCGTCGGGGGACACCCGGGAGTCCTCGACGACGATCCCGCCGCCCGAGGAGGCGGCGAGCAGGTCCAGGACGGTCCGGGCCGCGTCGTCGGGCGGCGTCTCGACGAGCCCGTCGGGTCCGGCGCTGCGGGCGAAGAGCAGCGCGGCGAGGGCCGAGCGCTCGCTGCGCCAGCACGGCGCCCACCACGCGACGACCTGGTGCTCGGCCCGGGTGAGCGCCACGTAGGCGAGGCGGCGCTCCTCGGCGTCGACCTCGGCCCGGGCCAGCGCGCGCTCGTCCGCCCCAGCGAGGCGGGCACCCCCGACGTGCACGACCCTGCGTCCCTGCGCCGGGTCCTGGAACACGAGCGGGTCGGTGTCGGACTCCTTCGGTGCCGCCCAGCCGAAGGGCACGTAGACGATCGGGAACTCCTGGCCCTTGCTGCGGTGCACGGTCCACACCTGGACGGCGTCGTCGTCGGTGTCGAGCCGCCGGGCCCGGTCCTCGCCCGCGACCGACCCGTCCTCCTCGGCCTCCCGGGCCCGGTCCCTGAGCCAGGCGAGCAGCACGGCCGGGACGGTGCCGACGTCGGCGGCGACCTCGTGGAGCAGCTCGGTCAGGTGGCGCAGGTCGGTGAGGCGCCGGGCACCGTCGTCGGCGGCCAGGGTGCGGGCGAGCAGCCCGTCGTCCTCCACGGCGCGGCCGAGGGCGGCGACCCCGGCCTCCTGGAGCACGTCCCGCCAGCGGTGGACCCGCTCGTGGACCCGGTCCCAGGCGGCCTCGTCGGCGGCGTCGATCTCGGTCGCGGTCCACCCGAGGAGGTCGGTGGCGGCCAGGGCCCGCACCCGGGTGCGCATCGACGGCGCATCGAGGGTCCGCAGCAGGAGGATCCAGTCCTCGGCCGCCCGGGTGCGGAACACGCTGCCCGCCCCGTTGACGACGGCGGGGATGCCGGCCGCGACGAGGGCGTCCCGGATCCTCGCCGCCTCGCTGTTGCGCCGCACCAGGACGGCGACGTCGCGGGGCCGCACCGGCCGCGCCTCGCCACCGTCGCCGGGGCGGATCGTCACCCCGCTGCGCGAGCCGAGGAGGCGCCGGACGTCGGCGGCGAGGTCGGCGGACACGTGCGCGTCGACCGCCGGCTTCTGGACGTGGCCGCTCGATCGGGTCGCGGGCAGGCCCTGGTCCCTGCGGACGACCCGGAGGCGCACGGGGGTGGTACGCGGGCCGTCGATGCCCCGGCGGTCCCCGCCGGCCGCGGCCTCCACCACGTGGTGGTCGATGCCCTCGCCGAGGTCGACGTCGACGAAGAGGTGGCGGAGGGCGTCGAGGAGGGCCTGGTCGCTGCGGTGGTTGACCGTCAGGGGCGTCGGTCGCGCCGCCTCCTCGGCGGCGGCGAGGTAGGCGTGCACGTCGGCGCCCCGGAACGCGTAGATGGCCTGCTTCGGGTCGCCGACCAGCACGAGGCGGGTCCGTCCGCCGTGCTCGTCGGCGCCGCCACCGAAGGCCCGGCGCAGGATGCGCCACTGGACCGCGTCGGTGTCCTGGAACTCGTCGACGACGACGAGGGAGAAGCGCTCCCGCAGGCGCCGGCGGACGCCGGTCCCGTCGTCGTCGAGGGCGTCGGCGACGCGGTGGAGGAGGTCGTCGTAGCCCAGCAGCCGGAGGCGGGCCTTGCGGTCGGCGA
The DNA here is from genome assembly GCA_964497795.1 of uncultured Acidimicrobiaceae bacterium. Classification (GTDB taxonomy): domain Bacteria; phylum Actinomycetota; class Acidimicrobiia; order Acidimicrobiales; family Salinilacustritrichaceae; genus Salinilacustrithrix. Next base: position 6,232 of record CAZCEZ010000040.1, on the reverse strand, counting down.
CCTCGCGCCGGACCCCGGCGGCGAAGCGGACCAGGAGGCCGTCCTCGGTGGAGGCGGGCCGACCGACGGGCAGGAGGGGGGCGTCGGGGTTGGCGATGGCGGCGTCGGCGACGCGGGTGGCCCGGTCCAGCGGGAACGGGTCGGGTCGCTCCTCGCCCTCGGCCGGGGGGCGGTGGAACTTCCGGACCAGCAGGTCCCGGACGACCTCGTCGCGCAGTGGCCGGCCGTCCTCGACGAAGGTGGCGTCGCGATCGACGTCGGCGGCGAAGCCCACGGTGCGGAGCACCAGCTGGCAGAACGCGTGGATCGTGGCGATCGTGGCGCCGTCGAAGGTGGCACGGGCCCGCTCGAGGTGGGCGGCCCGCTGCTCGAGGACGTGGAGCGGCCCGTCGCACAGGGCTGCGTGGAGCTCGTCGTCGTGGTCGGAGCGGGGTGGTGCGCCGGCGGCCCGGGCGTCCCGCTCGGCGACCAGCGCCTCGGTGGCGCGGTGCAGGCGACGCCACACCCGGTCGCGCAGCTCGCTCGTCGCCTTGATCGTGAAGGTGACCAGCAGCATCTGCTCGATCGGCGTGCCGTCGGCGAGCGCCGTGACCACCACGGAGGTGACGCGGTGGGTCTTGCCCGTGCCCGCGCTCGCCTCGACGAGGGTCACGCCGGGCGCGACCGCGCCGGCACCACCCACCGGCGCCACGTCGGGCCGCCCTCCGTCGGGGCGGGGATCGGCCGGCGCCGTCACCGGTTCGCCTCCCGCTCCAGGACGGGGCCCCACACGTGGACCGCGAGGCGGCCGAGCCGGTGGCGCTGCTCCAGGTCCCACCCGGGCCCCTGCTCCTCGGGCGTCGGCGCCTCGGCGAGCAGCCGCTCGATGGCGACGCCCTCGCCGAGCACGCGCCGGTTGTGCACGTCGCCGGCGTCGCCGCCGTCGGACCAGCTGCCGTGCCAGCGCTCGGCGGCGCGCTCGACCGGGTCGTCGCCCCAGCGCAGCGCGCGGGCCCAGGCCTCGCCGGTGTCGCAGGGCAGGGGGAGCGGCTGGCGCAGGCCCCGGTCGCGCAGCGCCACCAGCCGGCCGAGCAGCTCGGCGGCCTGGTCCCGCCGCGCCCCGGCGTCGTCGGCGATGCGCCGGTGCCTGCACAAGTCGGCGACCTTGCGCCCGCTGCGGTTCCGGGTGCCGACGAGGAGCGACTCCCACGGCTGGTCGCCCCGGTCGGCCAGCGTGAGCGCGAGCAGGCGGGTCCAGGCCCCGAGGCGGTCCTTGGGCTTGATGCGGGAGAACGAGACGCGGCCGAGCCGGGGCGCCTCGTCGTCGTGGATCCCGGGCACGGTGCCGACGACGCGGCGCTCGCCGTCGGGCGTGGGCACCACGACGTCCACGTCGCGGGCGCCCGGCACACCCCCGAGCCCGAGCCGCTCGACCCGGTCGAGCACGTCGTCGACCGCGGCCGTGACCCGCCGCAGCTCGCGCTCGCCGAGCTCCCCGGGGGGCAGGAGGCCCCGTCGCCGCTCCGCCTCGAGCACCTCGCCCGGTCCCCGCCCGGCGCGTCGTCCGGCCAGCATGCGGTCGCCGACGCCCCAGGCGCCGAGGCCGTCGAGGACGTAGGGGACCTCGTCGTCGAGGGACGAGTCGTCGTCCCAGGTCTCCATCTCGAGGCGCTGGCGGCACAGCTCCCGGGCCGGGTGCTGCAGGAAGCGGACCAGCTCGTCCAGGTCCACGACCGGTTCGGGGCGGTGGGGCAGCGGACCGGGCAGGAAGCCGGCCCACGAGGGACCGGCCGGCGGTGCCGGGCGGGCCGCGAGCAGCGCCCGTGCGGCGTCGAGGCGGGCGGGCACGAAGCCCCACGGGTCCTCGGCGTCGTGGGCGGCGGGGCTGAAGGGCTGGATCGGGTGCCGGCGGGCCACGGCCTCCCGCACCGGGCGCCCGTCGGCGGTCGTGGCGCAGGCGTCGGCGACGTCGAGGAGCTCCTCGACCGGCACCGCCAGGGGCCGCGCCTCGTTGGTGCGCGGGTCCCGGGTCGAGGTGGTCAGCACCAGGTGGTCCCCGGCGGCCAGGACGGCGTCGAGCAGCAGCTGGCGGTCCTCGGTCCGGGGGTCGCGGTCGCCGATCCGGGGGCGCAGCGCGAGCAGGTCGTCGCCGTCCTCGCCGGAGACCCTCGGGAACGCGGCGGCGTCCAGGCCGAGCACGCACACGACCCGGTGCGGCACGGCCCGCATCGGGACGAGGGTGCACATGGTGATCGCCCCGGTGCGGAAGTCGGCCGTCGTCGGCACGCCCCGCAGGCGGTGGTCCAGCAGCGCCCGGACCTCGGCCACGTGGAGCGGGCGGGTGCTGCGCGCACCGTCGGCGCCGGTGGCCTCGGCCAGCACGTCCCGCAGGATCCGGTCGGCCTGGGCCCGCTGCCACTCCTCCCCGAACGGCGCCCGGGTGAGTCCGTCGAGCGCGTCGCCGAGCAGGGCGACCCAGTCGGCGACCGGGCGCGACCGCCGGGTCCCCTCGACGAGCGTGCGGACCCGGGCGACGAGCTCGGCCAGGCGCCCGGCGAGGGACACCGACCGGGAGTCGACGTCGTCGAGCGGGAGCACGCCGACCACGAGCGGATCGGCCAGGGTCGGGTCGTCCTCGCTGGCCACGCCGACGAGGAGGCGGTCCAGCCCGGCGGCCCACGTCCCCGTCGCGACGCCGCGCATCGACCACCGGTCCCGGTGCTCGTCGTCGAGGCCCCAGCGGACGCCGGCATCGGCAACCCAGGTGCCGATCCGCTCGAGGTCGTCGTCGTCGAAGCCGAAGCGCCGCCGCACCGGCGCCGAGGCGGCGAGGTCGAGCAGCTCGGTCGCGCCGATGCGGGCGTCGGCCAGCTCGAGCAGGTCGGCGAGGGCGCCGAGCAACGGGTTGGCCCGCCGCAGGGCCCGGTCGGCGAGGCGGTAGGGGAGCGGTGGCGGGGCGTCGGCGGGTCGGGTCGGGCGCGGGCCGCCCCCGCTCGGGGTCCCGTCCGTCGCGTCGTCGACCGGGGCCCCGAAGGTGGCGTGCAGCAGCGGTGCGAAGGCCTCGATGTCGGGGCACAGCACGATGACGTCCCGTGGCTCGAGGGTGGGGTCCTCGGCGAGCAGGTGGCAGATGGCCTCGTGGAGGACCTCGACCTGGCGGGCCCGGCCGTGGCACTCGTGCAGGGCGAGGGAGCGGTCCCGGGCGCGCAGCGGGAGCGGGGGCAGGGCGTCGGGGGCGCGGTCGGCGCGCACGTCGGCCTGGATGCGGGCCAGGAGCGTCGTCGGCGGCGCGTCGTCCGGGGCGCCGTGGTGGCGGTGCTCGGTGGGCACGGCGACGCCGGCTCCCGGCTCGCCGGCCCCGGCCAGGACCAGCTGCAGCTCCCGGCTGTCGTCGGCCCAGGTCCGCAGGAGCGGATTGGCGGCGAGGCGGCCCGTCGCCTCCCACGCATCCCGACGGGGGCGGGGCACGGCGCCGGCACCGACGGTCGCGGCGACGGCGTCCCACCACGGCGCCGACGGGTGCAGGGCGAGCACGTGGACGTCGCGGTGCACGGCCAGGGCCCGGAGCACCTCCACCTGCGCGGCCGGCAGGCGGGTCACCCCGAACACGGCGAGGCGGGGAGGCAGGTCGACGAGCTCGGGGTCCTCGACCAGGCGCTCGGTCGCCTCGAGCAGGCGGACCGACAGCGGGGCCACGCCGAGGCGAGCGGCGACCGTGCGGAGCAGCTCGGGCTGCCAGCCGGCGTCCTCGGGCAGCCCGCCGGCGCCGAGGCTCCGCTCGTCGTCGCCGGCCATCCACCCCCGCACCATCTCGGGGCGGTGCGCCTCGTAGCGGTCGAACAGCTCGGCGACGTGGCGGGCGGTGGCGAAGCGGCGGCGTCGCCGGAGCCGGTCGGCGTCGTCGAGGGCATCGTCGGGGCCCGGCCCACCGAGGTGCGCCGCGACCAGCGACAGCCACGGCTGGTCGAGCTCGGCGTCGATGGCGTCGAGCACCGCCCAGGTGAGCCGCTCGGGACGCCACGGGTCGCGGTCGCGGGGCACGTCGGTGGCGACGGCCAGCACGTCACCGACCAGGCGCCCGGGGAAGGGGAAGGCGACGTTGGCGCAGACGCCGTCGGCTCGCCCCGGTGAGGCGCCGAGCACCCCGGCCAGCTGCTGGGTCACCCACCGCTCCACGCCCCGGGTCGGGACCGCGACCTGCTCGGGCACGAGCGCCCCGGCCCCGGGACCGACGGGCGGCACGGACAGGATCCGGCCCAGCTCGGCCACGAGGCGATCGGCCCGCTCGCTGCGGTGGACGACGAACATCTCCCTGGCGTACCTGCCCCTCGTGACTCCCGGTCGACCCGCCGACCGGACCGGCGATCCTGGCACGCCGGCCCCCGGCACCCGGGCCACCGCTGCCGCACCGGACCCAGGCAACGCCCGTTGCCAGCGCACTACGGTCCGGCCATGGACTTCACCATCCCCGCCGAGATCCAGTCGCTGCTCGACGAGCTGGACGAGTTCATCGAGACGAGGATCGAGCCGCTCGAGGCGGCCGACGACAACATCCGCTTCTTCGACCACCGGCGCGAGGACGCCCGCACCGACTGGGAGCGCGGCGGGCTGCCCAACGAGGAGTGGGAGGCGCTGCTCCACCGGGTCAAGCGCATGGCCGACGAGGCCGGCTTCTACCGCTACCCGTTCCCGAAGGAGCACGGCGGGATGGAGGGCTCCAACCTGGGCATGGCCGTCATCCGCCACCACCTGGCCCGCAAGGGCCTCGGCCTCCACAACGACCTGCAGAACGAGCACTCCATCGTCGGCAACAACGTGGGCCTGCTGCTGATGCTCGCCCACGGCACCGAGGAGCAGAAGGCGGAGTGGGTCGACGACCTGGCCGAGGGGCGGCGGGGCTTCGCGTTCGGCATCACCGAGCCCGACCACGGCTCCGACGCCACCCACATGGAGACCGTGGCCGTGCGCGACGGCGACGAGTGGGTCATCAACGGCGAGAAGACGTGGAACACCGGCATCCACAAGGCCTCCCACGACCTGATCTTCGCCCGCACCTCGGGCGAGGCCGGCGACGCCGACGGCATCACCTGCTTCCTCGTCCCCTCCGACAGCCCCGGCTTCGAGGTCCTCGAGTACCTGTGGACCTTCAACATGCCGACCGACCACGCCCACATCCGCCTGACCGACGTGCGCGTGCCGGACGCCGCGATCTTCGGCGGCGAGGGCAGGGGCCTCGGCGTGGTCCAGATGTTCTTCAACGAGAACCGGATCCGCCAGGCCGCGTCGTCGCTCGGCGCCGCGCAGTACTGCATCGACCGGGCCGTCGCCTACGCCCGCGAGCGGGCCCCGTTCGGCAAGCCGCTGGCCACCAACCAGGGCATCCAGTTCCCCCTCGTCGAGCTGGCCACCCAGGCCGAGATGCTCCACGCCCTGATCCTCAAGACCGCCTGGGAGATGGACGAGCACGGCGCGTTCTCGGTCAGCGACAAGGTCTCGATGTGCAACTACTACGCCAACCGGCTGTGCTGCGAGGCCGCCGACCGGGCCATGCAGGTCTTCGGTGGCCTGGGCTACAGCCGCCACGAGCCCTTCGAGCACATCTACCGCCACCACCGCCGGTACCGGATCACCGAGGGCGCCGAGGAAATCCAGATCCGCCGGGTGGCACAGCGACTCTTCGGATTCGGCCGCACGTGAAAGACCGGCTCGAGGCAGTGCTCCGCCCCGGGTGGGGCGACGTCGTCGTCGAGAATCTGCGCGCGCTGACTGGCGGGGCCAGCAGGACCACGTGGTCGTTCGACGCCGTCACGGACGAGCGGCGCGCGTTGATCCTGCGCACCGGACCAACCGACGATGTGCACGCCAGCATGGAGTTGGAAGCTGCGGTGCAACAGCGAGCCGCCGCCGCGGGAGCACCTGTCCCCCACATCGTGACGGCCGACAATTCGCCTGCCGCCCTGGGTAATCCGTATCTGATCTGCGGTGCGATCGGCGGCGAGACGATCGTGAGACGGATCTACCGCATGCTCGACGGCGCAGGCCGCACACGTCTCCTCGAGCAATGTGCCGACGCGCTGGCGTCCATTCACCGCGCCGACCCCGCTGGACTGGGTTTGGCCGAGTCCGACCAGCTCGCGGAATGGCGCGACCGGCTCGACGAAATGGGCGATACGACGGCCACGTTCGAGTGGACGTTTCGCCGGTTGGCCGCAAGTCGCCCGGACCCGTCGCCGCAAGTGCTCGTGCACGGGGA
>CAZCEZ010000039.1:28224-32296 GCA_964497795.1 uncultured Acidimicrobiaceae bacterium | reverse complement strand
GCTCGACCCAGTAGTTCGTGCCGCCGAAGGTCTGGTCCGGGAACGCGGGCTGGGACCCGTAGGCGTACACGCCGTTCGGGGCCACGGTCGTGGCGGGCGCGTGCAGCGGGGGCGTGTCGACGCCGCTGTTGGCGAAGTACCCGGCGTCGGCGGAGTAGTGGCCGTTCGGGGCGTGGTAGCTCACGACGTAGTCCACGCCGGGGGTGAGCAGCACGGGGTTCTCGAGCGGGACCTCCTGCCAGCCCTCGATCGTGGTGTTCAGCGCGGGTGCCTGGGCGAGGAGGGTGCCGTCGGAGGTCCACAGGTCGACCCGGTGCGGGCCGGTGTTGAGGGCCGCCTTGTAGAAGCGGATGGCGGAGACCTGGCCGGGGACGTCGGCGTTGAAGCGCGTGCCGACGTTGATGCCCGCACCGTCGCCGGAGTCGACGACGGAGGGCACGGCGGTCTCGGGGAACAGGGTGCAGGGGCAGCCGACCCCGACCACGACCGAGGGCGTCGCCTGGCTCAGGTTGGCGCTGTCGTCCACGGCGCGGGCCGCGATCACGGCGTCGCCGATCGCGTCGGCGGTCCACTCGTAGGTCCAGGTGCCGCGCCCCTCGGCGCGGTGCCAGGTGGCGCCGCCGTCGACGGTGACCTCGACGCCGGCGACCTCGCCCGATGCGTCCGAGGCGGTGCCCGACACGACGACGACGTCGCCGATGCCGACCTCGGACCCGTCGATCGGGGTGGTCATCGAGATGCTCGGCGCGACCGTGTCGGTGGAGGCCGTGGCCGGGGTCAGGCCGGCCTCGAGGGTGGCGGGCTGGACGCCCATGTCGGCGAACAGGTTGACCATCGCCTGCTTGGCGGCCGGGCTGGCCGGGGAGCCGCCGGGGCTGCCCTCGAGCGCGTAGGGCCACTGGATGGAGCCGGCGGAGAACACGAGGGCACCCGAGTCGGCCCGGTACAGGGTCATGTTGTGCCGCGCGGTCCCGGGCGACGTGGTGGCGCCGTAGGGGTCGGCCAGCTTGTCGGGTACGTCGCGGACGGTGTCGGAGAGGCGGAAGGTGCCGGCGGGGCGGAACCCGTTGTCGAGGTCCTCGTTCCACTCGTAGCCGAGGGAGTCCTCGGTGAGCACGGCGACCTCGCCGGGGGCCAGCTCGGCGATGGAGGTGTCCCGCCAGAAGCGCATGCGGCCCTCCTCGGCGGGGACCTCGATGGCGGAGGTGCCGGCGTTGACGGTGAAGATCGTGCCGATCAGCTCGTTCTCGGGCCGACCGCCGTCGTAGGGCGGCGAGAAGCGGTCGTCGCGCCAGGTCCCGGTCCACTCCTCGGAGGGGTCGATCTTGGCCCCGGCGAAGGTCTCCTTGTAGGAGACGAGGGTGCGGTACGGGTCGGGGTCGCCGGTGAGCGACGGCTCGTAGCGGGTCTTCCAGTAGACGTCGTTGCCGCCGAGGAACTGCAGGTGCGTCCCGGCGTCTCGGGCGGCCTCGACGTTCTCGCGCTGGGCCTCGGACCAGTACTCGTCGTGGCCGACCGACAGGAACACCTGGTGCTCGGTCAGCTCGGCCACCCCGCCGCGGTCGGTGTCGATGCCCGACGTGTAGGTGACGTCGAAGCCGTTGCGCTCGAGGTACCGGATCATCGGGTACTCGGCGTTGAACAGCCAGTCCTGGTTCTTGTAGTCCGCCGTGGTGAAGGGCCGGTTGTAGGAGACCTTGAAGGCCCGGGGGATGTCGTCGGTCGGCGTGGACTGGGGGTAGAGCGAGTAGCCGCCGTAGCGGTTGTAGGCCTGCCAGGTGGTGTCGGCGGTCTGGAACACGACGTCGGCCGTCGAGGCGTCGTCGCGGACCACGAACACGATGTGGGACTGCCCGTCGGTGTCGTTCCGCTTGACGTGCGCCAGGTACACGCCGGAGACGGCATCGGTCGGGACGGTCCAGGACGCGGAGACGTCCCAGTTGCCGCAGTCGGTCAGCCGCGTCTCGACCTCGAACAGGCACTCGGGCTGGGTCTGGGGCAGCGGCGCGGACGGCAGCACCCCGCCCTCGACCAGCCGGGCCCCGTCGCCGCCGTACCAGCCGAGGCGGTAGACGTTCAGGAAGTAGTCCGTCGAGCCGGTGTCGACCTTGAAGTCGATCGTGTCGCCGGCCTGCACCGAGATCTCGGTCGCGAAGCCCTGGAGGTCCGGGTCGCCCGCCCCCTCGATCTGCCACTCGAACTCGGGCGTGCCGGGGAGGGTGTTCTCGCACGCGATCGCGTCCACGGGGGCGGCGCAGGGGTCGCCCGTCGCGGCGGCCGCTGGGGCCACGGGCGCGAGCAGGGGCAGGCCGACGGCCGCGACCATCGTGAGCAGGAGGGCGACGGCGGCGCGACGGAGGCGACCCTCCCGGCGGGGGCCGGGGGTCGCGGTCGGTCGGGGCGCGTGCGCGCCGGGACGAGACGTGGACATGATCCTCGATCCACGACGACCACCCCCGGGACAGGGGACGGGGAGGACGTCGCTGGTGGCTGGCTGGCTGGCTGACGGGCGGCAGTGACCGCCTCGGGGCGACCGTACGGAACGTGGTCGCCGGACGGAAGCCCAGGACCGGGAAATCCGCCCGATCCGGACGTTCTACGCGCCCTCTGCGTCCTCGGGCGCCGAAACGGTCGACGCGGCGTGACCGGTGTCCGACCCTGCGTCGACATCGCGCACGACCAGATCGACGCGCTGCCGGCTGCTCACCGACAGCGCCGCGTGGGCCGCCTCCCACGCCTCGGCCTCCGCCGTGACCACGACCAGGTCGAGCGGCTCGGCCACGAAGGGCAGCGCCGAGACGAGCAGCCGGATGCTCGGTGCGAACGGGTCGTCGTCACCGACGTCGAGCAGCACGCGCGCCTCGGCGACCGGTTCGGGCTCCGGGTCGGGCTCGGGCTCCGGGTCGGGCTCGGGCTCCGGCTCGGGGTCCCGGTCGAGCTCGGGGTCGTCGTCCCGCACCGCCTCGGACCCGGGCTCGACCTCCGCCTCCCCGGGTCCGGGAGCGTGCCCGGTCTCCGGCGCCACCTCGGCCTCCGGGGCCACCTCGGGTCCGGTCGGCGTCCCGTCGTCGGGGGCGGAGGCCGGGGGTCGGGGCATCCCATCGGTCTGCCAACCGGCGGCGCCCACGGCGTCGGACGCGGTCGCCGGATCGAGCGCGACGTCGACGGGGCGGGCCTCCCGGGTCAGGCGGCGGAACGACGCCGGCCCGGCCACCGTCACCGGCTCGGGCAGGCTCGTGAAGTCGGGATCGACCTCGTCCACCGCCACCACCTCGCCGATCCGCTCCAGGTCGGCGAGCCGCTCGAGGGCCCCGAGGAGCACCTCGGCGTCCTGGCGGGACGCGGGGGCGCCGAGGGCGACCTGCAGGTTGTCGATGGCGGCCTCGACCTCCTCCTGGCGCTGGGCGATCTGGGGCAGGTCCTCGGTGGCCTCGGCGACCGTCGCCATGCCCCGGGTGCGACGGACCTCCTCCCCGAGGCGCTCGACCCGGCGCTCCTGGGCGGCGACGCGCCGGCGGTGGGACCGCAGCGTCAGCCAGCCGCGCCCGACCAGCTCGAGGCCCCAGGGCACGCCGGCCACGGCCACGAGGGACACCACCAGCGGGAGGATCCCCACGACGCCGAGGGCGACGAGCGCCGCGGTGGCGCCGAGGACGGCGAGGCCGAGCAGGGCCCGGGACCGCCACTCCTCCCGCAGGCCGGGCTCCTCGGCCTGCATGCGGGCGAGCGTCGCCCGCGACCCGGCCCACGCGGCGGCGAGCCGGGACGGGACCGTGTCGGCGGCGGCGGCCGCCTCGGCCCGGGCGAGGCGCACGATGGCGGCCCGGACCCGGTCGATGCGGGGCAGCTCGTCGGGGACGGCACCGAGCGTGTCCCGGACGATCCCGAGGACCTCCTCGCGCTGCTCGGCCGTGGCCCCCCGGCGCTGGAACCGGACGGACTGCAGGTAGGTCGGCTGCCCCGAGGCGTCGTCGACCACGACGCGCTCCTCGACCGACACCGGCACGGCACGGGCCGGGCCCCCGTCGGTGACGGGCGGCGCGCCGGGGGCGGGGACATCGGGGACAGGGAC
>CAZCEZ010000039.1:0-28124 GCA_964497795.1 uncultured Acidimicrobiaceae bacterium | reverse complement strand
TCGGGGACAGGGACCTCGGGCCGTGGCGTGGCCTCCTCGGGCGGGGCCGTGGCCTCCTCGGGCGGGGCCGTGAGCTCCTCGGGCGGGGCCGGGTCGGGTTCGGCCGGTGCGGGCAGCGGGTCGTCCGGATCCCACGCCTCGTCGAGGTCCACGCCCCAGGGGTCGTCGGCCTCGGGCACCTCGTCCGGGCCGTCGCCGGTCGGGGGGAGCGGCCGGTCGGGTCCGGGCCGGTCGCCGGACGGGGCGCCGGTGCCGGGACCGGTCTCGCGGCCGTCGAGCACGTCGAGCAGGGCGGCCCGGGATGCGACGGCGCGAGCCCCGTCGGCGCCCGGGAGCCCGTCGGGGACGGCGGCGAGCAGGGCCGCGACGTCGACGGCGGCGGCGTCCTCTACGGGCACCACGAGCGCGCGCACGACCACCACGGGCGCGTCAGGGCCGGTCTCGGACACGGCACCACGATGCCGCATCACCCCCGGTGGGCACGACCGCTGGGCCCGGACGCGCCCGGCACGCCCCGATCCCGGGTCCGGCTACCGTCCCGCCGTGCCCGAGCGCCCGCCGACCCCCGCCGATGCGACCGTCGTCCCCGAGGGGGTCCGGGTCCACCCCGCCGGGCTGTGCGAGTCCTCGACGGTGGGCGAGGGGACCCGGATCTGGGCCTTCGCCCACGTGCTCGACGGGGCCGTCGTGGGCCGGGACTGCAACATCTGCGACCACGCCTTCGTCGAGGGCGGGGCCGTCCTCGGGGACGGCGTCACGGTCAAGAACGCCGTGCTCGTGTGGGACCTCGTCACCGTCGAGGACCACGTCTTCCTCGGCCCGAACATGATCTTCACCAACGACCTGCGGCCCCGGGCCGCGGTCAAGAAGGGGCGGGAGGCGCTCGTGCCGACGCTCGTGCGCACCGGGGCGACGATCGGCGCGAACGCGACCGTCGTCTGCGGCACCACCATCGGCGCCCACGCGTTCGTCGCCGCGGGTGCCGTGGTGGCCACCGACGTCCCCGACCACGCCCTCGTCGTGGGCAACCCGGCCCGGCGGATCGGATGGGCCTGCGCCTGCGGCGAGCGGCTCGGGGAGGACCTGGTGTGCCCCGACTGCGGCACGGTCCACCAGCCGGCGGGCGACGGCATCGTCGCCACCTGAGGACGCCGCCTCCCCGGGAGGCGGGCCGGAGCCCTCGGCGGGGCGACGCGCACGGCCCGCCCGTCGCCGGCCGCCGGTCCGGTGGACCGACGACCGGCGTGTGGGCCGGGTCCCGGGCGCGCCGCCTCACGCCCCCGGGACTCAGCGGACCGGTTCGACCGCAGCTCCCTCGAGGCCGGCGAAGGCGATCCGGAGGCGGTCGCGCATCCGGGCGGCGAAGCCGAGCCACACGAGCCCGCCGACGGCGCCGGCCGCGGCGAGCGCCCACAGCGACGCGGGGAACGCGGAGGTGGCGGCCAGGCCGACCACGGCCACGGCGACCGAGGCGAGCACCGGCTCGGCGACCGCGGCGCCGACGACGCCCGGGGGCACGTCGACGGTGGCGAGGACCCGCAGGAACAGGGGGACGACCACCAGCACGGTCAGGACCAGCTGGCCGAGCGCGACGCCGGTGAGGTCGGACACGCCGAGGGCGTCGGCGACGCGGGTGGCGGCGACCAGGCCGGGGGCGAGGACGGCGAGCCAGGCGACGCGCAGGCGCAGCACGGCGCCGGGCCGCCCGGCGGCGACCAGGAGGTCGTCGGTGAAGTCGAGCAGGATCCGCACCGCCGAGGCCACGACGAGGAAGCGGAGCACGTCGGCCGCCGGGGCCCACCGATCGCCGTAGAGCAGGTCGACGAGGGGATCGGCGACGACGCCGCACAGCACGCAGGCCGGCAGGGTCACGGCCGCGAGCACGGTGAGCGACGAGGCGTAGGCCCGGCCGAGGGCGGCCCGGTCGTGCTGGAAGCGGGAGAACCCGGCCAGGGACACGCGGCGGACGGCGGTCCCGAGCAGGTTCGTCGGCCACTGCGAGACGTTGAAGGCGAGCAGGTAGAAGCCCAGCGCCGTCGGTCCGAGCAGGCGGCCGACGACCAGGTTGTCCACGTTGAGCAGGGCGAAGGTGAGCAGGCTCGAGCCGGCCAGGGGGAGGCCGAAGGCCAGCAGCTCCCGGGCGCGGACCGGGTCCCAGCCCGGGCGGTAGCGGACGGGGGCGAGGTGCCAGACGATGGCCCCGTTGACCAGGTTGCCGGCGATCCGGCCGACGGCGAGGCTCATGGCGCCCCACCCCTCGACGGCGAGCCAGATGCTCAGCACCGTGGAGACGGCGAAGCCGGCCAGGTCGGCCGTGGTGCGCCGACCCTGGAGGAAGGACCGGGTGAGCACGACGGTCGGGACGGCGAACACGGCGTCGATGACCACGCCGAAGCCCATCACCCGGAGCACGTCCGCGGCCTCCGGGGTGCGGAGCAGCTCGGCCACGGTCGGCGCCGCGAACCAGAACGCCACGTAGAGGGCCGTGGTGAGCCCCAGGATCATGGTGGTGGCGGTCGGGCCGATCTCGTCGAGGTCCCGCGGCCAGCGGACGATCGTCGCGGCCAGCCCCATGTCGTTGAGGCTCATCAGCAGGCTCAGGCCGAGCAGGGCGACGGCGAAGGTGCCGAACTCCTCGGGGACGAGGAGCCGGGCCAGCACGATCCCCGACAGCAGCGTGCCGACGCGGCCGCCGAGGTTGCCGAGGAAGCTCCACCCCAGGCCGTTGCGGACGGCGCGACCGAGGGCACCGGTCGTGGCGTCGGGTCCGGTGCGGTCGTCCGGGGACGGCGCGGGTTCGCCGGGCGCTCCGTGGTCGGTCCCGTCGGGCTGGCTGGCCACGGGTCCGGACGGCGCGCCTGGCCTCGGGTGGCTGGCTGGCACGTGGGGAGCATGCGCGCTCGGAGACGCTGTTGACAATGGGGAGAAGATGGTGGTTCGCTCCTTTCGGACGATCTCGGTGCACTTCGCACGCCGAGCGGTCAGCCAGCCGCTCTCCGTCCCGATCCCCACCCCTCACCACCGAGCGTGGAGGTCGGAGCGCCCCAGGGGTCCGTCCCCAGCCAGCCAGCCACCCCATCAGGAGCGACCTCCGTGTCCACGCCCTCCCGCACCCGACGTTCCGTCGTCGTCGCGCTCCTCCTGCTCGCCACCGCCGTCGGCTACGTGGCCACGGCCAGCGGCTCGGGCGCGGCCGACGACCCGGGAGCGCTGCTCCAGGTCTCGCTCTCCCCCGACCGCTCCTCCCCCGTCGCCCTCGACGGGCTGCGCCTGGACGAGGGGACCGACGTCTTCGTCTTCGTCCCGACCCGGTCGACCACCCAGTCGGTCACGTTCCACGTCGACGACCCGGACCGCACCGGTCCGGCCTGGTCCACCGACCCGGTCGTGCCCTCCGACCTGCGCGGCACGACGCTCCTCGGCGACGCCCGCCCCCTCGACCCCGCCGCCCTCGGTGCCGGCTGGCACACGATCACGGCCAGCGTCCGGACGGGCCTGCTGTCGAGCCCGACCGTGGCCCACGCCCGGGTCTTCGTGAGCGGACCGGGCGACGAGGTCTCGCTGTTCGACACGCTCCGACCGACCACCGAGACCGTCTCCGACGCCGCCGCCGTCGAGCTCGGCACCCGCTTCCGCTCCGCCGTCGACGGCGAGGTCCTCGGCGTGCGCTTCTGGGCCGGCCCCCGCAACGCGGGCCCGCACGTGGGCAGCCTGTGGACCGCCGACGGCGACCGCCTCGCCTCGGTCGAGATCACCGCCGACGGCACCGGCTGGCAGGAGGCGCGCTTCTCCGCGCCGGTCCCCGTCGAGGCCGGCGTCGACCACGTCGTCTCCTACCACGCCCCGAACGGCTTCTACTCCGGCGACAACGGCTTCTTCGCGGGCCGGTCGGTCACCGACGGGCCCCTCACGGCGCCCGCCGACGGCGACGGCGGCCCGAACGGCGTCTACCGGTACGGCGCGTCGGCCTTCCCCGACCAGACCTTCGGCTCGACCCAGTACTACGTCGACGTCGTGTTCGCCCAGGGCCGGTCGATCCCGGCGCCCGGCCCGGACGGCGACGGCGACGGCGGCGCGAGCCTCCTGCTCGCCGCCTCCCTCGACGCCGAGCTCCTCGGCGCCACGGTCGAGGCCGACGTCGAGGCGTCGGTCGGCCGGGGCGGCTCGAGCTCGACGACCGCCCCGTCGACGACGACGACCACCAGCCCCGACGACCCGCCCCCGCCCCCGAACGGCTCGTGGCCCGGCCCCGACACCACCGGCGTGCCCGAGGGCGTGGCCCTGACCCCGACCTACGAGTCGATCACGGTCACCGAGCCCGGCACCGTCATCGAGGGCCTCCACCTCATCGACGCCTGCATCTCGGTCCGGGCCGACGACGTCGTGATCCGGAACGTCCGGATCACCGCCGCCCCGCTGTGCGGCTCCAACCTGATCAACGTCGGCTTCGACCAGACCGGCGTGCTCATCGAGGACGTCGAGCTCGACGGCCTGGACTCGACCGGCTTCGCCGCCGCCATCGGCGACCAGGGCTACACCTGCCGCCGCTGCGACATCCACTCCATCGGCGTCGGCGCGGTCCTCAACTTCGGCACGATCGAGGACTCCTGGATCCACGACCTCTTCGAGGACTTCGACGAGTCCAAGGGCGGCCTGAGCCACAACGAGACGATCATCTCCAACGGCGACCCCGGCGAGCGCGACGGCGCCCCCGCCCGGGCCAGCGTGATCCGGCGCAACAACCTCTCCAACCCGCACGGCCAGACGTCGGCCATCTCGCTGTTCGGCGACTTCGGCCCCATCCGGGACGTGCTGGTCGAGCAGAACCTCCTGAACGGCGGCGGCTACGTCGTCTACGGCGGCTCGACCCCGGGCAAGCCCTTCGCCGACCAGGCCGCCGACGTGCGCGTCCTCGGCAACCACTTCGGCACCGACTTCTTCGAGCGAGGCGGCGCCTTCGGGCCGGTCTCGGACTTCGACTCCGCCGCACCGGGCAACGTCTGGAGCGGCAACGTCTGGGCCGACACCGGCGACCCCGTGAACCCCTGAGCCGGCCCTGCCCGGCCCCGACCGCACCGCGCCCGGCACCCCGCCGGCCGGCGACCCCGAGCCCCACGACCGGAGCGACCGCGTGTCCCACCTCCTCACCCGCCTGCGCCGCAGCCGAGCCCTGCTCGTGCTGGTCGGCCTGTCCCTGCTCGCCGCCGGCGCGGCCCACGCGGCCAAGTCGACCGACGAGCTCGAGGTCCGCCTCCTGTGGTCGCTCGAGTCGGACCGGTCCGGGGGGCAGCCGCTGACCGAGGCGGCCACGCCCGTCCCCGTCGGCCAGGAGCTCTACGTCTGGGCCGAGGTGACCGGCGCGCCGATGGCGCGGGTCCGCTTCTTCCTCGACAGCCCCGACGCCCGGGGGCGTGCGATCCGCACCGACGACGCCGCCCCCTACGACCTGGTCGGCGCCGACCTGCTCGGCACGCCCATCGCCTTCCGCACCGACGACCGGGCGCCCGGGCCCCTCGCCATCACCGCCGAGGCCGTCCGCCGGGGCGACCGCGGCCTGGTGACCGGGGTGTTCGACCTCACCGCGCCCGGCGATCCCGAGCCCCCCGTCGGGGAGCCGACCGAGCACGTCCTGCACGCCCCCGTCGACCCGGACGGCCTCACCGTCGCCGCCGACGGGCGCAGCGTGGAGCTCGGCGTCGAGTTCTCCGTCGACGAGCCCGCCGAGGCCGTCGGGCTCCAGGTCCGCCTCGCCGACGGCGGTGCCGGCCCGTACCGGGGCTCCATCTGGACCCTCGACGGGCGCGCCCTCACCAACGTCTGGTCCGACGGCCCGGGCGCCGACGGCTGGTGGCGCCTCGACTTCACCCACAAGGCCACGCTGGCCCCCGGCGTGCCCTACGTGGCCAGCCTCTACACCTTCTCCGGCACGTACGCGGCCGTGCCCAGCGGGTTCCAGGGGCCCGACCTCGTCGCCGGTCCCCTGCGCGCCCCGGGCGACGAGCGCGCCGAGGTCGGCAACGGCCGCTTCGCCTACGACCGCACCCAGCTGCCGACGCAGACCTTCGACGCGACCGACTACCTGGTGTCCCCGATCGTCCTCGTCGGCGGCGAGTCGGGCCTGCCGGAGGGCCCGCCGCCCCCACCCGGCCCGGCCCGGGGCTGGTGGCCCGGTCCCGACACGACCGGCCCGAACAACTCCCTGCGGGGCCAGGACCCGGTCCCGCTGCGGACGATCGCCGACGGCGACGTCACCCTCGACCAGCCCGGTCAGGTCCTCGAGGACGTCCTGCTCGACGGCCACTGCATCTTCGTGTCCGCCGACGACGTCGTGATCCGCAACGTGCTGGTGCGCTCGGCGCCCGACTGCGGGTCCAACCTGGTGCACATCGCCCCCGGGGTGCGCGGCGTGCTGCTCGAGGACGTCGAGCTCGACGGGCTCGACTCGTCCGGCTTCGGCGCCGCCGTCGGCGACGAGGGCTACACCTGCCGCCGCTGCGACATCCACTCCATCGGCGTCGGCCTCCGGCTCGACGGCGGTGCCGTCGTCGACTCCTGGATCCACGACATCTTCGAGCTGGGCGACTCGCACAACGAGGCGATCATCTCGAACGGCCCGACCATCGAGGTCGACGACGACCCGGACAACCCGTTCGTGACCATCGAGCACAACGTGCTCGAGAACCCCAACGGGCAGACCTCGGCCATCTCGCTGTTCGGCGACGACGGCGCCATCACCCGGGTCCTCGTCGTCGAGAACCTGCTGTCGGGCGGCGGCTACGTCGTCTACGGCGGGTCGACCCTCGGCTCACCCGAGCAGCCCAAGGCCTTCGGCGGCCAGGCCGCCGACGTCGTGGTCCTCGACAACCAGTTCTCGCGGGCCTTCTTCCCCGACGGGGGCCAGTTCGGCCCGGTGTCCGACTTCGACTCGGCACGGCCGGGCAACCGCTGGACGGGCAACCTCTGGGCCGACACGGCGGAGCCGATCTTCCCCTGACCCCGTGCGGGTGCGGTCACCGCACCCGGTGCTGCCAACCGAGGTGCCGGACGCGGACCGTGGCCGGCCCCTGCATTGACCGCTCCTCGCGCGCACCCGTCACCGTGAGCGTCAGAACCGACCGGGATGCCGTCCCGGTGGCCGTCCGGGGACGCATCGGGCCGGGAAATCCGGTCACGCCTGGTGACACCGCCCGGATCTGGACATACGGTCGGAACCAGACAGAGGTACCCCGAGGGCCGGAGACGGCCCTCCCGGTCCCGGCCCCGCCGGGACCGCCCAGCCAGCCAGAAGCCAGCCAGCCAGCCACCCGTCCGGAGCGGGACCCGCCAGGTCCCGCGTCCCGGAGCACCCCGAGGTCCAGCCAGTGCCCCACGCACCCTCGGTGACCGCCGTCATCGTCACCCACGACAGCGCCGACGTCCTCCCCGAGTGCCTGACCGCGCTCGACGTCGCCCTCGCCCGGACGGGCCGTCGCGCCGCCGTGGTCGTGGTCGACTCGGGCTCGGGCGACGGGACGACGGCCGTGGCCGCGGCCCATCCGTCGCAGCCGACCGTGGTCGAGCTCGGACGCAACGGCGGCTACGCGGCCGGCATCAACGCCGGCCTCGCCGCCGTCCCGCCGACCGAGGCCGCCCTGATCGTCAACCCCGACGTCCGCCTCGCCCCCGACGCCGCGACCCCGCTGCTCGACGTGCTCGGCACGACCGGTCCCGACGGGGCGCCCGTCGGCCTCGCCGGCCCCCTCCTGCGCGACGGCGACGGCCACGTGGACCCGAGCCTCCGGCGTCGGCCGACCGCGCTGCGCGCCTGGGGCGAGGCCGTCCTCGGCGGCCGCCGGGCCGGCCGCCACCCCCGCCTGGGCGAGCTGGTCCCCACCGAGGACCTCCCCGTGTGCGGGCCCCCGGTCCGGGCCCGCACGGGCACCCCCGCCTTCGACTGGTGCAGCGGCGCCCTCCTCGCCGCCTCGACCGACTGCCTCGATGCCGTGGGCCCGTGGAACGAGTCGTTCTTCCTCTACTCCGAGGAGACCGACCTCTGCCTCCGTGCGCTCGACGCCGGCTTCGACCTGGCCTTCGTGCCCGAGGCCGTGGCCACCCACCTCGGCGGCGACCTCGCGACCCACCCCGACCTGTGGGCCACCATGGCAGCGAACCGGGTCCGGCTCCAGCGCAGCCGGGTCGGTCGGGCGCGCGGCGCGGCCTTCCACGCCGGCGTCGTCGCCAACGAGGCCCTGCGCGCCCGGCGCCCGACCAGCCGCCGGGCCCTGCGGGCCCTGCTCGACGGCCACGCCGCCGTCGCGGTCCCCCCGGCGGCAGCGACGCTGGGCACCGGCTCCCCCGCCCCCACCCCCGCCGCCGCCATCGGGAGCGCCAGCGACCAGGCGGCCCGCGAGCGACTCCGAGCGCGCCCGGACGACACCGCCAGAGCGAGCCATGCACACGCCGCCATCGGGAGCGCCAGCGACCAGGCGGCCCGCGAGCGACTCCGAGCGCGCCCGGACGACACCGCCAGAGCGAGCCATGCACACGGCGTCATCTGGTTCGCGGCCCAGGACTGGTGGTACCACAACCAGGCCCACTCGGACTTCCAGCTCGCCCAGCGCATCGCCCGCCACCAGCCGGTGCTGCTCGTCAACTCCCTGACGCTGCGGATGCCGCTGCCGGGACGGTCGCCGGGCGCGATGCGGCGCATCCTGCGCAAGGCGCGCTCGACGGCCAAGGTGCTGCGACGCCCGGTGCCGGACAACCCCGGCTACCACGTGCTCAGCCCGGTCGTGCTCCCCCTGTACGGCAACGAGACCCTGCGTCGGCTCAACGCCGCCTCGGTCCGCCTCCAGGTCCGGGTCGCGGCCCGCATCGCCGGCATCACCGACCCCGGGATCGTGGTCACGGTCCCCACGGCCTGGGACGTGGTCGAGCCGATGGCCCGACGGTCGCTGGTCTTCAACCGCTCCGACAAGCAGTCCGAGTTCGCCGAGTCCGACCAGGACCTGATCGTGGCCCTCGAGGAGCGGCTCCTCGTCGAGGCCGACCACGTCGCCTACGTGAGCCGGTCGCTGCAGGCCGCGGACGCCGACCTGAGCGGCGACCGGGCCCGGTTCCTCGACCACGGCGTCGACCTCGCCCACTTCGACCCCGACCGCTTCGTCGACGCCGACGGCCGACCCACCGGCCTGCCCGCCGACCTCGCCGCCGTGCCCGGTCCGCGCATCGGGTTCTTCGGCGGCTTCGACGACTACATCATCGACTTCGACCTGCTCGAGCGCGTCGCGGTCGAGTTCCCCGAGGCGAGCGTCGTCCTGGTCGGCGACGCCACCTGCCCGATGGACCGCCTGACCCGGCACCCCAACGTGCGGTGGCTCGGGATGCGCCCCTACGCCGACATCCCGGCCCACGGCGCCGGCTTCGACGTGGCGCTGATGCCGTGGCTCGACAACACCTGGATCCGCCACTGCAACCCGATCAAGATGAAGGAGTACCTGGCCCTCGGCCTCCCGGTCGTGTCGACCGACTTCCCCGAGGTGCACCGGTACGCCGACGTCCTCGAGATCGCCGGCGGCCCCGAGGACTTCGTCGCCCGGATCCGCAAGGTGCTCGACGGCGCCGTCGACCACACCCCCGCCCAGCGCCGGGCCGCCGTGGCCGACGCCGACTGGGACGTGCGGGCCGCCGAGCTCGTCGGCTGGATGGACCGCGACGCCGTGCCACCCGCGGCCGACCCGACCGCCTCGGCCCCCACGACCGGTGGAGGTGACCGCTGATGTGCGGCATCGCCGGCATCGTGTCCACCTCCGGCGCCCCCGTGGACCGCCGACACCTGGCCGCCATGGGCGCCACGATGGTCCACCGCGGACCCGACGCCGAGGGCGCGTGGGTCGACGACCGGGGCGTGGTCGGCTTCGCCCACCGCCGGCTGTCCATCATCGACCTCGGTGGCTCGGCCCAGCCGATGGCCACCCCCGACGGTCGGCACACGATCTGCTTCAACGGCGAGATCCTCAACTACCGCCAGCTGCGGTCCGGGCTCGCGCACGACTTCCGCACCGACGGGGACACCGAGGTGCTCCTCGCCCTCCACGCCCGGCTCGGCACCGAGGCGCCGATCCGGCTGCGGGGCCAGTTCGCCTACGCCGTCCACGACGCCACGACCGGGTCCGTCGACCTCGTCCGGGACCGGATGGGGATCCTGCCCCTGTTCTGGTACCAGGACGCCGACCGCGTGCTCTTCGCCTCCGAGGCCAAGGCCATCGTCGCCGTGCTGCGGGCCACCGACCCGGCCGCCGTGGCCGTCGACGTCGACAGCCTCGACGCCTACCTGTCCGGGGTGGCCGTCCCCGCACCGCACACCCTGTTCGCCGGCATCCGCAAGGTGCGCCCCGGCCACGCGCTGCGCGTCCACGCCGACGGCACCGTCACCGAGCGGCGCTGGTGGTCCCCGCCCGCCGAGCTGGACGAGCCCGTGTCCCCGGCCGCCGCGGTCGCCGGGCTCCGGGACCGGCTCGAGGCCGCGGTCGACGCCGCCCTCGTCGCCGACGTGCCCGTGGGCGCCTACCTGTCGGGCGGCCTCGACTCCTCCCTGATCGCCGCCCTCGTCGCGGCCCGCCACCACGAGCCGGTGGAGACGTTCTCGGCCGGCTTCGCCCGCCGCACCGACGGTCCGGCCCCCGACGACGAGCTGCCCTTCGCCCGGCGCGTGTCGGCGCTGCTGGGCACCAACCACCACGAGGTCGTGGTCCGTCCCGAGGACTTCGAGTCCGCCTGGTCCGACCTGACCTGGTTCCGCGACGCCCCCGTGTCCCAGCCGGCCGACGTCGCCGTGGCCCGCCTCGCCGCGCTCGCCCGCCAGCACGTGAAGGTCGTGCTCTCCGGCGAGGGCAGCGACGAGCTCTTCGCCGGGTACCCGAAGTACGGGGCGGCCCGCATCGCCCGCCT
This sequence comes from uncultured Acidimicrobiaceae bacterium, assembly GCA_964497795.1. Lineage (GTDB taxonomy): Bacteria > Actinomycetota > Acidimicrobiia > Acidimicrobiales > Salinilacustritrichaceae > Salinilacustrithrix. The sequence goes on along the minus strand of CAZCEZ010000039.1, from coordinate 17,195 downwards.
CGCCGACGCCGTCCCCGCCGGCCTCCGCGGCCGCGTCGCCGCCGCCGTCGAGGCGCGGCTCCCCGGACGCATCCCGGCCGGCCAGCGCGAGCGCCTCGGCATCGCGCTGCGCGCCCTGGGCGCCGCCGACCGGGGCGAGCGGCACCGGCAGTGGTTCGCCCCCTTCACCGCCGCCGAGCGCCGGGCCCTGCTCGGCGGGTCCCCGGGCCGCGCCTGGCAGCGGGAGGCCATCGAGTCCGCCGACGGGGACGAGATCCGGCGCATGCTGCTCCTCGACAGCCAGGGCTGGCTCGCCGACAACCTGCTCGAGCGGGGCGACCGCATGTCGATGTCGGCCAGCCTCGAGCTCCGCCCGCCGTTCCTCGACGCCGACCTCGTCGACTACGCGTTCCGCCTGCCGTCGTCGCTCAAGGTCCGCAACGGCACCCGCAAGTGGATCGTGAAGGAGGTGGCCCGTCGCCACCTCCCCGCCGACATCGTCGACCGTCGCAAGGTCGGGTTCGCCGTGCCGCTCGAGGACTGGTTCCGGGGCCCGCTGCGCGAGCTGGCCCGCGACCGGCTCGCATCGGCCGACTCCTTCGCCTGCCAGGTCTTCGACCGGGGCGAGGTCGTGGCCCTCCTCGACCGGCACGAGCGGGGCGTCCGCGACGAGAAGTCGCGCATCTGGACGCTGCTCAGCCTCGAGGTGTGGCACGACCGCCACCTCGGTGCCGGCGCCGACGTCGACCTGCGCGACCTCCCCGCCACGCCCGACACCGCACCGTCCGACCCCGCCGACGCGCCTGCGTCCGGCGACCGCCGCTGAACCGGAGCGCACCCATGGACTTCTTCACCGCCATCCGCATCGCCGCCCGACGCTGGTACGTGATCCTCAGCGTCCTGATCGTGGCCGGGGTGCTCGGCTCCTCGGTCGTGTCGTCGGTGCCCACCTCGTACCGGGCGCGGGCCACCGTCATGCTCATCAACGCCCCCGCCGTGGACGAGGAGACCCAGCAGGTGGTCGGCAACCCGATCGGCCAGATCGACTACTCGACGACCGTGCTGGCCTCGATCATGGCCCAGATCATGAACGGCGGCGAGGTGCGCAAGCAGATCCTCGACGCCGGGGCCGAGGAGGGCTACGCGGTGAACATCACCGGGCAGACGCCCGTGCTCGAGATGCAGGTCGTGTCCACCGACGAGCAGGCCAGCCTCGACTCGATCGACGTGATCATCGCCGAGCTCGCCCAGCAGCTCGAGCAGTCCCAGCGCGACGCCGGCGCCCCCGAGTCCACGTGGATCTCGGCGCTCACGCTCGTGCAGCCGACCGAGGCCGACGTCCTCATGGCCGGCAAGATCCGCGCCGCGGCCGCCGTCGCCGCCGTCGGCCTCGCCGCCGCCTTCAGCCTCGCCTTCCTCACCGAGTCGATCGCCGCCGGCCGCCGTCGCCGGCAGGAGGAGCGCCAGGCCGCCCTGGACGCCGAGGAGGAGGAGCTCGGCCTCGAGTTCCTCATGCGCGAGGCCGAGCAGGAGCGCGAGCTCGTCGCCGCCGGCCAGGTCGTGCTCCGGGAGGAGCGCGACGGGAGGGCGGGCGAGCGCCGGTGACGGCCCCCCGGCGACCCTCGCCGCTGACCACGGGGATCCTCCGGCCCAAGCCGGTGGAGGCCCCGGAGCCCGACGCGCCCACCGGCGCCATGCGCCTGCTGACCGCGGGCGGCGAGGGCTCCGGCGCCGTCTTCAAGGTCCTGCTCGTGGCCACGCCCGGGCTGGCGGTCGGCCTCGTGCTGGCCGGCTTCCGCGAGCTGGCCGTCCCCCTGCTGCTCGCGCCGCCGCTGCTCGTCACCACGATGCGCCGGCGGGACGCGGTCAGCATGCTGACCCTCCACCTCGTGCTGCTCTTCATGCTCCCCTCGGTGCTCATCATCGGGCCGCTCGGGGCGTCGGGCACGCCGGCCAACGTGGGGGCGATCGGCCTGTTCGCGTGGTGGGCGCTGTCCCGCCTGGTCCCCAGCCTCGGCTCGGCCCGCACCCACCAGCCGATCCACGTGTTCGTGCTGCTCTGGGGCATGGCGCTGTTCTGCAGCTACGCCGCCGCGTTCCTCCGCCCCTTCGACGGCCTCGAGGCGACCGCCGCCGACCGGGGCGTGCTCGTCCTGCTCGGCGGTGCGGGCCTGTCGCTCATCATCGCCGACGGCATCGCCAACCGGGAGCGGCTCGAGGTGTACCTGCGCCGCCTCGTCCACGGCGCCGCGTTCCTCGCCTTCCTGGGCCTGCTCCAGTTCTTCCTGGGCATCGACCTCGCCGGCTTCATCCAGGTGCCCGGCCTGACGGCGAACGCCGGGTTCGGCGAGATCGCCCAGCGCTCCATCTTCCGCCGGGTGCAGGGCACGTCCTCGCACCCCATCGAGTTCGCCGTCGCCCTCGCCGCCGTGCTGCCCGTGGCGGTGCACTTCGGCCTCCACACCAAGGGCGCGGGCGAGAAGCTGTCACGCGTCGAGATGATCGTGATCCTGATGGCGCTGCCGATGTCGGTGAGCCGGTCCGGCATCGTCGGGATGCTCGTCGGCCTGCTCTGCCTCTTCGCGGTGTGGGACCGCCCGGTCCGGATCCGGATGCTGAAGTTCGGGGCGATGTTCGCCGTCATCATGCGGCTGCTCATCCCCGGGCTGATGGGCACGATCCTGTCGCTGTTCAAGAACATCCAGAACGACCCGTCCACCACGGGCCGGACCGACGACTACGAGATCGTCGGCTCCTTCGTGCTCCAGCGCCCCTGGTTCGGCCGGGGGTTCTTCACGTTCCTGCCCGACTACTACATCACCCTCGACAACCAGTACCTGCTGACCGTCATCGAGATGGGCTTCGTGGGGCTCGCCTGCCTGTTCCTGCTCTTCCTCGGTGGCTTCTTCACCGCCCGGGGCGCCCGCCGGCGCAGCGTGTCCGACACCTACCGGCACCTGTGCCAGGCCATCGCCGGCGGCATCCTCGCCCTGATGTTCACCTTCGTGACCTTCGACGCCCTGAGCTTCCCGATGGTCAACGCGCTCACGTTCATGATGGTCGGGGCGGCGGGCGCCGCGTGGCGCATCGCCCGCCAGGACCCGGCCACGCAGGTGCCCGACGACGAGCGGAGCCCGGTGTCCAACAGCGACGGCGGCCTGGCCGACGACCGGACGTGGGTCCCCCGCGACCTGCCCGTGGGGCTGCTCCCGGTCGTCGACCGGATCGGCTCGCTCGTGGGCAGCCGGCGTCCGGGGCGCGCCACGGGCGACGGGGGACCGGACGGGTCCGGGCCCGGACGGGACCCCACGACCCGACCCTGACGCTCCCGGTCCACGGTCCCCGGGACCGGAGGTCGGGTCAGGCGTCGAGCGCGGCGATCGCGTCCCGGAAGGCCCGGCTGCGGTGGCGGTGGTCGTCGAAGGCGTCGAAGGACGCCGCGGCCGGCGACAGCAGGACCACCCCGTCGGGCTCGGCCCAGGAGGCGCCGGCGGTGACGGCCTCGACGAGGTCGGCGCAGCGCACCACGTCGAGGGGCCCGGCCGCACCCGGGGACGCCGCCTCGACGGCGTCGGCGATGGCGGGTCCGGTGCCGTACACGGCCAGGACGCGGGTGGGAGCCGTCCGTCGGGCCAGGCCCGCGGCCAGGGGTGCGACGTCGACGCCCCGGTCGAGGCCGCCGGCGACGAGGGCGACCCGGCGACCCGGGAACGCGTCCACGGCCGCGAGGGTGGGGAGCACGTTGGTCGACAGGCCGTCGTCGACGAAGGTCACGCCCCGCCGCTCGGCAACGACCTGCAGCCGGTGCTCGAGGCCGGCGAAGCCCGCCGCCGCGACCCGGAGCCGGTCGTCGTCGTCGGCCCCGGGGACGCCCAGCTCGACCAGGGCCGTGCGCGCCACCTCTGCGTCGACGCGGTTGTGGCGCCCGAGCAGCCCGAGGGGCGCGGCCCAGTCGTCGGGGTCGGGGGCTCCGCCGGGGTTCGTCGGCTCGGGCACCCGCACCCAGCGCACGTGCGGACCGAGGCGGGCCTCCTCGGCGCGCAGCGCACCGTCCGGGCCGTCGTCGGCGACGACGGCGACGCGGACGCCGGGCCGCGTGCACAGGGACAGCTTGTCGGCCACGTAGCGCTCCCAGCCCCCGTGCCAGGGCAGGTGGTCGGGCGCGAGCGACGTGACGGCCACGACGGGCGGGCCGACGACGACGTCGGTGGCCTGGTAGCTGGAGACCTCGACGACCCACAGCCCGGGGTCCGCGGGCGCGTCGGGCGACCACGGGGGCAGGCCCAGGTTCCCCCCGGCCGCGGCGTCGACGCCCAGGCCCCGGGCCAGGTGGGCGGCCACGGCCGTCGTCGTCGACTTCCCCTTCGTGCCGGTGATGCACAGCACCCGGTCCCGGTCGGCGCCGGCCAGCCACAGCCCCATGCCGCCGAGCACGGGGACGCCGGCGGCGGCCAGCGCTCCGACCTCGGGGCGGTACCGGGAGATGCCCGGCGTCTTGACCACGACGTCGCACGAGGCGAGCGCGTCGATGCCACCCGATGCGGTGGCCAGCACCGGGCCGGGCAGCCCGGAGCGGTCGGTGATGCGCTCGGGGGCGTCGTCGACCACGACCACGTCGGCACCGAGGCCGGCGAGGCGTGCGAGGTTGGCCCGGCCCTCGGTGCCGAGCCCCCAGACGCCGACCCGGCACCCGGCGAGGTCGTCCCAGGCGGTGGCCGGCGTGGCGTCAGCCCCGGAGCTCGTCGGGGACATGCCGGTCGGGGATGCGGTGGGGGCCGAGGGGCACGAGCATCCGGGCCAGGGCGTCGTCGGGATCGTCGAGGCCGGTCGCGGCCGCCTCCGCCGCGAGGCTCGCCAGGAGGGCGTCGCCGCGGCGGTCCGGTCGGCGGGCGGCGACGGCGGCGGCGATGCGGCACTCGTCGACGTCGCCGACGCACTCGAAGGGCTTCGGGTCGCCCGACGTGCCGAGCAGGGCGCGGAAGCGGTCGGCGAGGCGCTCCTGGCGGAGCGGCTCGGCGCCGTCGAAGACGGCGGCGAGCGCCGAGGCGTCGACGAAGGGGCTGAGGACGAGGTCCACGAAGCAGCACTTGTCGCACTCGCCGCACCAGCGGTCGAGGCGCTTGGCGGGGTCGACGTGGAAGGCCCGGTTGCAGGAGCGGAAGACGTCCAGGTAGCCGAGGCCCGCGAAGCGGCGGGCCACCCACAGCTCGGCCCACGGCCGGAGCCAGGAGTAGTGCTCGACCCCGGTGCGGCCCTCGGCCAGGGCGGCCCGGAACAGGTCCTCGAAGGCCAGGCTCTTGGACCACTGGTGGTTGACCGGTCGGCCGAGGTGCTCGGTGGTCGGCTGCGACGCCGACCACTCGTTCGACAGCACGACGGCGTCGTGGCCGCCGATCGCCGCGGCCAGCACGGCCAGGGCCGACAGGATCCCGGTCACGGGCACGTGGCCGTTGAGGTAGCCGAGCTCGGCGGAGCGGAGGATGCGCGGGTCGAGCGTGCGCTCGGCGCGGACCACGGGCAGGCCCGTGGCGGCGAGCGCGGCCTCCAGCGCGTCGAAGCGGTCACCGCCCTTGGAGACCACGAAGGTGGAGGCCTCGGGGGCGTGGTCGCGGATGCCCTCGACGGTCGTGAGGGAGTCCTTGCCCCCGCCGAAGAGGACGAGCGGGCGGCCACCTCCGACCACGCCGGACGGTGGGGACGGGGACGGGGTCCGCTCGGGGCCGACGACGTCGAGGTCCCAGACGTCGATGTCGTTGACGGCCGCCATCTCCCCGAGGCCGTCGGTGTGGTGCGCGTGCACGAGGGCGCGCTCGGCCGGGGTCGCGCCCGCCGGACCGAGGTCGAGGACCGGTGGGGCCCCGGCCTTGAAGTACGACACGCCGGTGAGCTGGTGCAGGACCCGGGCGGCGTCGTCGACGGCGCCGGGGTCGAGGTCGGCGCTCGGACGGACGTGGAGCACGAAGCGCTCGGCGAAGGCGGTGCCGTCCAGGTCGTAGCGGCACACGACCGTGGTCCGGTCCTCGCCGAGGTCGACGTCGACGCCGGCGAGGGCGAAGCGCCGTGCACGGCGGGGGTCGGGGGCCATGGGTGCCGACACTAGGGCGGGGCGCCGGTGCCGCCGCAGCGTCGTCGCGCCGGCGGCCGGCTGCGGGGAGACGGGCTGGGTGGCAGCCGGCTGCTGGGCGACGGGCGGGTCAGAGGTCGGCGCAGTCCAGGGTGATGGTCCACGTCGGCCCGGGGGGCAGCTCGACCGTCGCGACGTCGGCGCCGGCGGCGCAGGACGCCTCCGCACCGGCCAGGCCCTCGGCCCAGGTCGGGCCGTCGGCGCGGGGCGTGGGCACGACCAGGTTGGCGGCCACGGTCGTCGCCGCCACGGCGACGAGCAGGAGCCGGACCCGGAGCCAGCCCCGGGGGGCGAGGTCGAGGCGGGGCACCCGCAGGGTCGGCATCGGGTCGGGGAGCGCGACGCGGACCGTGGGCAGGGCGGCCCGGACGGCGGGGCGGCGGGCGCCGACGTGGTCCAGGGCCAGGAGCACGGCCGTGCCGAGGAGCAGGGCCGGCGTGGCCGCGTACCGGGGTGGGCTGGTGCCGGCGACGCCTGCCACGAGCACGAAGAACAGCACCGACGTGGCCGCCAGCGCGACCGGGAGGCCCCCGGCCCGGGCCGGGGCGGCGTCGACCCGTCGGGGTCGGGTGACCTCGACCTCGTCGTCGAGGCCGAGGCGCCCGCCGGGCTCGCCCGCCAGCGGGGCCGACCGCCACCAGGCGGTCGTGACCCAGGCGAGCCCGGCGAGCGCGAGCAGGGAGAGCAGCAGGGAGGCGGGCCCGTCGCCGACGGCGCGAGCGCCGAGCACGAGGCGTCCGACGACGTGGACGAGGAACCACGGCCCGAGCTGGAGCGGGTTCGCCGTCGGGGAGAGGCCGGCTTCGCGGGACTCGCCGTCGAGGGCGACGACGGCGAGCGCCTGGACGAGGAGCCCGCCGAGGAGCGCGACGACGGCCGTGTGGCGGCGGAGCAGGGTCCCGGCCCGGTCGGCGACGGCGTGGCGGAGCACGGCGGGACGCCACCCCGGCCACCCGCCGGCGGTGAGAGCCCGGTCGCCCAGCACGCGCACGGCGGCCAGGGGCACCAGGCCGAGGGCGAGGGGGTCGCTGAGCACGGCGAGGGCGACGACGGCGGTGCCCGTGGCCCGCCAGGCCCGGGTCGGGGGGACCCAGACGAGGCAGAGCGCAGCGGCGAACAGCAGGTACCAGTGGAGGTTGGCGAGGTTGGCCAGCACCTCCTCCTGGGCCAGGGGGAGGCCCACGACGAGCACGGCCACGGCGGGCGCAGCCCAGCGGGATGCGGTCGTCGCCTCGACCACGCGGGCGGCGAGGGCGGCGAGCCCGCCGACGACGAGGGCGGAGAGGACGGCGGCGACCGTCGCCGCCTGGGACACGGGAGCCAGGGCCACGACCTCGGCCAGCAGCCTGGGGACCACGTGGAGGTAGCCGTTGTAGGGCGTGAGCAGGGCCTCGACGGGGCCCTTGGCCAGGGCGTCGGCGAGGAAGACGTCGCCGTCCTCGGCGTAGAGCGTGGCGGTGGCGCCGCCCCCGACGCGCAGCAGGGTGACGACGGCGCCGAGCGGCACGATCAGCCAGCGCCAGGCGAGGGTGGACACCGACCAGCGGCGCTCCCGCACGAGGGTCGCGGTCGCGGCCTGCTCGGCGAGGTCGAGGGTCGCGTCGACGACCCGCTGGCGGCGGGGCCGCTCGGGCAGGTCGACCACGAGCGGGGCGAACCCCGCCGACGGCGCCGCCTCGGCGGACGTGTCGGGCGTGCGTGGCTCGGCGGTCGGGCCGACCGGGTCGACGTCGGGAGCCGGGAGCACCTCGGCGACGGCCGCGGCCCGGGGCGGCGTCATCGCCTCGTGGGCGGCGGGCAGCGCCGGGGCCGGCTCGACCAGGACGGGGTCGCGACCGTCGCCGGTCGTGACCCGGTCCGGGACGTCGTGCGCCGGGCGGCGCTCCGGGTCCCGCGAACCCTGGTCCGGGGACGCGGTCGCGGTCACAGCGTCCCGTCGGCCACCGCACGGGTCACCCAGGGGATGACCTCGTCCAGCATCTCGTCGAGCGAGGTGGTCGCCTCGAAGCCGAGCTTCTCCCGCGCCTTCTCGACGGCGGGGATGCGCTTCTGCACGTCGTGGGTGAAGGCCTCGTCGGAGACGTGGCGGAAGGGCTCGTCGGGGCCCTTGATCTTGTGCCAGATCACCTCGGCCAGCTCGAGCACGGTGGTCGACTGCTCGGTGGAGAGGTTGAAGTCCTCGTTCAGGGCGGCCGGGTGCTCGAGGGTGGTCACGATGCCGCGGGCGAGGTCGCCGCCGTAGGTGTAGTGGCGGACCTGGTCGCCCGCACCGAGGATGTGGAGCGGGTCCTGTCCCTTGAGGATCTTCTGGACGAGGTCGGGCACGACGTGGCTCATGGCCAGCTCGACGTTGCCCGACAGCACGACCTCCTCGCCCTGGGCCCGGCCCTCGCCGACGCCGACGCAGTTGAACGGGCGGACGATCGTGAAGGGCAGCCCGTACTGGTCGAACGCGGCCTGGGCGAAGTACTCCACGGCCAGCTTCTGGAACCCGTAGGAGGACAGGGGCGGAGGGATCTCCCGCTCGTCGCCCTCGACGGAGGGCCAGCGGTCGGTCGACTCGAAGACCATCGAGGACGACACGTAGGTCATCTTCTGCAGCTTCCCGTCGCGGTGCGCCTTGATGGCGGCGTCGCAGGAGGCGGCCATGATCCGCTCGTTCGTGGCGAGCAGGTCGTAGGCGTAGGTGTGGAAGTACGAGATCCCGCCGATCATCGCCGCACCGGCGATGAAGTGGTCGCAGTCGATGAGCAGCGACGAGAGCAGCTCGACGTCGCGGGCGTCGCCCTCGACGAACTTGTAGCGGGGGTGGTCGTCGTAGGACCGGGACACCGGCCCGTACTTGGAGTAGTTGTCGAGGCCGATCACGGTGTGGCCCTGCTCCAGCAGCTCCTCGACGACGTAGCCGCCGATGAAGCCGGCCGAGCCGGTGATGAGGACGGTGCTCATGAGATCCCTCCGGGGTTTGCACGGTGCAGCTGCTCGGAGGAGAGCTGACGGCCGAACGCGAACAGGTACCAGCGCAGGTAGCGGGGCAGCCACCGGGCGAGCTGGAAGTTGGACTGGCCCTCGACCCGGTCGATCCAGATCGTCGGGACCTCCGCGACGGGACGTCGTCCCCGCCGCGCCTTGGCCACGAGCTCGATGCCGATCTCGAAGCCGGCGTCGGACCGGATCCCCACCTCGCGGAGGAAGTCCCGGTCGTAGGCCTTGAAGGAGTTGGTGGCGTCGCGGGTGCCCACGCCGGTGAACCAGTGCAGCGACAGGCCCGCCATGCGGGACAGGAAGCCCTTGAACCGGGGCCCGCCCACCTGCTGCCCGCCCGGCATGTAGCGCGAGGCGGAGGCCACGACGACCCCGCGCTCGACGAGGCGCACGAGGGGGTCGATCTGGGCCGGGTCGTCGCAGCCGTCGGCCATGGTCACCACGACCACGTCGCCGCGGGCGGCGTCGATGCCGTAGCGGATGGCCCGGGCCGGACCACGGCCGTAGCGGTTGAGCACCGGGACGACCCGGGCGTCCTTCTCCTGGTAGGCCCGGGCGAAGGGCACGGTGCTGTCGTCCTCGGTGTCGTGGACCACCAGCACCTCGCAGGGCGTGGTGACGGCGTCGAGGATGCGGCGCAGGGACGTGGTGATCTGCGCGCCCTCCTCGTACACGGGGACCACGATCGAGGCGCGGACCGGGCCGAGGCCCCCGTCGAGGTCGACCACGGGCTCGACGAGCACGGGCTCGTCGGTGGCGGGGTCGTCGGTGGTGGGGTCGTCGGTGGCGCCGACGAAGGGCTGGGGCTCGTGGGCGAGCACCATCAGATGCGCACCCCGCGGCCGAGCACGTTCCAGATGTCGACCACCGGCTGGCGGTAGGTCTGCTCGGCGTAGGCCCGGTGCGGGGCCCCGACGACGAGGACGTCGGCCTCCTCCAGCACCTGCTCCAGGGGGAGGATGTCGGGGTCGACGTCGGTGGAGACGTAGGGGTCGGTGGTGAGCACCCGCTCGGCCTTGAATCCGAGCACCCGCTTCAGCTTGTAGCTGAGGCTGGAGCGGATGTCGTCGGACTCGCCCTTGAAGGCCATGCCGAGGATGCCCACGGTCATGAACTCGAGGTGGTGCTTCTTCTCCATCCGGGAGACGACGTAGAGGGGCAGGCCCTCGTTGATCATCATCGAGGAGTGCCCGAGGGTGAAGTTGTTGTCGTCGAAGGCGGCCAGCTGCATCGTGTCCTTGAGCAGGCAGGGCCCCGCCGCGAAGCCGGCCTGGGCGAGGTCGGCGGCCCGGGGGTAGTCCTGGCCGATGGCCTGGCGGACCCGCTCGTAGTCGACGCCGAAGTCGTTGGCGATCATGAACAGCTGGTTGGCGGCGGCGAACTTGATGTAGCGCCACACGTTCGTGAACAGCTTGGCCAGCTCGGCCTCCTCGGGGTCGAGGCTGACCGTGGTGTCGGTGATGTGGGCGAAGAGCCGCTGGGCCCGCTCCATGGCCCGGGGGGACCGGGCGGCGACCAGCTGCGGCAGGCTCCGGAGCTCGGTCATGGCCTTGCCCTCGGCGATCCGCTCGGGGCAGAAGGCGACGTCCATCCCGAGGTCGAGGCGGGCGAGGAGGCGCTCCACCTGGGCGGTCACGCCGGGGTACACCGTCGAGCGCAGGATCAGCAGCTGGCCGTCCCGCAGGTACTCGGCGAGCTCCTCGAGGGCCCGGGGCACGAGCTGGGGGTCGGGCGACAGGTGGCCGCCGACCGGCGTGCCGATCACGACGACGACGTGCTCGGCCTTGGAGATGGCCGCAGGGTCGGTCGTGGCCACGAGCGTGTCGCCCACCACGCGGTCGAGCACCTCCTGGGCGCCGGGCTCGTCGGCGGGGAGGACCCCGGCGTTGACCCGGTCGACGGCGCGGGCGTCGATGTCGTAGAGGGCCACGTCGAGGCCCTCCTCGGCGAGGACGATCCCGAGGGGGAGGCCCACGTGACCGCATCCGCCGATGATGACGACGTCGTGCGCGTAGCTCATGGCTGGCTCCTGTGGACGACGACGGCACCCGTCCCACCGGGGTGGGAGCGGATCGTCGGCGACGCTGGCTGGTGTCTGGCTGGCTGGCTGGCTGGTCCCCGGGGGGCGGTTCGGCTGGCTGACCGATCCGGCGCCTCGTGGGCGCACCTGCATCACACCACGACGGGACTGCCGCGAACCACCCGCAGACGGGAAAATCGCCCAGATCCGGCCTTCACCGCCGTCCTGCGTGGTCGTAGACGCAGAACGTGGGCACTGGGCGCGCCGGAGACCGCTGTCGGTGGTCGCCTGCGCTCGCGGCCCCGGTGCGACGGGGCCGGTCGCGCCCTACGGGACGACGCGGATGACGCCCTCGGCGCGGGCGGCGTCGGCCACGGCGGCCGCGACCCGGGGGGCCACGGTGGTGTCGAACACCGACGGGATGATGAAGTCCGGCGCCAGCTCGGCGAGCGGGATCGTCTCGGCGATCGCCTCGGCGGCGGCCAGCTTCATGCCCTCGGTGATGTCGGTGGCGCCGGCGTCGAGCGCGCCCCGGAAGATGCCGGGGAAGGCGAGCACGTTGTTGATCTGGTTCGGGAAGTCGGACCGGCCCGTCGCGATGATCTTGGCCCGGCCCTTGGCCTGCTCGGGCCGGATCTCGGGGTCCGGGTTGGCCAGCGCGAACACGAAGGGGTCGGTGTTCATCCGGTCCAGGTCGGTCGCCTCGATGATGCCGGGGCCCGAGACGCCGATGAACACGTCGGAGCCGGCGAGCAGCTCGCCCACCGCGCCCTTGCGCCGGTCGGGGTTGGTGTTCTCGGCGAACCACTGCTTGGCCGGGTTCAGCTCCTCGCGCCCGTCCCAGATGGCGCCCTTGCGGTCGGCGCCGACGATCTCGGCCACACCGGCCTCGAGGAGGATCTTGCCGCAGGCGACGCCGGCGGCGCCGACGCCGGCGATGACGACGCGGAGGTCCTCGAGCTTCTTGTCGGTCAGCTTCAGCGCGTTCTGCAGGGCGGCGAGGACGACGACGGCGGTGCCGTGCTGGTCGTCGTGGAACACCGGGATGTCGAGGCTGGCCTTGAGGCGCTCCTCGATCTCGAAGCACTTCGGCGCGGCGATGTCCTCGAGGTTCACGCCACCGAACGTGGGAGCGATCTGCTCGACCAGGCGCACGATCGCGTCGGTGTCCTTCTCGTCGATGCAGACCGGGAAGGCGTCGACGCCGGCGAAGTTCTTGAACAGCAGCGCCTTGCCCTCCATCACGGGCATGGCCGCCTCGGCGCCGATGTCGCCGAGGCCGAGCACGGCGGTGCCGTCGGAGACGATGGCGACGGTGTTCTTGCGGATGGTCAGGTCGTGGCTGCGGGCCGGGGCGTCGTGGATGGCCATGCAGACCCGGGCCACGCCGGGCGTGTAGGCCATGGCCAGGTCCTCGCGGTCCCGGATGGGCATCCGGGCCAGGACCTCGACCTTGCCGCCGTCGTGCATCTCGAAGGTGCGGTCGCGGCAGGTGAGGATCTCGACGCCGTCGAGCCCGCGGATGGCGGCCTGGACCGCCTCCTGGTGCTCCTCGGAGTGGCAGTTCACCACGATGTCCTCGTCGAGGAACTCGCCCCGCACGTCGAAGCCCTCGAGCTGGGTGATGTTCCCGCCGGCGTCGCCGATGGCCACGGCGAGGCGACCGAGGCAGCCGGGGGTGTTGTCGAGTCGGACGCGCAGGTGCAGCGAGAACGCCGCCGTGGGGGTGGCCATGGGCCCGGACCCTACGACGCCGACCCGGTTCGGGGACAACGCACCGGGGGCCGGTCCGGCCCGTCCGACGAGGGGCCGGGCGCGGCGACGGCCGGCCCCGGGGGCCGGCCGTCGAGCCGTGTGTCGGTCCCCACCCCTGGAGCCCGTTCGCACGATCTGGTCTCGATCCCGACGTGGCCGGGACCGGTCCGGGAGCCCCGCGGGGCTACACCTCGGACTGGGACATCTCCTCGAGGCACTGCCGGATCTCGGAGGCCTTGAAGCGCCGGTGCCCACCCAGGGTCCGGATGGCGTTCAGCTTGCCGGCGCGGGCCCATCGGGTCACGGTCTTGGGGTTGACCCGGAACATCGCTGCCACCTCGGACGGGGTGAGCAGGGCCTCGGGGGTGTCGAGTTCTTCGTCGTTGGCCATGTTGTGACTTCCTCGGTTGCGCCGGCGCACTTCGGTGTCCGGTTCGTTCACAAAGGTACGGAAGGGGCGCGGAGATGGCGATAGCCCGTGCGGGCCATTTCCGTCCGGATGGTGGACTAGTCCCCCTTCGGGCACTCACGGCAGCGGGGCGGGTGCCGAAGGGGGCCGGGGTCGGGGGTCCGGGCACAGGGGTACGGTCCGTGACGTGGAGCCCCACGACGCAGACCCGGCCCGTCCCGGCGTGTTCGCCACCATGGAGGCGGTCGCCGGACCGGACGCCGTCGACGTGGACGACTTCGAGCAGGTGGCGTTCTGCCACCACGGCCCGAGCGGCCTGCGGGCCATCGTGGCGATCCACTCCACGGCGCTCGGGCCCGCGCTCGGCGGCACGCGCTTCTGGCCCTACGCCACCGAGGCCGACGCGCTGACCGACGTCTGCCGCCTGGCGCGGGGGATGACCTACAAGCACGCCGCGGCCGGGCTCGACCAGGGCGGGGGCAAGGCCGTGATCTGGGGCGACCCGCGCACCGACCGGTCCGAGGCGCTCGTGCGGGCCTACGGGCGCTTCGTGCACGGCCTCGCCGGCCGCTACCTCACCGCCGAGGACGTGGGCACGACCCAGGCCGACATGGACCTGATCGGCCGGGAGACCCCCCACGTCACCGGCCGGAGCCCGGCCCTGGGCGGCTCGGGCGACCCGTCGCCGGCGACGGCCTGGGGCGTGCTCCACGCCATCCGGGCGGCGGCGCAGGTCCGCTGGGGCGACGAGGACCTCGGCGGGAGGCACGTCGCCGTGTCCGGCGTGGGCAAGGTGGGTGCCGCCCTCGTGGGGCACCTCCTCGACGCCGGCTGCACCGTGACCGTCGCCGACGTGCGCCCCGAGGCCGTGCGCGCCGTGCTCGATCGCCACGCCGAGGAGACGTCGCGCCTGCACGTCGCCGACCCGGCCACGGTCCACGCCACCGACTGCGACGTGTTCGCGCCGTGCGCGCTGGGCGCCGTCCTGTCCGAGGCGACGATCCCCGAGCTGGCCTGCGAGGTCGTGGCCGGCGCGGCCAACAACCAGCTCGCCGTGCCCGAGGACGACGAGCGACTCGTCGGGCGCGACGTGCTCTACGTGCCGGACTACGTGGCCAACGCGGGCGGCGTCGTCAACATCGCCGAGGAGGCCGCCGGCTACGACCGGGACCGGGCCTTCGCCCGGGTCGCGGGGATCGCCGACACGGTCCGCCGGGTCCTCGACGTGGCCCGGCGCGACGGCATCGCCCCGGGACGGGCCGCCGACCGGTACGCCGAGGAGCGCATCGCGGCCGTCACCGCCGTGTCCCGCCTTCGCTGACCCGGCCGCCGCTCAGGTGACGTCGCCCTCGTAGGGGTGGCCGAGGTCGGGCGCCGTCACGAGGGCCCGCAGCGGCAGGCCGCGCGACTCGGCCATGGCCGCCACCGTCCCGCCGCGGTCCACGACGGGCAGGAGGAGCACGGGGACGGCCCCGGCCTCGACGACGACGTCGGCGGCCTCGAGCATCGACACGCCCCGCGTGACCGCGTCCTCGACGATGGCGACCCGGTCGCCGGGCTCGAGCGCCCCGGCGATGCGCCCCCCGCCGCCGTGGTCCTTGACCTCCTTGCGGACGCTGAAGCTTCGCAGCTCGCGGCCCCGGGTCGCGGCGATCGCCGCGATCCCGAAGGCGACGGCGTCGGCGCCCATGGTGAGCCCGCCGATGGCGGTCACGTCGTCGGGCAGGACCGAGAGGGCGGCGTCGGCCACGGCGAGCATGCCGTCGGGGCGGCACGTCGTCTGCTTGGCGTCGCAGAACCAGGTCGTCGGCTTGCCGGACTTGAGGACGAAGTCGCCCTCGCGGATGGCGTGGGCCCGGAGGTGGGCGATCAGCACGTCCCGCAGGGCGGGGTCGACGTCGGGGAGGGGCTCGGTCACGGTCGCGCTCCTGCGGGATCGGTCGGGGTGGGGTCGGCGGGCCCGGTGTCGCCCGGCCCGGTGTCGTCCGCGTCGGGGTCGTCCGGCCCGGGGTCGTCCGGGTCGGCGGGGATCGGGTCGGCGGGGATCGGGTCGGCGGGGATCGGGTCGGCGGGGATCGGGTGGACGGGGGTCGGGTCGGGCTCGCCGGCGGCCGGGGCGGCGCCCAGCCCGGCGAGGAGCCGGTCGCTGCGCCGGGCGAGGACGAAGCCCGTCCCGGCGGTGACGGCGGCGGCGGCCACGGCGACGCCGTTGCGCACCAGCCACCGGTCGGTGTTGCCGTCGTCGTCGAAGTCGCCGAGCGCGGCGAACTGGTCGTCGTCGAGGAGGCGGGCGAGGCGGTCGGCCCCGATGCGGTCGTCGACGTACACGAGCTGGCCGGCGGAGCGCTGCACCCACAGGGCCACGGTGTCGGCCGGGGCGGCCGTCCCGTCGGTCCGCACGGCGGCCGGGGGCGCCAGGGACACCACCCACACCCCGACGGCGCCGTCGTCGTCGGGCGCCCCGATCGGCTCGCGGTCGGGGCCGCCGGTGCCGGGGACGTAGGTGTCGGCCCGGGGCGGGGCGACCACGACGGCCTCCACGCCGACGCCGTCGAGGGCGCGGACCGCGGCGTCAGCCGCGTCCTCGGCGTCGAGCTCGGGGACCGGGGTGAGCCACGCCGCGCCGGCGGCACCGAGGACGACGAAGAGGAGCACCCACGACACCGTCCGGACCACCACGCGCACGGGTGGCGACCGTAGCCGCCGCTCCCCCGGGCACCGACCCGGATCCCCGGGGGCGCCCTCCGCCGAGCGTGCGACGCACGCGTATGCTCGCGCTCCCATGGGTCGGGTCATCGCGGTGGCGAACCAGAAGGGCGGCGTGGCCAAGACCACGACCGTCCACACCCTCGGGGCGGCGCTCGCCGAGCGCGGCCTGCGGGTGCTGCTCGTCGACCTCGACCCCCAGGCCTGCCTCACCTACAGCCTCGGGGCCGACCCGGACACCCTGGGCACGTCCATCCACGACTGCCTGGTCCGCAAGGCCGACGGCGCCGACGTGCTGGTCAAGGCCGGCGACCTCAACCTGCTGCCGGCCACGATCGACCTGGCCGGTGCCGAGGTCCACCTGCTGTCGCGCACCGGTCGGGAGTACGCGGTGCGGCGGGCCATCGCCTCCGTCGTCGACGACCACGACGTGACGCTCCTCGACTGCCCGCCGTCGCTGGGCATCCTCACGATCTGCGGGCTGACCGCGGCCGACGAGGTGCTCGTCCCGGTGCAGTGCGAGACGCTGTCGCACCGCGGCGTCGGCCAGCTGCTCGAGACCGTCGAGGACGTCCGCGACTACACCAACGCCGACCTCGTGGTGCGGGGCGCGATCGCGACGATGTTCGACGGGCGCACGAACCTGGCCAACCAGGTCGTGGCCGACGTGCGCGACGGCTACGGGATCGAGGTGTTCGACCCGCCGGTGCCCAAGTCGGTGCGCGTCGCCGAGGCCCCGGCGCAGAACCGCTCGGTGCTCGACCACGCCCCCCGCTCGAAGGCCGCCGCCGCGTACCGGGCCCTGGCCGAGCAGCTCGCCGAGCCCGCCGCCCGCCCCACCCGATCCCGGAGGTCGCGATGACCCGCAGCTCCCGCCTCGACCCCACCGGCAAGCGCGCCCTGTTCGAGACCCCGGTCGTGGCCGCGGCCGACAGCCTCGAGGCCGGTGCCGACCGTCGGGGCCGCTCGGCGCTGTTCTCGGTCGGCCCCCGCCGCCCCGGCACCGTGGTCGTCGACTGCTCGTCGTGCCGGACGCGGACCCGGGTCGGGCTCGGCGACCTCGCCGTGCGCCTGGCGTCGTTCTCGCTCTACCTGCCCCTGCTCAAGGGCGACCACCCCCACCGCATCACCTGCCCCGCCTGCGGCCGGGTGGCGTGGTGCCGCATCGGCTGGGGCGAGTAGCCGGCACGGCTCCGGCGGAGCCGGAGACCCTGAGC
>CAZCEZ010000038.1:0-32575 GCA_964497795.1 uncultured Acidimicrobiaceae bacterium | reverse complement strand
CGCATCGACCCGCTCCGGTAGCTCGACGAGATCCCCTGACCCGGGCCGCGCCTCGCCGCAGGCCCTGGGATCGGAAGGTGACGAGGGCCCCGGTCATCGGCCGGGGCCCTCGTCGCGCCCGGGTGCGGGTCAGTCCCGGAGGGCGGGGTGCTGGCTGCCCACGACCCTGGCGACGAGCCGGCCGGGCAGGGCGCCGCCCACCGACGCGAGGACCCGGTTGCCGGTGCCGGGCACCACGACGACCTTGCCGGCGTCGAGGCCCTCGAGCGCGGCGCGGGCCACGTCGGCGGCCGGGACCCACAGGAAGCGGGGCATGGAGTCGGTGAACTCGCCCTCGAAGCCGGCGGCCTCGGCGAACTCGGTGTCCACGGGACCGGGGCACAGGGCGGAGATCGTCACGCCCGTCCCGGCCAGCTCGGCGGCCACGGCCTCGGTGTAGGAGCGGACGAAGGCCTTGGACGCGGCGTAGCCGGCCTGGCCGGGCATGGGGGAGAAGCTCGCGACCGATGCGACGTTGCAGATCGCCCCGCGGCGGCGCTCGACCATGCCGGGCAGCACGGCGGCGCAGAGGTGGCTGACGGCCTCGACGTTCACCCGGACCATGCGGACCTCGGCGTCGGGGTCGCCGTCGGCGACGCGCCCGAGGGTCGAGAAGCCGGCGTTGTTGACCAGCACGTCGACGTGCAGGCCGGCGGCCCCGACGGCGTCGAGCACGCCGGTGCGGGCCCCGGCGTCGGAGAGGTCGGCGTCGAGGACGAGGGTGCCGACGCCGTGGGTCTCCGAGAGGCGGGCGGCGAGGGACTCCAGACGGTCGCGGCGGCGGGCGACGAGGGTCACGTGGTGGCCGCGGGCCGCGAGCTGGGTGGCGAACTCGACGCCGATGCCGGCGCTGGCGCCGGTCACCAGCGCGGTGGCGCCGTCGGTGGGGGAGGGGATGGTCATGTCCGGTGGTTCGCCCCCGGGAGGGGCGAACCCTCCTGCCGCCCCGGCGCCGCACGCGGACCGACGACCCGGACCTGGACCCCCGCATGTCCAGATCTGGCACCGGGATTGCGCGGCCGCCCGGTCGTCCGTACCTTTCGGCCCGTGGCCCGCATCGACCGCTCCAGCCCGCTCCCGCTCTGGGCCCAGGTGCTCGACGACCTGCGGGCCCGCCTCGACGCCGGCGAGTTCACCGACGAGTTCCCGACCGACCTCGAGCTCACCCAGCACTACGACGTGTCGCGCCACACGGTGCGCGAGGCGGTCCGGCGGCTCCAGGACCAGGGGGTCGTCAGCCGGGAGCGCGGCCGGGGCACCTTCGTCACCCCGCCCACGATCGAGCAGGGCACCGGGGCGATCTACAGCCTCTTCCGGTCGATCGAGGAGCGCGGGCTGACCCAGCGCAGCGAGGTCGTCGACCTGGGCGAGGTGGTCGACGGTGCCGTCGCGAGCCGGCTCGGGCTGCCCGCCGGCGAGCGGCTCGTGCGCCTGGAGCGCCTCCGCCTCGCCGACACCCAGGTGCTGGCCCACGACGTCGCCTGGCTGCCCTCGGCCATCGCGGCGCCGCTGCTGGAGGTCGACTTCTCCCACACCGCGCTCTACGACGAGCTCCAGACCCGGTGCGGCATCCGGCCCACGGCCGGCACCGAGCGGATCTCGGTCCTGCTCCCGACGCCGGACGAGCGCCGGTCGCTCGGCATCCCCGCCCGCCAGCCGGTGTTCCGGATCGAGCGCCAGTCGTGGGCGGGTGAGCGGCCGGTCGAGTGGCGGGAGACCGTGGTGCGCGGCGACCGGTACGCGTTCGTGGCCCGCTGGACCGCGTCCGGCTCCTACGAGACCACCCTCACCTCCGACGCCCGCTGAGCCCGGGTCGCCCCGTCGGGCCGGGCCCGGGCCGGCAGGTTGACGTCCGGACAACCTCTCGGCATAATGTACGGACATTCGGAGTGAAGTCGTGGTGCGGTCCAGCGGATCGCACCGACGTCGAGCAGGAGGGCCGTCGTGCAGACGCCGAGCAACCAGGACCGGGACGAGCAGCGGACCCGTGGGCGCCTCCGGCTGCCCGGTCGCGACGTCCTCGCCGCCGACCTCGCCGCCGGCCTCACCGTCGGGGCGATGCTGGTCCCCCAGGCCATGGCCTACGCCCTGCTCGCCGGCCTGCCCCCCGAGGTCGGCCTGTACGCGTCGACGGTGCCCCTCGTCCTCTACGCCCTCCTCGGCACGTCCCGCCAGCTGGCCGTCGGGCCCGTGGCGATCGTGTCGCTCCTCACCGCCTCGGCGCTCGCGCCGCTGGCGGAGGAGGGCACGGCGGGGTACCTGGCGGGCGCGGCCACGCTCGCCCTGCTCGTCGGTGCCGTCCACCTCGTCATGGGGGCGTTGCGGCTCGGGTTCCTGGTGCGCCTGCTCTCGCACCCGGTCCTGGTCGGCTTCACGTCGGCCGCCGCGCTCATCATCGGCACGTCCCAGGTCAAGCACCTGCTCGGCGTGCGCATCCCGAGGTCGGAGGCCTTCCACGAGACCGTGTGGGAGCTGGCCCGTGCCCTGGCGGACGTCCACGGCGCCACGCTCGCCGTCGGCCTCGGGTCGCTGGCCGTGCTGGTCGGCACCAAGCGGTTCCTGCCCCGCACCCCCGCCGCGCTGGTGACCGTGCTCGCGGCCGTGGCCGCATCCTCGCTCCTCGACCTCGAGGCACGCGGCGTGGCCGTGGTCGGCGACATCCCCCAGGGCCTGCCGGCCCTGTCGGTGCCCGACGGCTGGGGCCTGGTCGGCGACCTCCTCCCCGCTGCGCTGGTCATCACCCTCGTCGGCTTCCTCGAGTCGATCGCCGTGGCCAAGGTGTACGCCCGCCGGAACCGCTACGGGCTCGTCCCCGACCGCGAGCTCCTCGGCCTGGGCCTGGCCAACGTCGGCTCAGGCCTCGTCGGCGGGTACCCCGTCACCGGCGGGTTCAGCCGGACCGCGGTCAACGCGTCGGCCGGCGCCCGCACCCGGGGCGCCGCCGTGGTCACCGCCGTCGTGGTCACCCTCGTCCTGGTGGCGCTCACCCCGGTGTTCGGTCCGCTCCCGCAGGCCACGCTCGGCGCCGTCGTCGTCGTCGCCGTCGCCTCGCTGTTCGACCTGGCCGAGATCCGCCACGTGCGGCACCTGAAGACCGCCGACTTCGTCACCCTCGTCGTGGCCTTCGTCGCCACCCTCGCACTCGGCGTCGAGCTCGGCATCGCCGTGGCGGCGGCCGGCTCGCTGGTCGTCCACGTCGTGCGGATGATGGCGCCCCACACCGCCGTGCTGGGCCGCCTCCCCGGCAGCCACGTCTTCCGCAACGTCGAGCGCCACCCCGAGGCCCGGACCGTGCCCGGCGTCGCCGTGATCCGGTTCGACGTCTCGCTGTCGTACCTGAACGTCGAGTTCGTCAAGCGCCGCATCGGGAGGCTCCTGGAGGGTGCCTGCGACGCCAACGGCGCCTGCGAGCTGCGCGCCGTCGTGCTCGACGGCTCCGGGATGAACGACATCGACGCCACCGCCACCGAGGCACTCGTCGAGCTGATCGACGAGCTCGGCGACATGGGCGTGTCCGTCCACCTCGCCGCGCTCAAGGGCCCGGTGCGCGACGTGCTGGGCCGGGCCGGCGTCCTCGAGCGGTTCGGCCACCACGTCCACCTCGACGCCGACACGGCGGCGGTCCACCTGGCCATGGACCACGACGTGCCCGCCGCACCCGTCGAGACCGGCCCCGTCCCGGCGGCGGCCGAGCCGATCACGCCGCGCTGACCGCACCGGGCGTCCCGTCCGGTGCCCCTACCGCCGGCGGCGCGGCCCGATCCCGCCCGGGCCCGCCGCCGGCACCCACCCCCGCCCCCCCCGACCCCCTTCGGAGGAGAACCCATGAGCACCACCACCCCCACCTCGCACGCCACCGCTGCCGCGACGATCACCGCTCCCGAGCTGCGATCCCGCCTGCACGACGTGCGCATCCTCGACGTCCGGACGGCCGGCGAGTTCGCTGCCGGTCACGTCCCCGGCAGCTACCACGTGCCCCTCGACACCCTCGGCGAGCACTGCGACGACCTGTGCGGCGCAGACGCCGACGTGGTCGTCGTCTGCCAGTCGGGCGGCCGGGCCGCGCAGGCCGCCGTCCGGCTCGCAGCAGCCGGCATGGCCGGCGTCCGCGTCCTCGACGGAGGCATGGGCGCGTGGACGGCGGCCGGCGGCGACGTGGCCACCACGACCGGCGCGACCTGGAGCCTCGAGCGGCAGGTCCGCCTGGTCGCCGGCGGGATCGTCCTCGCCGCCGTCGTCGGCTCGGTCGTCGTGCCGGGGGCCAAGTGGCTCGCCGGCGGCGTCGGCGCCGGGCTGACCTTCGCAGCCGTGTCGAACACGTGCGCCATGGGGAACCTCCTGGCCCGGCTGCCGCACAACCGCACGCCCGGGGGCGACGTGGCCGCGGCCGTGTCCGCGCTCGTGGCGGACCGGCCCTCGCCGTCCGCGGCCTGAGCCCGGGCGCCGACCCGACGGGGAGGCGCGCCGCGACCGCGGCGCGCCCCTAGCGTCGGGGCGTGCGACCCGCCCGCCACGTCCACCGCACCGGCACGCGGGCCCGTCGGCCCCGTCGTCGGGGCCGCGCGCTGCTCGTGGTGCTCGTCGGGCTCGTGCCGCTCCTCGTGGCCGGACCCGCGGTCGGGCCCGGCCCGGTGCGCTCCGCCGTCGGCGGCATCCGGCTCGCCGCCGCCGAGGCGGAGCCGGCCGCCGACGAACCCGACGCGCCACCCGAGCACGTCGCCGTCGACGCCGCCCACCGGCTGTTCCTGGGACGCGGCGCGACCGACGTCGAGCGGGACCGCTGGACGCCCACGGTGGCCTGGGGCGACCGGGTCGCCCTGGCCCGGGCCCTGGCCGTCTCCGACGAGTGGGTCGGCACCCGCGTCGACGCCCTCTACCGGCAGGTGCTCGGCCGCGCCGCCGAACCGGGCGGACGGGCCCACTGGGTCGGCTACGTGGCCGACGGCGGCACGGTCGAGGCCGTCTCCGCCCTCCTCCACGGCAGCGACGAGTACCTCGACCGCGTCGGCGGGACCACGGAGGCCGTGGTCCGCGCCTGGTACGAGTCGCTGCTCGAGCGGACGCCGGACGCCGACGGCCTCGCCTACTGGACGGGCCGGGTCGAGGGTGGTCTGCCCCGCCACGAGGCCGTCTCCGGCTTCCTCGACTCGGTGGAGTCCCGGCGGGACCGCGTCCGGCGCACCTACCACGACGTCCTCGGTCGGGGCCCCGACCCCGCCGGCCTCGCCTTCTGGACCGGCGCCCTCCTCGACCTCGGCGACGTCGTCCTCGCCGCCGAGCTGGCGGCGAGCGACGAGTGGTACCGACGGGCCACGGGCGAGGCCCCACCTCCTGCGCCGGCGCGCGGCCGGGGGACCGGGCACGCGCCGGTGGCCCGCCACGGCGGCGTCGTGGTCCACCACCCGGTGCTCGCCGGCGAGCGGGTCGGGTTCCACGAGGCCGGCCACGACGGCGCCCGGCCGCTCGCCGCCGAGCCGACCGCCGTCGGCCCCTTCGTCCTGCCCTCGCGGGGCCGTCCGACGGGCCCGACCACGTCGGCCGACGTCGTCGTGCTCCCCGACGCCGAGGTCCGCGCCCCGGTCACCGGCGTCGTCGTCGCGGCCGAGGACTACCTGCTGTACTGCCGCCACCCCGACGCCCGGCTCCTGCTCGCCCCCGACGGCGACCCCGACCTCCTCCTCGCCGTCCTGCACGTCACCGGGCTCCTCGTCGAGCCGGGCGACCGGGTCCAGGCCGGCGTGACGCCGATCGCCGAGCGCGCCACGCCCCTTCCGTTCACGTCCCAGATCGACCGCTACGGCGCGACGCCGTCGTGGCCCCACGTGCACCTCGAGCTGTTCGACCCCGACGTGCCCGACGAGGACCCGCTCTCGTGCTGACGGGTGGCGGGCCGGCCTAGCGGCCCGCCGGCGTGGTCGGGTCCCAGCGCCCGTCGGGTCCGACCGAGAGCAGCGTGGGGAGCCCCAGGCCGGACCAGTCCACGGTCGTGACCAGCACCGCGCCGCCGACGTCGTGCACGGCCCGGAGGTCGAACCGGCCCCCGGCGCCGGGGGCGTAGAGCACCCCGTCGCGGACCAGGGCGACGTCGTCGCGCCCGTCCACGTCGAAGTCCCCGACGACGGCCACGTCGCCGGCCCGTCCCGGGCGGGTGCGGTGCAGGATCCGGGTGCCGCCCGAGTCGGCGTGCAGCACGACGTCGCCGTCGGCGACGAGGCCCGGCTCGTCCACCCCGTCGCCGTCCCAGTCCCCGACCAGGGGGAGCGCCCGATCGACCGGGAAGCCGTCGGGGACGAGGGGCCGGACCGTCCGCTCGCCCGACAGCAGCTGGAGCGGACCGGGCGTCCGGTTCGCGGTCAGGAGGTGGAGGGCCCCGTCCCGCCACACGCCGACGGTGTCGACCCCGTCGCCGTCCCAGTCGCCCGCCACCGGGACGTCGCCGGGCAGGCCGAAGCGCACGACGGCGTCCGGCGCGCCGCCGACCAGGCCGTCCTGGAGCTCGAAGGTGCCACCCGTCCAGGTGGCGGCCCCGGGGCCGTCGCCGGTCCAGTCGCCCACCAGCGGCACGCGCCCGCCCGGCAGCCGGAACGCCGGCGGGGGGTCGAGGGCCCGGGCGGCCCCGTCCCGGATCTCGGGGAGCAGGGCACGGGCGTGGCGGCCCGGACAGGACGAGGACGACACGTCGCCGTGCCCCAGGATCCGGGGCAGCACGACCGTGGTGCCCCGCGGGATGCTGGTCGAGCCCCCGCTCGTGCGGCGCAGGCTGCCCCGGGGGTCGAAGTCGCCGCCCGCGGCGCGCCAGGCCGCGAGGAGCGAGACCGCGTCCCGGGCTGCGGCGGGCACGCCGTGGGCGTGGAAGTCGCCGAGCAGCGCGACGCCCGTGGTGGCCGTGTTGAAGCCCCGGGCGTGACCGCCTCGGATGGGGGCCACGAGGGGCCCGGTCCGCCCCTCCCACGCACGCCCGAACCGGTCGACGACGAGGTTGTAGGCGATGTCGCACCACCCCCTGGTCCGGGTGTGGAAGGCGTGGATGGCCCGGAGCGCGTCGTCGACCTGGTCCGGGCCGTAGGACGTGGAGGTGACCGTGTGGTGGACCACGACGGCCTCGACCGGGCGGGTCGCCGTCGGTCCCGACGGGCAGGCCCGGTACGACCAGCCCGGCGACCCCCACGCGGACCGGGGTCGCACCGTCCGGGTCGGGACGGGGCGGGCTGCGGCGGGCAGCGGGGCCGACGCGGTCGCGCCGGGCAGGACCGCGTCGCCGGGATCGGCGGGCAGTGCGTGGACGGCGAGGTCGACGGCGCGGCTCCCGGTCGGCAGGCGCAGCTGGAGGGCGGACGTGCCCGGCCCCGACCACACGGGCCCGGCGCCGGCTCGGGCGTCGGCGGTCCCGTCGCCGTGGTCGGCCTCGTCCTCGACCTCGACCCAGCCGCTCCAGCCGGCCGGGCCCCGGGTGCGAAGGGCGACGGCGGGCACGTCGCCCGACCAGGTCAGCCCGACGGCGGTCGTGCCGGCGGGGAGGGCGACCTCCAGGACGCGCCCCGCGGGGGCCAGGTGGCCCACGGCATCGGAGACGTCGAGGGGCGCGGCGCCGAGCACCGGGAGCGCGGGGAGGGCCCGGGCGGCGGGGACCACCACCCAGGGCACGAGCGTGGCCAGGACGGCCACGACGGCGACGAACCCCCGGCGCACGTCGGGTCCTTCGACGCAGGGTCGCCCGGCACCTCCCCGGCACCGCCTCCGACCCGGGCGTTCGGCGCCCCCGCCGGGAGCGCCTACCGTCTGCGTCCGTGGCAGAGGCCGGTGGGCGCGCGGAAGGCTCGTCGCTGGCCCGCGCCCGGGTGCCACCCCTCGCAGCCGCCGTGGGCGATGCCCGCCACGTCCGGGTCACCGGGACGCTGGTCCGCTGCGACCTCACCGGCTTCACCACCCTCACCGAGCGCCTGGCCCTCGGCGGGCGGGAGGGCGCCGAGCTGCTCGCCTCGGCCATCGACGGCCTGTTCAGCGCGCTCATCACGGCAGCGGGCGGGCTCGGCGGCTCCCTGCTGACCTTCGGCGGGGACTCCCTCACCATCCTCTTCGACGGCGACGACGACCTGCACCGCGCCGTCCGGGCCGCCGGCCTGCTCCAGCGGCGCATCGCCGGTCCCGGCGGGCGCATCGAGGTGGTCGGCCGTCCCGTCCGGATGCGCATGACCGTCGGCGTGCACCGGGGCGAGGTCGACGTCGTCGTGGTGGGCGACCGCCACCGCGACCTGCTCCTCGCCGGTCCCGACGTCGCCGTCGCCGTCGCCACCGAGGCGGCCGCGCCCCCCGGTCGGATCGCCGTCTCCCCGGGCACGGCGGTCCTCCTGCCCGTCGGCGCCGTGGGCGCCGACGGGCTGCTGCGCAGGGTCCCCACCGGCCCGGGCGACGACGTGGCCCCCGGACCGCCGCCCCCCGCCGGGCTCGATCCCACCCCGTGGATCCCGCTGGCGCTCCGTCCGCTGCTCGCCGCCGGGGAGGAGGTGGTCGCCCACCGCTGGGCCGCATCCGGCTTCGTCCGGGCCGCCGGCTTCGACGCCCTCCTCGCCGACGTCGGGCCCGACGAGGCCGGCCGGTGCCTGCACGACGCCGTGACCTCGCTCCAGGGCGCGCTCGACGACGTCGGCGCCGAGTGGATCAACTCCGACGTCGCCGCCGGCGGACCCGTCGTCACGGTCGCCGCCGGGGTGCTGCGCGCCGGTCCGACCGAGGAGGCGCTCGTCGACGCCCTCGCCGCCGTGGTCGACGCGGCCGACCCGGTCCTCGGGCTCCGCGCGTCGGTCGCCTCGGGTCCGGTCTTCGTGGGCCACGTCGGGCCGCCGTGGCGGCGCCTCGTCGCCATCCACGGCGACGCGGTCAACGGCGCGGCGCGGATCGCCGCCGCCCTCCCCGGACCGGGCCTGGGCGTCGAGGCCGCCGTCGCCGACCGCCTCGTCCGGCGGCGACGGGTCGTCGACCGCTTCACGTTCCGGCCCAGGGGTCGCTCGGCGAGCACGACCGTGGCGGTCCTCGGCGAGGTGACGGGGGAGCGGCGCCGGGCCGACGGCGACGGACCCCTGGTCGGCCGCGACGGGCTCGTCGCCGACGTCGTCGCCGCCCTCGACGCCGGCGCCGGCGCCGTCGCCCTCGTCGGCGAGGCCGGCGCGGGCAAGACGCGCGTGGCGTCCGCCGCCGTCGACGCCTGGCGGGCGCGGCACCCCGGTGCCGTCGTCCGTCGGGTGACCGCCGTCCCCGCCGACCGCCTGGCACCGGGCACGGTGCTCGCCGCCCTCGCGCCGCTCGTCGGCGGCGACGACGGCCTGCTCGTCGTCGTCGACGACGTCCACGACGCCGACCCGACCAGCGTCGAGGCCCTCGCCGCCGCAGCCGTCGACGGGGACGCCACGGTCCTGCTCGTCGGCCGCAGCGCGCCCGCCCTCGACCCGGCGGGCCTCGCCGGCGTGCTCGAGGTCGCCCGCCTCGGTGATGCCGACGTCGCGAGCGTCGTCCGCAGCGTGCTCGGTGCCGACGGGAGCCCGCCGGTCGTCGCCGACGTGGTCGCCCGGGCGGCCGGCAGCCCGCTGGCCGCGACCCTCCTGGCCGGGCAGCGGCGCACCGCGGCCGGCGCCGCCGTGGGCGACGCCGGGCCGGTCGCGCTCGAGCACCTGGCGGGTGCCCGCATCGACGCCGCCCCGCCGCTCGCCGCCCGGCTCGTGCGCGAGCTGTCCGTCCTCGGACCCGACGTCGACGTCCACGACGCCGCCCACCTGCTCGAGGTGCCCGACGACGCCCTCGACGCCGTCCTGGGCGGGCAGCGCCACCTCCTCGCCCGCGAGGGCGACCGCTGGCGCTACGACCACCCGACCACGGCAGAGGCGGCCTGGGCCTCCCTGCCCAGGGCTCGCCGGCGCGCCCTGCACGCCCGGGCCCTGGCGCGCGGGGCGGCCACCGGGGCACCGGTCGGCCGGCTCGTCCACCACGCCCACCACGCCCGCCTGCCGGCGGAGGTCTGGCGGCTCGGCGCGCCGGCGCTGCGCGACCTCGGTCGGGCCACGACCCTGGACGCCCTCGAGCTCGGCAGGGTGGTGGCCGCCGCCCTCGACCGGCTGCCCCCGCCCGGCGGGCCCGACGCGCCCGGGGACGTCGACGTCCAGGACGTGCTCGAGATCACGGCCGAGGCCACGGTCCTGCTCCCTCCGGCCGAGGTGTGGCCCGAGCTGCGCCGCCTCTGGGGCATCGCACGCGCCCGGCTCGCCCACGACGACCGGCGCCTCGCCTCGGTCGGCGAGATCGTGGCCCGCCTCGGTGCCGTGACCGGGCACCCAGCCGGTGCCCTGGCCGTGGCCACCCGGCTGCTGCGGGGGATCGCCGCCGACGATCCGTCCCGGGCCCACCTCCACGTCTGGTGCTCGGCCGCGCACCAGGTGCTCGGCAACGAGCGGGCCGCGCTGGCCCACGCCGAGGCCGCCCGCGCCGCCGCCGGCCCCGACGACCTCCGCGGCCGGACGCTCGCCGTCGTGGTGCTCGGGGCCATGCTCGTGCGCGACGACGCCGACCGGGTCCGGGCGATGGTCGAACCCGTCCTCGTCGAGGTCGTGGCGCAGGAGCCGGGCAGCCCGCTCCGGGACGTGGTCGAGGCGACGCTGGCCGCCACGCTGCGCCGCCGCGGCGACGTCCGGCGGGCGCTGGAGGTGGTCGCCTCGCTGCGGAGCAGGGGGTGCTCCTGGAGGCTGTGGCTCGAGCTCGGACCGCACCTCCTCGAGCACGTCGCCGTCTCCGGTCGCCACGAGCTGGTCGCCGAGCTGTGGGACCCCGTCGCCCCCCACGTGGTGGACCTGGTCGACGAGCGCGACCGCAGCCTGCTGGCGGGCCAGCTGCTGCTCGCACGGACCCTGGGTGGGGCCTCCGCCGACCACCTCGGCGCCCTCGCCGCCTCGCTCCCCGAACCCGACGGGCCCGAGCGGCTCGCCGCCGTCGCCCACCTCGTGGCCGGCCGTCCGGCCGAGGCCGAGCAGGTGGGCGCGCCCGGCGGGTGGGGCACCCTGGCCACCGGCCTCGCCCGGCTGGAGCGGGGGGACGTCGACGGCGCGCTCGCCGCGGCCGACGAGCTGCGGACCGCCGTCGCCGCCCCGGATGCCGGGCCGTGGGATGCGCTGCTCGCCCTGCTCGGCTGCCGGCTCCGGCTCGCCGCGGTCCCGGGTCCGCTCGACGCCGAGGTCCGGGGCCTCGTCGCCGACCTCGACCTCCGGGCCCACCCGAGGATCCCCGGGCTGGCCGACGTGGCCGTGGTCGACGGTCCCGACCCGCTCGCGGCAGGGGGTCGGTGACCCGCTGCTGCTGCCGCTGCTCCTGGGCCGGACCCGGACCTAGTCCTTGGTCGCCGCGTACGCCACGACCCGGGCCATGACCGCGTCGCCGGCCTTGTCGACGGACCCCGCGTCGAAGGGCGGCTCGGGGTCGTACTCGATCATCAGCTGCATGGCCCGGGCCGCGTCGGCGTCGACGAGGAGCTCGCAGAGCCGCAGGGCCATGTCGATGCCCGAGGACACGCCGGCCGCGGTCAGGATCCGATGCTCCGGGTGCTCCACGACCCGTCGCCCGGTCGGCACCGCCCCGAGGGCCCGCAGCGCGTCGTAGGTGGACCAGTGCGTGGCGGCCTCGAGCCCGTCCAGCAGGCCGGCGCCGGCCAGGACCATCGACCCGGTGCACACCGACGTCGTGAACCGGGTGCCGGGGTGGACGGCGCGCAGCCACCCGGCGATCGGGGTGTCCCGTCCGGTCAGGGCCCGCGTGCCGACCCCGCCGGGGACGACGACGACGTCGGGATCGGGGACCTCGTCCCAGGTGGCGTCCACGGTCAGGCCGAGGAAGCCGTTCTCGGTCCGGACCTCGCCCGGGGCGTCGCCGACGAAGGTGACGGTGGCGCCCGGGAGCCGCTGGAGCACCTCGTAGGGCCCGATCGCGTCGAGTGCGGTCAGGCGGGGGAACAGGGCGACGGCGATCTGCACGGGGGCATCGTCGACCCGACCCATTGCGGCGTCAAGGACCCGGGGGCCGAGGATCCCGGCCGTCACCCGGCTCAGGTGAGGGCGATGAGCGACTTGGGCAGCCGGGCGATCCGCTCGACCTCGATCCGGGCCTCGGGCAGCAGGGCCTCCAGCTCGGCGCGGCGGAGCAGCCGCGCCGTCTCGGCACGCCGGATGGCGTCGGCGAGGGAGTCCGAGCGCGGCGCGTGGCCGAGGTGGACCTTCGTCAGCAGCCACGCCTGGGCCTGGGGCGGGAGCCAGTGGAAGCCGGGGGCCAGGAAGTGGGGCTCGACCGGGAACGCCCAGCTCGGGGTCTGGAGGTACAGGCGGCGGGCGGTGCGGCGCGCCTCGGCCACGAAGGCCTCCATCCGGGACCAGTCCCCGACGTGCTCGACGACCGAGTTCGAGTGGTGCAGGTCGAACTCGCCGTCGGCGACGGTCCGCAGGTCGCAGCCGTCGCCGGCCTGGAAGGTGAAGCGGGGGTGGTCCTCGACCAGGTCGGACGGCTCGACGTTCACGAGGGTGACCTGGACGTCGCACTCGTCGAGGACGTCGTCGCCCAGGGCCAGCCAGTAGGCGCGCGTCCCGCCCACGTCGAGGACCTGGACGGGCCCGTCGACCTCGGCGTGGAGCTCGCGCAGGAGCTCGAGGAGCACCTCGCTGCGCCTGGAGCGGATGCGGGAGCCGAGCGAGTCGGGGTCGGAGTAGTCGGCGAGGCGGCGGACGAGCCTCGTCACGCCCGGCGGGCGGGCTCCCGGTGCGTCGGAGGTGGCCGTCGGTCCGGACCCGGGTCGGGGCGCGACGGGCTCGTGGGAGGTGCTGGCTGGCATCGCCGCGAGTGTCGCAGACCGCGGCGGCCCGCCGCAGCCGGGCGCGATCGGCCCGGGACGCCGGTAGGTTCCGCGTCATGGCAGACATGGTCGAGTTCGCATCGAACGGCAGCACGGCACGGGGGTACCTGGTCCTCCCCGAGGGGGGCACCGGCCCCGGCGTCATCGTGGTCCAGGAGTGGTGGGGCCTGGACTCGGGCATCAAGGAGATGGCCGACCGCCTCGGCGCCGCCGGCTTCGTCGCGCTGGCCCCGGACCTCTACCACGGCGAGCTCGCCGAGCACGACGAGATGGACAAGGCCGGCCAGCTGATGCAGGAGCTGCCGATCGACCGCGCCGCCCGCGACATGTCGGGTGCGGTCGACTTCCTCGCCGACCACGAGGCCACGACCGGCGACGGCATCGGCGTCATGGGCTTCTGCATGGGCGGCATGCTCACCTTCGTGCTCGCCGCCGAGCGCCCCGACAAGGTGAAGGCCGCCGTGCCCTTCTACGGCTTCCCGCCCCTGGAGGACGGTCCGGCCGACCTGTCCCGGATCGAGGCGTCGATCCAGGGCCACATGGCCGAGCACGACGACTTCTTCCCGCCGGAGCAGGCCCGGGCGCTCCAGGCGAAGCTCGACGAGCTCGGCAAGGACGCCACCATCACCGTCCACGCGGGCACGGGCCACGCCTTCATGGCCCCCCACGACGCGCTCGGCACGCAGGACCAGGCCAAGTACGACGAGATCTGGCCGCAGGCCACGGCGTTCCTCCACGAGACGCTCGGCTGACCCCGCGCCGGCCCGGACCGGGAGCGTGGTCCTCAAGTCCGGGCCGGTCCTGCCGACACCTCCTGTGTGACCGATCTCGCGCCGCGCCCCGACCGCGTCGACGTCCCGCCCGCCGACGGGCCCGGACCGGACCCGACGGCGTCTCTGCGGCCGCTGTGGCTGTCGCACCACTACGCCGGCGAGGCCGACCGGTGCGTGCGGATCGGACGGACCCACGTGTGCCGCCGGTGCCTCGGCACGTTCCTGGGCTTCGTGCCCGCGGCCGTGCTGCTGGCGTCGTCGTGGCACGACGACCTGCAGGCCGGCGACCTCGGCCTGGTCCTCGCCCTGACCATCGCGGCGGGCATCGAGTTCGTCCAGGTCGTGCGGGGCGAGCTCGCCTACAGCGCCCGCCGGACCCTGGCGCTGAGCCCCTTCGCCGGGATGACCATGGCCTGGCTCTCGGCCACCGCCCTCCGCGACGGCTTCGGTCCCGTCCACTTCCTGCTGTCGGGGGCCGCGCTCGCCGTGCTGGCGGTGCTCCTGGTGCACGGCCAGGTCGTGCGCCGTCCCCGCTGACGCCCCGGCGGAGAGGGGCGACCCCCCGGCGCAGGCCCCACCCGTGCGGGCGTACCGTGACCACGTGTCCGATGGCCGCCCCGTCCCCGACCCGGCTGCCGTCGTCACCGCCGTCCTCGACTCGCTGGACACGGGCGTGGCCGTCGTCGACGCGGACGGCGTGGTCGTCCTGGTCAGCGCCGGACTGGCCCGCGTCCTCGGCGAGGTCCGCTACGTGGTCGGCGAGCCCGAGCCCTCCGTCGACGACCGCCTGGCCGTCCCGGTCGCGCCCGACGGGGGGATCCGCCTCTCCCGGCTCGACGCCACGCCGGTCCAGCTCCGGTACGGCATCGGCGACCGGCTCCGCTGGCTGGAGGCCCGGGTCCGGCCCCTCGACGTCGCCGGCATCCCGCTGCGGGTCCTCGTCGTCGAGGACGTCACCGAGGCCCGCGAGGCGGCCGATGCCCGTGACGGCGCCATCGCCGTGCAGCGCCAGCTCGCCCGCCAGCTCGAGCTGACCAACGCGCAGCAGGTGGAGGCCAACGCGCAGCTGGAGCGCTTCGCCGGCGCGCTGGCCCACGACCTGAAGGCCCCGCTGGCCAACGTGTCGTCCTTCGCCGAGCTCCTGCCCGACCTGCTCGGCGACCACGCCTCCCCGGACGCGACCATGGCGTCGGCCCGGCTCCTGGCCAACGCCCGGCGGGCCTCGGCCATGGTCTCGGACCTCCTCGACTACGCCCGCACGGCGGGCGGCGACCTCGACCGGGCCCCGGTGCCGCTCGGGCGCGTCGTGGCCACCGCGCTGGACGAGCTGGCCGGCGCCGTCGCCGACCACGGCGCCGCGGTCTCCGTCGCCCCGGACCTCCCCGTCGTCCACGGGAACGAGGCCGCGCTCGAGCGGGTGCTGGTCAACCTGGTCGGCAACGCGCTCCGCTACCGCCACCCCGAGCGCCCGCCGGTCGTCGACGTGCGGACCGGGCCGGCCCCCACCGGGATGGTGGCGCTGCAGGTCGAGGACAACGGCGTCGGCATCCCCGCCGAGAGCCGCGACGCCGTGTTCGAGCTGGGCACCCGCCTCCACGACGAGGAGTCCGGGAGCGGGATCGGCCTCGCCGCCTGCCGGGTCGTGGCCGAGGCGCACGGCGGGACGATCCGCGTCCTCGACGACGAGCCGCCCGGTGGCGGAGCCGTCGTGGAGCTGACGCTCCCCCTCGTGCCGACGAGGTCGCAGCTGCCGGTGGGGGGCACCGTCATGGTCATCGACGACGATCCCGACGTCGCGGCGGTGGTCCGACTGTCCGGGCGCCAGCTCGGCGTCGAGCTCGTCGCCGAGGTCACCGACGGCCGTCGGGCCGTCGAGGTCTACGACGCGCTCGACGAGCCACCCGCCGTCGTCGTCCTCGACCTCGTCCTCCCCGGCATCGACGGCCTGCTCGTCGCGGCGCGCATCCACGAGCGCGACCCGGGCCAGCGCATCGTGCTGCACTCCTCCCACCTCGACGAGGCGGTGCGCCTCGTGGCCAACGACGCCGGCGTGTCGGCCTGCGTGTCGAAGGGCAGCGGCCAGCTCGTCGACGTCCTCGCCCAGCTGCTCGCCGGCCACCCCGGGTGAGGCCGCGCCACCCGCGGTGCGGCTCCGGCGCCACGTGCGGGCGGGGGAGTCCCCCGGGACCCGTGACCACGGGCACACCGGTTCATGAACTGCTAACAGAGAGAGCATGGACGCGTCACACCCACCGCCTAGCAACGGGGACGTGACGCAGGGCCTGCCATCGCCACACGACGAGCTGCGCGCCCCCGACGGCACGCCCCGACGGGCCGCCGCCGCCCTCGTCGCCCACCTCGAGGCCATGGGTCCCGACGAGCTGCTCGCCCGCCAGGCCCAGGCCGAGGCGACCATCGAGTCGGCCGGCATCTCCTTCACCGTCTACGACGGTGGCGCCAACATCGACCGGGCCTGGCCCTACGACATCGTGCCCCGCGTGATCGAGCGACGGGAGTGGGACCGGATCGAGGCCGGCCTCGTGCAGCGACTCCTGGCCCTCAACCACTTCATCGACGACCTGTACGGGGACCAGAAGGTCCTCGGCGACGGGGTGGTCCCCACCGAGCTGGTGCGCGAGTCCAAGGGGTTCCTGCCCGAGCTGGCCGGCGCCGAGCCGCGCTTCGGCGTCTGGGCGCACATCTGCGGCTCGGACCTGGTGCGCGACGCCGACGGCACCCTCTACGTGCTCGAGGACAACCTGCGGGTGCCCTCGGGCGTCTCCTTCGTGCTCGAGAACCGCATGGTCACGAAGCGGGTGTTCCCCGAGCTCTTCGCCGAGCAGAGCATCCTCCCGGTCGACGCCTACCCCGAGCGCCTGCTCGCCGCGCTCATCTCGCTGTCGCCCCGGCCCGACGTCGAGCCGGTGATCGGCGTGCTCACGCCGGGCATCTACAACTCCGCCTACTTCGAGCACAGCTTCCTCGCCCGCCGGATGGGCGCCGAGCTGGTCGAGGGCCAGGACCTGTTCGTCGAGGACGACGTCTGCTTCGTCCAGACGGTGGCCGGCCCGGTCCGCGTCGACGTCCTGTACCGGCGCGTCGACGACGAGTTCCTCGACCCGAGCGTGTTCCGGCCGGACTCGGTGCTCGGCACCCCCGGCCTGATCCGGGCCTGGCGGGCGGGCAACGTGGCGCTGGCCAACGCGCCGGGCACCGGTGTGGCCGACGACAAGGTCGTCTACTCCTACGTGCCGGACCTGATCCGGTACTACCTGGCCGAGGAGCCGATCATCCCCAACGTCCCGACGTACCGCTGCGTCGACGACGACGAGCGCGGCTACGTGCTCGACCACCTCGACGAGCTGGTCGTGAAGCCGGCCAACGAGTCGGGGGGCTACGGCATCGTCGTCGGGCCGATGGCGACGAAGGCCGAGCTGACCGAGGCGCGCGCCCGGATCCTCGCCGACCCCCGGACCTGGGTGGCCCAGCCGGTGCTCTCGCTCTCGACGGTCCCGACGCTGTGCGACGGGGTGCTCGCCCCCCGCCACGTGGACCTGCGACCCTTCACCGTGCTCGCCGAGGAGTCCTACGTGACCTGCGGCGGGCTGACCCGGGTGGCCCGCGCCGAGGGGTCGCTCATCGTCAACTCCTCCCAGGGCGGGGGATCCAAGGACACCTGGGTCGTCGACACCGACGTCGACCGCACCGCGAGCCAGGACCAGAGCGCCCAGGAGGCCCCGTGATGCTGCTGTCCCGCACCGCCGAGCAGATCTACTGGCTCGGACGCCACCTGGAGCGGATCGAGGGGACGGCCCGGATCGTGCGCGAGCACACCGACCTGATCGTCGACCTCCCCGTCGACGTCGACACCGACTGGTCGGCGCTCCTCGCCATCACCGGGGTCACCGAGCCCTTCGCCGACCGCCACGGCCGCATCGACGAGGACCGGGTGGTGGCCTACCTGCTCGGCGATCGGGCCAACCCGGGCTCGCTGCGCTCCTCGCTGGAGGCGGCCCGGGAGAACCTGCGCGTGTCGCGCCCGTCGTTCCCGGTCATGGTCTGGAACTGCGTGAACGGCCTGCGCCTCGAGCTGCGGGACCGCCTCGACCGCTGCGACCGCCGCGGGGTCCGGGTCGACACCTGCGAGCGGGTCGTCGACGTGTGCCAGCGCATCGACGGGGTGATCAACGGCTCCATGACCCGGGGACCCGCCATGCGCTTCCTGGAGCTCGGGCGCCTCGTCGAGCGGGCCGACCTCGCGACCCGCGTCCTCGACGTGCGGGCCACGATGCTGCTGGGCCAGCCGAACCCCGACGTGCCGCCCGCGGACCGGAGCCCGTACGAGGACGTCCGCTGGCTCGGCGTGCTGCGCAGCCTCAACGCGCAGGAGATGTACCGCCGGGCCTCCACCGTCACAGTCGACGGGCGCCGGGTCACCGAGTTCGTGCTCGACGACCGGCGGTTCCCCCGCTCCGTCGGCTACTGCGTCGACGGCATCGGCGAGCTGTGCCGGCTGCTGCCCGAGGCCGCAGGGGTCGAGGACGCCCACGGCCGGGTCGAGGGGCTGCTCTCGGATCGACCGGCGGGCCCGTCGGACCCCGCCGGGCTCCACGAGTTCCTCGACGACTTCCAGGGCGCGCTCGCCGACCTGCACGGCGCCGTCGTCGCCGCCTACTTCACCCGGACCGAAGCCCCGGCGGCGGCGTGACCCTCCGCGTCGCGGTCGAGCACCGCACCTCCTACGCGTTCGACCGCCACGTCGCCGCGTCGCCCCACACGATCCGGCTGCGCCCCGCACCCCACACCCGGACCCCGATCCTGGGCTACTCGCTCGTCGTCGAGCCGGCCGGGCACTTCCTCAACTGGCAGCAGGACCCCTACGGCAACTTCGCGGCCCGGGTCGTGTTCCCGGACCCGATCGACCGGCTCGAGGTGACCGTCGAGGTCGTCGCCGACCTCACGCCCATCAACCCCTTCGACTTCTTCCTCGAGCCCGACGCCGAGACCTTCCCCCTCGACTACGACGACGCCCTCCTCGTCGACCTCGCGCCCTACCTGCGCACGGCGGACGACGGGCCGCTGCTCGACGAGCTCGTCGCCGGGATCGACCGGGGCGAGACGAAGACCCTCGACTTCCTGGTCGCGCTGAACCAGTCCATCCGGGACCGCGTGGACTACGAGATCCGGCTCGAGCCGGGCGTGTTCACCCCGGACGAGACGCTGGCCCGGGCATCGGGCTCGTGCCGGGACAGCGCGTGGCTCCTGGCCCAGGTGCTCCGGCGCGTCGGCCTCGCGTCCCGGTTCGTCTCCGGCTACCTGGTGCAGCTGCAACCCGACGTCGAGGCCATCGAGGGTCCGACGGGGCCGACCGCCGACTTCACCGACCTCCACGCCTGGACCGAGGTGTTCCTGCCCGGGGCCGGCTGGGTCGGGCTCGACCCCACGTCGGGCCTGCTGGCCGGCGAGGGGCACATCCCCCTGGCCGCCACGCCCGCGCCGACCGGGGCCGCGCCGATCACGGGTGCCACCGACCCCTGCGAGGTGACCTTCGACTGGTCCAACGAGGTGCGGCGCGTCCACGAGTCGCCGCGCAGCACCCGGCCGTACCGCCCGGGCCAGTGGGAGGCCATCGACGCGCTGGGCCGCGCCGTCGACGAGCGCCTCGTGGCCGGCGACGTGCGGGCCACCGTCGGCGGCGAACCCACCTTCGTCGGCATCGACGACCGCGACGCCGACGAGTGGAACACCGCCGCCGACGGCGTCGCCAAGCGCATCCGGGCCGAGGACCTGACCGAGCGGCTGCGCCAGCGGTTCGCCGACGGTGGCTTCGTCCACGTCGGACAGGGCAAGTGGTACCCGGGCGAGCCCCTGCCCCGGTGGGCCAAGACGCTGTACTGGCGGGCCGACGGCACGCCGATCTGGCCCCGCCCCGAGCTGCTCGCGGGGGAGGGGGGCCGCCCGGTGGGCGCCGCCGTCCCCGCGGACGACGCAGACGACGCCGCCGACACGTCCGCCGACACGCCCTGGCGCCTGGCCCTCGTGCTGGCCGACCTCCTGGGCGTCGAGCGGGACCTCGTGCTGCCCGCCTACGAGGACCCGCTGTACCACCTCTGGCAGGAGGCGTCGGTCCCCGCCGACGTCGACGCCGCCGACGTCGACCCGGCCCGGGCCGACCTCGACGACGTGGGCTACCGGCGTCGCCTGGCCGAGATCCTGTCCCGGGGGCTGCGCATCCCCACCGGGTTCGTCCTCCCCCTCACCTGGCACGGCACCGGCTGGGCCACCTCGGCGTGGCGCTTCCGGCGGGACCGGCTGTTCCTCGCCCCGGGCGACTCGCCGGTCGGCTACCGCCTGCCCCTGGACCGCCTCCCCGTCGGGTCCGACGGCGTCGATCCGGCCCCGCCCCCCGACGCCCTCGCCCCGGTCGACGACCTGCCTGAGGTGCCGGCCCCGCCGACCCCGGCCCGGGTCGACGTCCCGGTGCGCACCGCCCTGTCCGTCGAGCTGCGCAGCGGCATCGTCCACGTCTTCCTCCCACCGGTGGAGGACCTCGAGGCCTACCTGTCGCTCGTGCGCGCCGTGCACGACGCGGCCGACGCCCTCGACCAGCCCGTGCGGATCGAGGGCTACCAGCCGCCGACCGACCCGCGCCTGCGGTCCCTGTCGGTCACGCCCGACCCCGGCGTCGTCGAGGTCAACGTGCCGCCCGTCTCCACGTGGGACGAGGCCGTGGAGCTGACCACCGAGCTCTACGAGCTGGCCCGCCGGAGCCGGCTCTCGGCGGAGAAGTTCGACCTCGACGGCGCCCGCGTCGGCACCGGCGGCGGGAACCACATCACCATCGGCGGCGCCACGCCGGCCGAGTCGCCCCTGCTCCGGCGGCCGGACCTGCTGCGGTCGATGATCACCTACTGGCAGCACCACCCGGGCCTGTCGTACCTGTTCGCCGGCTCCTTCATCGGTCCGACCTCCCAGGCGCCCCGGGTCGACGAGGCCCGCCACGAGTCCCTCGACGAGCTCGAGCTCGCCTTCGACGAGCTGCAGCGCCAGGCCGACGAGTCCCCCGACGGCAGCGTCCAGCCCTGGATCGTGGACCGGCTCCTGCGCCACCTGCTCGTGGACATCACCGGCAACACCCACCGGGCCGAGTTCTGCATCGACAAGCTCTACCCGCCCGGGTACGGCGAGCGCCGCCTCGGGGTGGTCGAGCTGCGCGGCTTCGAGATGCCCCCGCACCCCGAGATGAGCCTCGTCCAGCAGCTCCTGCTCCGCGCCCTCGTGGCCCGCTTCTGGGACGACCCCTACGCGGGCGACCTGGTCCGGTGGGGGTCCCGGCTGCACGACCAGTTCCTGCTGCCCCACTTCGTGGCCGCCGACCTGGCCGACGTGTGCGCCGACCTCGGTCGCCACGGGATGTCCTTCGATCCGGCGTGGCTCGAGCCCTTCGTCGAGTTCCGCTTCCCCCGGATCGGCGACGTCACGATCGACGGCGTCACCATCGAGCTGCGCCGCGCGCTCGAGCCCTGGCCCGTCCTCGGCGAGGAGATGACGGCGGGCGGCACCGCCCGGGCCGTGGACTCCTCGCTCGAGCGCATCCAGGTCGAGGTCGTCGGCGCCGTGCCCGACCGCCACGTCGTGCTCTGCAACCGCGAGCCGCTCGTCCTCCACCACGCCGGCACCGACGGGCGGGTCGTGGGCGGCGTCCGGTACCGGGCCTGGAACCCGCCGTCGTCGCTGCACCCGACCATCGGCGTGCAGAGCCCCCTCGTGTTCGACCTGGTCGACACCTGGTCGGGTCAGGTGCTCGGCGGCTGCCAGTACCACGTGACCCACCCGGGCGGGCTGGCCTACGAGCACCTCCCCGTCAACGCCGAGGAGGCCGCCGGGCGGCGGGTCAACCGCTTCCGGGACTTCGGCCACACCCCGGCATCCATGGTCCAGCCGCCGCGCCCGGGGTTCGGCGTGTCGCCGTCGGCCGGGCGTCGCTCGGCCTTCCTGCCCATCGGCTCGGGCGCCGGGCCGCTGGCCGGCGCGGTCCGGTCGCCGAAGGGCCCCGGCTTCACGCTCGACCTGCGCCGGTCCCGGTGACGGGACGACGGGCGACGCCGTGACGCCGCGCCCGGTCACGGCCACCGGGCGGGCAGCGGCCTAGCGTCGCCCCCATGTCGGTCGCCCCGACCCCGGCACCCCCGCCGGGGTTCCCGCCGTACGCCGCCCTGCCCGGGTCGGTCGACGAGATGGTCGACGCGACCGGTCGCGTCGGCGCGCACTGGGAGCGCGTCCTGGGCGCCGTCCAGCGGCTCGGGCCCGAGGGCATGGCCCGCCAGGACGCCCGGATCCGTCGCACCCTGCACGGCCACGGGACGACGTTCCAGATCCACGGGGACGGCGACCCGACCTGGGGCCTCGACCCGATCCCCGTCGTGGTGCGCGCCGCCGAGTGGGACGGCCTGCGCGAGGCGGTCGCCCAGCGGGCGCGGCTGCTCGAGGCCGTCCTCGCCGACCTCTACGGCCCCCAGCGCCTCCTGCGCGACGGCCTGCTGCCGCCCGACGTCGTCCTGCGCTCAACGACGCACCTGCTCCCCCTCGTCGGGATGCGTCCGGCGCGGGACCGGCACCTCGTGTTCCACACGGCCGACGTCGTCCGCGGCCCCGACGGGGCCTTCACCGTGCTCGCCGACCGGACCGAGACCCCCTCGGGTGCCGGCTACGCGCTCGAGAACCGGGAGGTCATGGCCCGGAGCTTCCCCGACCTGGTCCGCCGGGCGGGGGTGCGACGCATCGTGGACTTCTTCGAGCAGGTGCGCGACGGCCTGGCCGCCCTGGCCCCGGAGGGCGTCGAGGACCCCCGCATCGTCCTGTTCACCGGGGGGCCCGGGAGCCGGACCTACTTCGAGCAGAGCTTCCTGGCCCGGAGCCTGGGCTACTCCCTCGTCGAGGCCGACGACCTGACCGTGCGGGGCGGGCGGCTGTGGCTGAAGGCCGTCGGCGGCCTCGAACCGGTCCACGTCGTGCTGCGCCGGGTGTGGAGCGCGGGCATCGACCCCCTGGAGCTGGCCCCGGACCAGGGCGACGGCGTCGCCGGCCTGCTCGAGGCGGTCCGGCGCGGCACGGTGGCCGTGGCCAACCCGATCGGCACCGCCGTGGCCGGCAACCCCGCCCTGCTCCCGTTCCTCCCGGGGCTGTGCCGGGCGCTCCTCGGCGAGGACCTCCGCCTGCGCTCGGCGCCGACGTGGTGGTGCGGCGGCGACCGCGCCCGATCCCACGTCCTGGCCAACCTCGACTCGATGGTGGTCAAGCCCGTCGACCGGCCCGAGGGGCGCTCGTCCCGCTTCGGTCGCCTGCTCGACGACGCCTCCCGGGCCGAGCTCGTCCGCCGCATCGAGGCCGACCCCCACCGGTGGATCGCCCAGGAGGAGCTGCCGCTGCCGACGTCGCCGGCCCTCGAGGTGGGGGCAGGCCCCGACGGTCCGCCGGCGCGGCTCGCCCCCCACCACACGATCCTGCGCACGTTCGCGGTGCGGGCCGACGACGGCTTCGCCGTCATGGACGGGGCGCTGGCCCGGTGCGGGACCCGTCCCGACGGGATCACGATCTTCGAGGGCGGCTCGTCCAAGGACACCTGGGTGGTCGACCCCGACGCCCCCCTGCGCCACGCGACCAGCCCCCGCCGGCGGCTGCTGCCCCAGATCGACCTGCGCGGGTCGGTCACCAGCCGGGTGGCCGAGTCGATGCACTGGATCGGCCGGAACCTGGAGCGGTGCGAGGCCGTGGTCCGCCTGGTGCAGGCCGTCGACCACCACCTGGACCTGTGGCCCGAGCTGGCCGAGGAGGCGGGCGGGACGTGGCTGCGCACGACCGAGGGCGCCGTGGTCGACCTCGTCGGCGAGACCACCCCCCGCCTGGCCCCCGACGACCTGCCGGCCCTGCTGCACGGTGCCGTGGTGGACCTGCACCGGCCCCGGAGCCTGGCCACGTCGCTGCGGTTCCTGCTGCTCGGCGCCCGGTCGGTCCGGGAGCTGTTCTCCACCGACTCGTGGCGCCTGCTGACCGACCTCCAGCGCATCGCCGAGGGGCTGGGCGAGGTGACCACCGACGGCGCGGTCGACGCGGCCAGCGACGCACTCGTCCCCCTCGCCGCCCTGTCCGGCCTGCTCCAGGAGTCGATGGTGCGCGACCCGGGCTGGCGCTTCCTCGACGCCGGCCGGCGCATCGAGCGGGCCCTGCTCCTCGGGGGGTTCCTGCGCTCCACCCTGGTCGTCCCCTCGGGCGGGTGGGTCGAGGCGCCCACGCACGAGATGGTGCTGTCGAGCTGGGAGTCCCTCGTCGCGTACCGGCGGCGCCACCGGTCCGACATCGAGGTGCCCACGCTGCTGTCGCTGCTCGCCCTCGACCCGTCCAACCCGCGCTCGATGCGCGCCGCGGTCGACCACCTCGTCACCGACCTGGCCGCCCTGCCCTCCTCGCTCGACCCGAGCGGCGAGCAGCCGGCCGTCGAGGCCGCGCTGGGGGCGCGGCGCCTGCTGCGCGAGGCGGACCCGGACGACCTGGCCCGGCTGCGGGGCGGCCGGCGCGAGGCGCTCGCCGAGCTCGTGGCCGACGTGCGCACCGCGCTCGACGAGACCGGTGCCGTGGTGTCCCGCCAGTGGTTCACGCACGTGCGGACGACCGCCCTCGTCGCCCACAGCGGCTCCCTCGTCGAGGGTGCCGACGCCGGCAGGGTCGGTGCCGTCGTCGACGTCCGGGTCGCGCCCGGGCGCCGCCCCGACCCGGCGACGGAGGGCTGACGTGCGCTACCGGGTCCGCCACGTCACGACCTACGGGTACGCGTCCGGTGCGACGCTGGCCACGAACCTGGCCCACCTGCGCCCCCGCGACACGCCGACCCAGCGGGTGCTCGGGTCCGCGCTCGACGTCGACCCCGTCCCCGACGACCGGGTCGACCGCCTCGACGCCTTCGGGAACCACGAGACCTGGTTCTCCATCGAGGCGCCCCACGACGCGCTCGTCGTGACCGCCACCTCCGACGTCGAGGTCGACCCGGGACGGGTCCCCGACGCGGCCCACCGACCCTGGACCGAGGCCCGCGACGCCGTGCTCGACCCCGTGGCCGAGCACCGGTTCGCGATCCCCAGCCGGCTGGTGCCCGAGCTGGCCCACGTCGCCAAGCTGGGCGAGTCGTGCTTCGGGGCCGGGTCCTCGCTGCACGACGGGGTCGCGGCCCTGACCCACCGCATCTTCTCGGAGTGGGCCTACGACCCGACCGCGACCACCGTCGCGACGCCGCTCGCCGACGTGGTCGCGGCCCGCCGGGGCGTGTGCCAGGACTTCGCCCACCTGGCCGTGGGGGCGCTGCGGGCCGTCGGGCTGCCCGCCCGGTACGTGTCGGGCTACCTCGAGACGTTCCCGCCCCCGGGGCAGCCCAAGCTGGTCGGCGCGGACGCCTCCCACGCCTGGGCCGCCGTGCGCTGCGCCGACGGGTCGTGGCTCGACCTCGACCCCACCAACGACGTGGTCGCGCCCTCCACCCACGTGACCGTCGGCTGGGGCCGGGACTACGCCGACGTGGTCCCGGTCAAGGGCGTCCTGCTGTCGCCCGGCGGCTCGACGTCGCTCGCCGTCGAGGTCGACGTGGCCCGGGCCGAGCCCTCGAGCCCGTCCCCCTAGGCTGCGCCGCCGTGCCAGCCACCGTCGACGCCTCCGCCGGAGCGACCCGGACCGTCCTCGTCACCGGTGGGGCCGGCTACATCGGCTCCCACACCGTCGTCGCGCTGCTCGAGGCCGGCGACCGCGTCGTCGTGGTCGACAACCTGGACAACTCCTCCGTCGTCGCCCTGGACCGGGTGCGCGAGCTGTGCGGGCTCGGCGCCGACGACGACCGCCTCACCTTCCACGAGCGGGACCTGCGCGACCCGGGTGCCGCCGCCGAGGTCCTCGCCGCCAGCGCGGCCGCCGGCCACGCCGTCGACGCCGTCGTGCACTTCGCGGGGCGCAAGGCCGTGGGGGAGTCCGTGGCCCACCCGCTCCGCTACTACGAGCACAACCTCGTCGCGTCCACGCTGCTCGTGTCGGCCATGGCCGAGGCCGGCGTGCGCGACCTGGTCTTCTCGTCCTCGTGCACGGTGTACGGCGCGCCCGACGAGGTCCCCATCACCGAGGCGTCGCCGCTGCAGGCCATCAACCCCTACGGCCGCACCAAGCTCGCGGTCGAGGACCTCCTCCGGGCCGTGGCCGACGCGGGGAGCGAGGACCGCCCCGCCGGGGGTGGGGCGTGGCGGATCGCGCTGCTCCGCTACTTCAACCCGGTCGGCGCCCACCCCTCCGGCCGCATCGGCG
This sequence comes from uncultured Acidimicrobiaceae bacterium, assembly GCA_964497795.1. GTDB lineage: Bacteria > Actinomycetota > Acidimicrobiia > Acidimicrobiales > Salinilacustritrichaceae > Salinilacustrithrix. The sequence goes on along the minus strand of CAZCEZ010000038.1, from coordinate 6,550 downwards.
AGGACCCCCTCGGCGTGCCCGACAACCTCATGCCCTACGCCATGCAGGTCGCCGTGGGCCGGCGCGAGGAGCTGTCGGTGTTCGGCGGCGACTACGACACGCCCGACGGGACCTGCATCCGCGACTACATCCACGTCGTCGACCTGGCCGAGGCCCACCTGGCCGCCCTCGACGCGCTCGGGCGCATCGACGGCTGCCGAGCCGTCAACGTGGGCACCGGCACCGGCTCGTCGGTGCTCGAGGTGGTCGCCGCCGCGTCCCGGGCCGTGGGTCGGGACATCCCGCACCGGGTCGTCGACCGCCGCCCCGGCGACGCCCCGTGCGTCTACGCCGACACGACCCTGGCCGCCGAGCTGCTCGGCTGGACCGCGACCCGGGACCTCGACGACATGTGCGCCGACCACTGGCGCTGGCAGCGGGACAACCCCCGGGGGTACGCGGGCTCGTGACCGGGGCGGGACGCAGCGGGGACGGCTTCGTCCGCTGCAGCGACGGCCACGTCCGGTGGGGCCGGTTCGGCGCGGCCGGCGTCCTGTTCGTGCACCGGGAGGTCGACGGCCCCCACGTGCTGCTCCAGATGCGGTCGGCCTTCGCCCACGAGGGCGGGACCTGGTCGGTGCCCGGGGGCGCCCTGGACGAGGGCGAGACCCCCGAGCAGGGGGCGCTGCGGGAGGCGGCCGAGGAGTTCGGCGGCCTGCCGACGTCGCGGACCGTGATCGGCGAATGGGTGTTCGCGCCCGCCGAGGACTGGACCTACACGACGCTGGTCGTCGAGGTCCCCGAGCGGTTCCAGCCGGGCCGCAACTGGGAGTCGGACGGCTCGGCCTGGTTCACGCCCGACCAGGTCGAGCGGGAGCCGCTCCACGCCGGCTTCGCCGCGGCCTGGCCGCACCTGCGCGCCATCGTCGCCCGGGCGTGACCGGCGACGGGCATGGCCCGGCCCCGATCGGGTAGGGCTGGGGGTGCGGCCCCGGGGGCCTCGTGCACCTGCGGCCGGCGATCCACGCGATCGTCCCCCGCCCGGTCACCGGGCAGACCGACGACACCGAAGGCAGGCGAGCACCATCCCACGAGGAACCCGCTTCACCGCACGCAGGAGCACCAAGCACCGGATCAACGGCGACATCCGCGCCAAGGACGTCCGGCTCATCGACGCAGAGGGCGAGCAGCTCGGCGAGGTCCCCCTCCCCGCCGCCCTCGACGCCGCCAGACGGGCCGAGCAGGACCTGGTGGAGGTCGCGCCGAACGCGAACCCGCCGGTCGTGCGGATCATGGACTACGGCAAGTACGAGTACGAGCAGTCCGTGAAGGCCCGCAACGCCAAGCGGACCAAGGGCGGCGGGACCAAGGAGATGAAGTACCGGCCGAACATCGGCGACCACGACTTCGCGACCAAGACCCGCAAGGTCGTGGACTTCCTCCGCAAGGGCAACAAGGTGAAGGTCACCGTCTGGCTCCGCGGCCGCGAGCGCTCCATGCCCGGCCTGGCCGACGAGGTCGTCGACCGCGTCGTGGGCGAGGTCGACGAGATGCTCGACGACGACGACGGCCAGGTGGTCCTCGAGGCACCCGTGCGAGGCGACGGGCCCCAGCGCTCGGCCGTCATCGCCACCGCATCGGCCGACTGACCGCACCACGGCCGGTCCCCGACGTCGGGCCCCGGTCGCGCCCGGTCGCGGGGGTGTGGGGAGCGATTCGTCGACGATTCGTCAGCTCGACAGAACCCGCGACGATTCGTCGACGAATCGTCGCCCAGGGGGTGCGCAGGAGCCGCCTCAGGCCAGGCCGGCCCGGACGTCCTCGGCACCCAGGCGGCGGGCGTCCGCGGTCCGGTCGTCGACCGCCTGCTGGCTGTCGCGCTCGGCGGCCACCCGGGAGGTGTAGTTGTCGACCTCCCGGGACCTCGTCGCGTCGTCCCAGCCGAGGGCGTCGCCCATGATCCGGGCGGCCACGGGGGCGGCGGCCACGCCGCGGTCGACCGACTCGATCGACAGGCGGGTGCGGCGGGTGAGCACGTCGTTGAGGTGCAGGGCGCCCTCGTGGGTGCACGCGAAGCGGACCTCGACGCCGAGGTAGTCGTCGGTGCCGGGCAGCTCCTCGGCCAGGGACGGGTCGCGGTCGACCTCGGCCAGCAGCAGCGGCAGCTCGGCGCCGTAGCGGGACAGCAGACGGTCGATCCGCTCCACGGGCAGGCCGGACGCGTCGGCCAGCTCGCGACGCCGGTTGGCCATCGCCCCGACGCCGACGGCGCCGATCAGCGGCACGTCCTCGGTGCACGACGCCGGTCGGCCGCCGCCCATGGCCGCGACCGCGACGTCGACCGCGTCGGCGGCCATGACCCGGTAGGTCGTGTACTTCCCACCGGCCACCGTCACGAGCCCGGGAGCGACCGTGGTCACGGCGTGCTCCCGGGACAGCGTGGAGGTCGACTCCGACTCGCCCGACAGCAGCGGGCGCAGGCCCGCGTAGACCCCGACGATGTCGGCGTGGGTGAGCGGCGGGTCGAGCCAGCGGTTGGCCTGGCCGAGGAGGTAGTCGAGGTCGGCGGCACTGGCCGCGGGGTGGGCCAGGTCCAGGTTCCAGTCGGTGTCGGTCGTGCCGACCAGCCAGAAGTCGCCCCACGGGATGACGAACAGCACCGACGTCGGGGTGCGGGTGATCAGCCCGATCTCGGCCCGGATGCGGTCGCGGGGCACGACGAGGTGGACCCCCTTGGACGCCCGGACGCGCAGGGTGGGTCGGGTCCCCGCGCCGTCGGCGACCAGGTCCTGGATCTCGTCGGTCCACACGCCGGTGGCGTTGACGACCTGGCGGGCCCGCACCTCGAGCTCGACGTCGGCCTCCACGTCGAGGACCCGGGCGCCGACCACGGCGTCGCCGTCGCGGAGCAGGTCGACGACCCTGGCCGAGGGCGCGACCAGCGCGCCGTGGTGGGCGGCGGTCCGGACCACGGCCATCGTGTGCCGGGCGTCGTCGACCTGGGCGTCGGAGTACGACACGGCTCCGACGAGGGCGTCCTCGCGCAGCGACGGCACCAGGCGACGGGCCCCCCGCCGGGTGTGGTGCCGGTGGGCGGGCAGCGGGTTGCCGCCCCGCCGCAGCGTGGCGAGCACGTCGTAGAGGGCGACGCCGGCGCCGACGTAGGGCCGCTCCCGGTGCGTGGTGAGCGGGTACAGGAAGCGCACCGGGCGGGCCAGGTGCGGGCAGAGGCGCTCCAGCATCAGGTTGCGCTCGTGCAGGGCCTCGGTGACCAGGGGGAGCTCGAGCTGCTCCAGGTAGCGGAGGCCGCCGTGGAACAGCTTGGACGACCGGCTCGACGTCCCGGCCGCGAAGTCGCGCTGCTCGACGAGGCCGACCCGCAGGCCGCGGGTGGCGGCGTCGAGCGCGACGCCGGCGCCGGTCACGCCGCCGCCGACCACGAGCACGTCGAGGGGCTCGGCGGCCATCGCGGCCAGGTCGCGCCGTCGCTGCTCGGCGTCGAGCCGGCCGCCCGTGTGGAGGCCGTGCATGCCAGGGTCCATCCCCCGTTCCTACCAAGGCCGCCCGCCGGGTCGGGCGCGTCCACCCCCAGCGGTGTGACCTCCGGCACGGCCGGCGTCGTCGACTCTAGGGTGGGGTCCGTGACCGTCACCCCGCTGCCCCACGTCGCCACCGGAGCGCACCGGGGTCCGAGCGCCCACGGGACCCCCGACCTGCGGGCGCCGCGCCCCGACGAGGTCGTGGCCTGGGCGCTGCGCCTGGCCGGCGAGGTGGCCCGGGCCCCGTTCACCCTCTACCGGGTGCGCCACGTGATGGACGCGCTCGCCGCGCTGCCCGAGCAGCTGGAGCGCCTCGTGGTCGCCCTCGACGACACCCGCACCGTGCTCGAGACCTCGTTGCCCTCGGTCGAGTCCCGGCTCGAGGACCTGGGCGAGACCTTCGAGGGGGTCGACGGGCGGATCCAGGTGATGGAGGGCGCCCTGACCGACTTCTCCACCACGATCACGAACCTGATCGGGTCGATCCCCGGCGCCCGCCGGTCGCTCAAGCGGGTCTGAGGGCCGCCGGCTCAGCCGGGCTCGACCACGTCCAGGCGCCGGGGTCGCCCGGGCCGGGCGTCGTCGAGGGCGACGGCGAACGCGTCGCCGAGCACCTCGACGAGGTCCTCGGGCGTCGTCGGGACGACGCCGGACCCGAGGAGGTGGCGGGCGACGAGCCCGCGGGTGTGCTTGGCCATGTGGCTCACCGCGGTCCGACCGCCCGGCCCGTCCCGGACCACCGACACCGCGACGTGCTGCTCGGCCGCCGGCCCGGACGGCTTCCAGGCCGCGGCGTAGGTCGAGGAGCGGCAGTCGACGACGACCCCGGAGCCCGCCGCCTCGCCGAGCGCGACGGCCAGCGGCTCCCGCCACGCCGCGGCGAGGCGCCCGACGCCGGGCAGGTCGACGCCCATCGAGAGCCGGTAGGCGGGCACCCGGTCGGTCGGGCGGAGCGCGCCGAAGAGCGCGCTGGCCACGACTAGGTGGCGGGCGGCCCGGCGCTTGGCGGCCGTGTCCAGCGAGTCGACGGCGAGGGCGTCGTACAGCACGCCGGTGTACAGCCGGTCGGCCCGGGTCGTGGGTGCGTCGCGCAGGTCGACGTTGGCCGCGACCTGGTCGGACGCGCCCTTCGGCGCGCCGAGCACCTCCAGGGCGTCGGGGCGCGCCGACGCGGCGACGAGCGCGTCGAGCACGGCCTCCCGGGTCGCCGTGAGACCGGGGAACGACAGCGAGCCGAGGTCGAGGGGCCCGCCGCGGGTGGGGGTGGCCTTGCCCTCCGAGGGCGGGAGGAGGATGAGCACGCCCCGATGCTGGCAGCCTCCCGCCGGGAGACCCAGACGGGCCGGGTGCAGCGCTCGTCAGCGGGGGTGGTCGAGGACGTGCTGGCGGATCCAGGAGTGCATCGCGATGCCGGAGGCGACGCCGGCGTTGATCGACCGGGTCGAGCCGAAGGAGGCGATGGCGCGGACCTCGGCGCAGGCCTCGACGGCGGCGTCGCTGAGCCCGGGACCCTCCTGGCCGAGGAGCAGCACGCAGTCCCGGGGGAGGGGCGCGTCCTCGAGCGGGGTGGCGCCGGGGACGTTGTCGATCCCGACCAGGACGAGGTCGGCGTCGGACGCCCACGCGGCCAGGGCGCCGACGTCGGGGTGGTGGTGCAGGTGCTGGTAGCGGTCGGTGACCATGGCCCCTCGCCGGTTCCAGCGCCGCCGCCCCACGATGTGGACGGCGGCCGCGAGGAAGGCGTTGGCGTTGCGGACCACGGCCCCGATGTTCCGGTCGTGCTGCCAGTTCTCGACGGCGACGTGGAACGGGTGGCGGCGCTCGTCCAGGTCGGCGACGATCGCCTCCATGCGCCAGTAGCGGTAGCGGTCCACGACGTTGCGGTGGTCGCCGGTCGCGAGCAGCTCGGGATCGAGGCGGGGGTCGTCGGGCCAGGGCTCGGGGTGGGGGCCGACACCCGGACCGTCCCCGGGGCGCGGGGCGTCGGGCGAGGACGGCCCGGTCACGCGCTCAGGCGCCGGCGGCCTCGGAGCGGATGCCCCGCAGGCCCCGCCACGCGAGGTCGGCGACCCGGTCGGCGACGTCGTCGGCGTCGCCGGGGAGGCCCTCGGCGATCCAGTGGCGGCTGGTCCCCTCGGCGAGGCCCACGATCCCGTGGGCGAGGAGGAGCCGGTCGTCGGGGTCGAGGCCCTCGACGGTGATGAGGGTCGAGATGACCTCGGCCATCGACCGCTCCAGCGTCGAGGTGGCCAGGGCGAACTCCTCGTCGCGCCGCGTGCCCCCGCCGAACATGAGCCGGTACTCGTCGGCGGAGTCGACCACGAACCGGAAGTAGGCCCGCAGGCCCTGCTCGACCTGCTGGCGGGGCCCGTCCGCGGTGCCCGTCGCGACGGTGACCTGGTGGAGGAGGCGGGCCGTCACCAGCTCGAGCAGCTCGCCGTAGAGGGACCGCTTGGAGGTGAAGTGCTGGTACAGCACGGGCTTGGTCACGCCCGCCGCGTCGGCGACCTCGTTCATCGAGGTCTGGTGGAACCCGTGGCGGGCGAACACCTCGAGCGCGACCTCCAGCAGCTGCTCCCGGCGGCGCGCGGCGGGGAGGCGGGAGGACATGGAGCGCTTGCTAGCAGGTCGGGGTCCGCGGTCCCGACACCCGGCGAGGGGGCGAAGGGGACGAACCGGCCCGAACCCGCACGGCGACGGCGATCCGACGTCGGATCTCGACGGAAATCCCCTCCGATGGGCAGGAGGGCGACGCACCGCGGCGAACAACACCGACGTGCCCAGCCGCAACAGCGCCCCCGCAGCCAGCACCCGCCGTCCGGCGCAGCCGATCCGGCCGCTCCCGGCCCGTCGCGTCGCCGGCGACCTCCTCGCCCTGCGCCTGCGCCGTCGCCGCTTCACCGCCGGCCTGCCCCGCGAGGCCGGCGAGCGCGGCTGGTAGCCCCTCCCGCCCCGAGACTCAGCCCCGGGGTGCGTCGCCCTCGTCCGCGAGCGTGGGGCGGCCCTCCTCGCGGACGTCACGCCGGCCCTCG
>CAZCEZ010000037.1:18113-32588 GCA_964497795.1 uncultured Acidimicrobiaceae bacterium | reverse complement strand
GGGGCGGGGGCGGGGCCGAGCAGCGCCGCGGCCGCCGGCGAGAGGTGCCGGCGGGCGACGTCGAGGCGACCGCTGCCGGGGCCCGTGCCGGCCGCGGGCTCGGGGGCGAGGCCGGTCACGTCGGCGCCGACCCGGGACAGCCCGAGGGCGGCGACCGCGGCGAGGCGCTCCCGGATCGGGGTGGGCAGCCCGTCCTCGCCGGGCGCGGCGGCCAGGGCGGTGCGGGCGTCGCGCAGGCCCACCGGTTCGAGGGCGGGAGCACCGCCGGGCGGCTCCCGGTCGAGCGTCGAGGTCGGCCGAGCCCGGTCGGCCACGGCCCCGACCACGACGAGCAGGAACCCGCTCGCCACCACGGCCACCGTGGCGGCAGCGACCGTGGCCAGGGTCGCGGCGTGCTGGGGGACGACGACGGCGGCGGTCGCCGCCACGGTCGCCGCGGCGACGGCCACGCTGGCCAGCCGGCGAGCCGGCGGGACGGGCGAGCGGCCGGGGGCGGTCACGACGGGACCGCCGACGGGCCGACACCGGCGAGGCGACGGGCGACGTCGTCGACGTCCTCGGCGCGGAGCCGCAGGTCGGCGACGGCGTCGGCCAGGGCCCCGATCGCGGCCTGGCGGTGCGCCTCGGTCACCGGGTGGGGCGTGAAGCGGGCCCGGACGAACAGCTCGGCGAGCCGGTGGAGCTGGGCGCGCCGCACGCCGAGGGGCCCGAGGCTGCGCCACAGGTGCTCGTGGGGGGCCTCCTCGCTCCGCCGTCCCAGCCCGACCTCGTCGAGCGCGGCCAGGAGCCGGGCGTAGGCGCCGATGACGGCGGTGCGGGGGTCCGGGTCGGCGAGCATGTCCCGGAGCACGGCGGCCAGCCCGTCCTCCACCGCCCCGCGCGTCGGTGCCGGGCGCGGGTCGGGCGGCGGCAGCGGCGCGACCACGGCGTCGGCGACCCGGGCCGTCCGCCGCACCAGCGGCGGCGCGAAGGCGACCAGGGCGAGGGCGAGGAGCAGCAGGGCGACCATCGCGTCGCGACCGTCGGCCAGGGGGCCCTCGGGGCCGGGGTCGACGCCGGGCTCGGGGGTGGGGACGTCGAGCAGGACGCCCTCGCCCACCACGACCCGGGTGCCGCCCACCCCGCCGTCGAGGCCGAGCCCGCCGAGCGGGACGTCCGCGCCGAGCGGCCCGCCGTCGGTCCGCTGCGGGACGCCGTCGATCACGACGATCCCGGCGGGGGGCGCGCCGGTGGCGCCGGGGGCGGGCGGCGCGCCCGTGCCCCCGGCCCGGCCCAGCACGCGGGATGCGCCGTCGGGGAGCCGGAGGAGCACGTCGTCGCCGTCGAGGACGACCTCGGCCCCCGGGGGCAGGGTCAGCGTCCCGCCCGGCGCCGCCTCGGGACCGACCTGGTCGAGCACGACGGTCCGACCGCCGTCCTCGGCGTCGCCCCGGTCGGTGTCGGTGACGGCGTCGAGCACGCCCGCCTCGCCGACGTCGACGACGGAGAACGGCAGGGACGCGACCGCCACGGCCACCCCGACCCCGGCCACGAGCCCGAGGCTCCGGGCGGCGTGGCCCGGGCCGTCGAGGCGCAGCAGCGCACCGGCTCCGACGAGGGCGGCGGCGGCTGCGCCCACCCGGATCGCGGAGGCGTCGCTCCCCGCGGGCACGAGCAGGCCGCGCCCGGCGAGGCAGGCGGCGACCCCGCCGGCGACCAGGGCCACGAGCAGCGGGATCCGGTCGACGGTCGGGCGCGGAGCGGGCGCGGCACCGGCGTCGGACATGTCGCCCGAACGGTACCGAGCACCCCCGGCTGGGCCGGGGACCCCGGCGGCGTCAGCCGGCGAAGTGCGCGGCCACGTTGGCCACGCTGCGCTCCACGTTCTCCCGGTGCCCCTCGGGGTACCCGAAGAGGCGCAGCGCGGGCGGGAAGGCCGCGGTCGACAGGTCGAAGGTCTCGGTCACGGTGCAGCCGCCGCCGTCCGCGGGCTGCACCTCCCACCGCCAGCGGTGCTTGCCCGGGTGGCACCAGGCCACGAGGCGCCCCGGCTCGAACTCCACGACCGTGCTGGTCATGCGGTAGGGGACGCCGAACATCTTCATGCGCATGCCGAAGCGGTCGCCGACCGCGCTGAGCTGCTCGGGCCCGTGCCGCTCGCCCCGCACCGAGCCGTCCCCGCTGATCTCGGGGTGGTTGGCCGGCCGGCACACGAAGGCGAAGACCTCCTCGGCCGGGGCGTCGACGTGGGCGGATGCGGACACGGTGGTGGGCTTGTCGGCCATGCCCTCGTTCTACCGGGTCGGCGTCCGGCACCGACCCCGACGGCCCCTGGGCGACGATTCGTCGACGAATCGCTCCCCACCGTCGCGCCCGGCGCCGTCGGACCCCGTGGCTACCGTGCCCCGGGTGCGTGCCGACGGCTCCCGGGGCGCTCGCGGTCGGACCGCGGCGCCGTCCCCGACCCGCGTGGCGCGCCCCCACGGCGACGAGCGGGTCGTGCTCGAGGTCCACCCCGCCTACGACGTCGCGCTGAGCGTCCCCCGCCAGGGCACGGCCAGCGACCCCACGTGGCGCGGCCGCGCCGACCGGGTCCTGCTCGCCGGCCGCACCCCCGAGGGCCCGATGGCGGCCCGGCTCGCCACGTCCGGCGACCGCCTCGTCGTCGACGCCTGGGGGCCGGGCGCGGCCTGGTTCTGCGCCCGCGGCGACGGGCTGGCCGCCCACCACGACGACCCCACCGCCCTGCGCTTCGACCACCCGGCGCTCGACGAGGTCAACCGCCGCACGCCGGGCATGCGCCACGCCGCCACCGGCCTGGTCGTCGACGCCCTCCTCGCCCGCGTCCTCGGCCAGCGCGTCCTCGCCCGCGAGGCGGGTCGCTCGTGGAGCGCGCTGTGCCGGGAGCTCGGCGGCCCCGCGCCCGGCCCCCTCGGCGAGGCCGGCCTCCTGCTGCCGCCCGACCACGCCCGCCTCGCCGAGGCGCCGTCGTGGTGGCTGCACCGCCTCGGCGTCGAGCGGGCACGGGCCCGCACGCTCGTGGCCACCGCCCGCCACGCCGGCCGCCTGGCCGAGGCCGTGGACCTCGACCTCCCCCACGCCTACGGCCGCCTCCGGGCCGTGCCCGGGCTCGGGCCCTGGACGGTCAACGGCGCGATCCGCACCGCCATGGGCGACCCCGACGCCATCATCGTGGGCGACTTCTGGATCACCCACGCCGTGGTGTCCTTCCTCACCGGTCGTCCCCGGGGCACCGACGAGGAGATGCTCGCCCTCGTCGAGCGGTGGGCGGGCCAGCGGGGCCGGGTCGAGCGGCTCGTCCACCGCTCCGGGCACCGGGTGGCCCGCTTCGGGCCGGGCATCGCGACCCCCGACATCACCCGCCTCTGAGCGATTCGCGCGCCGGGCGCCCGGCGCACGTGACGATCCGTCACCTGTCGTCACCGTCCTGGAACGGATCGTCATGTGACCGGGGGGTTCCCGGTGCGATCCGAGTTGGTGACCGGGTCTCCCGACCCGGACGATCGAGGAGGAACCTCCATGTACGACTTCACCGTGCTCGTGCTGCTCGCCCTCGCCCTGGTCAAGGTCGTCGACTTCGTCGTCGACCAGGCCGCCGGGTTCGAGCGGATGCGCAGCCTGCTCACCTTCGCCGGGGGCATCGGCGCCACGGCGCTGCTGGACTGGTCGTTGTTCCGCTCCTGGGGCATCGAGGTCAGCGCCGACTGGATGGGGGTGCTGATGACCGGGTTCATGATCGCCGGCACCACCGTCGTGTGGCGGGCCACGTTCTCGTACCTGACCCACCACCAGTCGCCCATCGACGAGCCGCTCGGCGACCACCACCCGATCCTCGAGCGGGTCTCCTAGCCCGTCCACGGCGACGGTCCCGGGGTCCGCGACCGGCGGGCCGGGGCCGTCGCCCCGGGGCGGGGACGTCGCTGTCCGAGGCCGCTCCTAGTGTCGGCCCGTGGCCGATGCTCCCGTACCGCCGCCCGTCGACGTCCCCCCCGTCGCGCTCGACCTGCTCGGGCGCGGCGTGGTCGTCGCCGACGGGGCACCGGCACCCGGACCGTGGGCCGACGTCGAGCGGGTCGTCCTCGACGACGCCGCCGTCGCCGAGCCCGCCGCGGTGGTCGGCCTGCTCCACGATCGCTGGCGATCCCGCACCCCCGTCGTGGTCGACCTCCACGTCGACCCGGTCCGCTTCCGTCGCCCCGAGCGGGTGCTCACCGAGGTCTGGGACGTGTCGCCCGACCTCGAGCTGTGGTCCGACCGGCTCCACTTCCTCGTCTGGACCAACAGCTACGACGCCCGCTCCGGCGAGCCGATCTGGTGGTGGGCCCGCAAGGCGGCCCGCATCGCGGGCCACGCCCTCGACCACACCGGCCGGGCGTGGGTGGAGCCGACCGGGTCGCCCGGCGCGCCGCCGGCGGTCCCCGGCGACGTCGCGCTCCCCGACGGCACCGTCGCCTGGGTCGACGGCGGCCCGCCCGACGACGTCGACCCCGCCCTCCTCGGCGGCGCCGCGCTCGTCCGCTCCGACGCCGTGGAGGACGGCACCACCACCCTGGTCCCGGCGTGGCGGCCCCCGTCCGCCGAGCTGGCCGCCGACCAGCTGGCCGCCGTGTCCCACCGCGGTGGCCCGGCCCGGATCATCGCCCCGGCCGGGTCGGGCAAGACCCGCGTGCTCACCGAGCGGCTCCGGCACCTGCTCGCCGACCGGGCCCACGAGCGCCCCGGTCTGCTCGCCGTGGCCTACAACCGCAAGGCCCAGGAGGAGATGGCGGCGCGCACCGAGGGCCTCGGCGCGCGCATCCAGACCCTCAACGCGCTCGGCTACGAGCTGATCGGCCGGCACGCCGGCGGCCGACCCCGGATGCTCGACGAGCGCGACGTCCGGAACCGCCTCGAGCCGCTGCTGCCCCGCCTGCAGCGCCGGCTCAACACCGATCCGATGGCGCCCTACCTGGAGGGCCTGTCCCGCATCCGCCTCGGGCTGCGCAGCCCCGAGGAGGTCGAGGCCGAGACCGACGGCGCCGACGGGCTGGCCGACGCCGTCCGCCCGTACCGGGAGGGCCTCACCCGCGACGGCGTCCTCGACTTCGACGAGCAGATCGTCCGGGCGATCGAGCTGCTCCTCCACGACGGCGAGTTCCGGCGGGCCGAGCAGTCCCGCCACCGGCACCTGCTGGTGGACGAGTTCCAGGACCTCACGCCGGCCCACGTCCTGCTCCTGCGGATCCTGGCCGCGCCCGGCTTCGACGTGTTCGGCGTCGGCGACGACGACCAGGTCATCTACGGCCACGCCGGGGCCACGCCCCGCTTCCTGCTGGAGTTCGGCGGCCTGTTCCCCGGCGCGCACGAGCACGCCCTGGAGACCAACTACCGGTGCCCACCCGCCGTGGTCGACGCCGCCCGCCACCTCCTCGCCTACAACGACGAGCGGGTGCCCAAGACCATCCACGCGGCCCGCACCGACGACGACCCGGGTGCGCTCCGGCTGGAGGAGCACCCGCCGACCGATGGCGCCCAGCGGCTCGTCGCCGCCGTCGCCGAGGCGGTCGAGGCCAGCGGGGACCCGGGCGCCGTCGCCGTGCTCACCAGGACCAACTCGCTGCTGCTCGCCCCCCACGTCGCCCTCGCCGGCGCCGGGATCCCGATCGCCTCGGTGCTCCGGCGCGACGTCCTGGGCCGGGTCGGGCTGCGCGCCGCCCTCGCGTGGCTCCGCATCGCCACCGACCCGGGCGCCATCCGCAGCGCGGACCTCGTCGAGGTCCGCAAGCGCCCGAGCCGAGGCTTCCCGTCGTGGATCGACAAGTGGCTCGGCCGGTGCACCTCGGGGCACGACGTGGCCAAGGCCGGCGAGCGCATGGACGACGCACGGGTCGCCGAGAAGCTGCTCGACCTCGCCGCCGACATCGACCGCCTCGGCGACCTCGCCCGCGGCATGACGACACGTGAGGTGCTGCTCGCCATCCGGGACGACATCGGGCTCGGGGGCGCGATGGAGCTCCTCGACGGCCGCCCGGGCGCCGAGGGCTCCTCCCACCTCGACGACCTCGACGCCCTCCTCCAGGTCGCCGACCTCGAACCCGACCCCGACGCGTTCGAGGCGTTCCTGCACCGCACCCTGGAGGGACCGCGCGCCGGGGACGACCCCACGGCGGGGGCCGCCGCAGGGGTGACCCTGTCGACCGTGCACCGCGTCAAGGGCCGGGAGTGGCCCCACGTCGTCGTGTTCGGCGCCGACGCCGGCCTGTTCCCCCACCGCCTCGCCGAGGACGAGGAGGAGGAGCGGCGCGTGTTCCACGTCGCCATCACCCGCGGCATCGAGGCGGTCACCGTGCTCGCGGACGACGACCGCCCCTCCCCGTTCCTCGGCGAGCTCGACGGGACCGCGGCACGGCGACCCAAGCGGAGCCGGTCGCTCGGCGGCGCCACGGTCCCCACCGGGCGGGCGCGGGCCGGGAACGTCCTGGCCGGCACCGGCGGCGCGACGGCCGACGAGCTCGACGGCGAGGACCGCGTCGTGTTCGAGCAGCTCCGGGAGTGGCGCTCCGAGGTGGCCAGGCGCCAGGGCGGTCCCGCCTTCGTCATCTTCAACGACGCAACCCTGCGGGAGATCGCGCGCCGCCGGCCGGCCGACCTGCGCGAGCTCCGGTCGGTGAAGGGCGTCGGCCCGACCAAGCTCGACTCCTACGGCGACGACGTCCTCGAGGTCGTCGCCCGGTTCGCCTGACCCGGACCGTCCCGTGGGGCCGTGGCATCGCCGTTGCGGCCGACGGGAAGGGACCACCCATGCTCTGGTTCCTGCTCGTGTTCTTCGTGTTCGGCCTCGTCTTCGGTGCCATCGCCCGTGCCGTCCTCCCCGGACCCGACCCCATGTCGATCATGGGGACGTGGGCGCTCGGCATCGCCGGCTCACTGGTCGGCGGCTTCCTCGGCTACGCGCTCCTCGGGGCCGACGCCGGCGACGGCGCCGTCCAGTTCGGCGGCGTCCTCGGCTCCATCCTGGGGTCGATCCTCGTGCTGGCCATCGTCCGCACGTTCCGCCACCGCCCCGTCCACTGATCCCGGCGCCCCTCTCGTCCACGGCGGCCCGTGCGACCGGGCCGTCCCGGCTCCCATACTGAGCCCGTGGACGTGACCGGGCAGGACGAGGGACCCCGCTGCGCGCCGTGGACGGCGGCGCTGGGCGTCGACCCGATCGGGTCGGCGGTGCGCGTCGACCGCCTCGTGCTGGTGGAGGTCCCGCTGCCGTGGCCGGCCGACGTCGGCGACCACCCCTGGCTGGCCCGCCTCGACCTCGGGGACGGCTGCCGGGTCCAGGCCGTCGTGCCCGAGGCCACCCGCCCCGACGGCGCGGTCCTCGTCACCCGCTGGGAGCGCCGGGCCCCGACGGGTGCCTGCACCGTCGGCGCCGGGCTGGCCGGCACCGACTGGCACGTCCCCGCCGCCGGGCTGCAGGACCTCCTCGCCCGGGTCTGCGCCGGCGACCCCGCCGACGACGCCGGCCCCTCGCCCGCACCCGACGAGGTGCTGGTCTGCGCCCACGGCAGCCGAGACCGCTGCTGCGGCGGCGACGGCACCCGGGTCGCCGTCGCCACGGCAGCAGCGCTCGACGACGTCCGCGTCCGCCGCACGAGCCACCTCGGGGGGCACCGGTTCGCGCCGACGGCGATGACGCTGCCGGACGGGCGCTACTGGGCCTACGTCGACGCCGACGCCCTGGCCGGGATCGTGGGTCGCACCATGCGCCCCGACGAGGCGCGCGAGCTCTACCGCGGCAACGCCGCCCTCGACGCCGCGGCCCAGGTCGTGGAGGGGGCGCTGCTCACCGAGGTCGGCTGGCGCGTGGCCGAGGCGACGGGGTTCGCCGCCGTGGTCGTCCCCGGTGACGACGGCGACCGCGTCACCCTGCGCTGGGACGGCCCCGACGGCTACGGCACCCGGGAGGGGACGGTCCGCGTCGAGCGCCGGTACCCGGTCCTGCCCTGCGGCCGCCCCGTGTCGGAGGCGACCAAGGACGCCGTGGCCTGGGCGCTCGCCGACTGAGCGCCGGGGGCCAGGGGCCGCGGACCCCGACGGGTCAGCCCCCCGGGCGGGTCATGGCCATGGGGTCGACCCACTCGTCGAACTGCTCGGCGGTCAGGTGACCGGAGGCGACGGCGGCCTCCCGCAGCGACGTCCCCTCGGCGTGGGCGCGCTTGGCGATCTCGGCGGCGCGGTCGTAGCCGATGTGGGGGTTCAGGGCCGTCACCAGCATCAGGTTGCGGGACAGGTTCTGCGCGATCCGGTCCCGCTCCGGCTCGATGCCCCGGGCGCAGTGCTCCTCGAAGGAGCGGGAGGCCTCGGCGAGGAGCGCGATCGACTCCAGGACGTTGTGGGCCATGACCGGCTTGTAGACGTTCAGCTGGAAGTTGCCCTGGCTGCCCGCCATGGCCACGGCGGCGTCGTTGCCGAACACCTGCACGCACACCATCGTGAGCGCCTCGGCCTGGGTCGGGTTCACCTTGCCCGGCATGATCGACGACCCCGGTTCGTTCGCCGGGATCACGAGCTCGCCGATGCCGTTGCGGGGACCCGACGCCTCCCAGCGGACGTCGTTGGCGATCTTGAGCAGCGAGCCGGCGAGGGCGCGGATCGCACCGCTGGTCACGACCAGGGCGTCGTGCGCGGACAGGGCGGCGAAGCGGTTCCCGGCGGTCCGGAACTCGTGGCCCGTGCGCTCGGCCAGGTGGCGGGCGGCGACGGCACCGAAGCGGGGGTGGGCGTTGAGCCCGGTGCCCACGGCCGTGCCCCCGATCGCCAGCTCGAGCAGGGCGTCCTCGGTCCGGCGGATGGCCTCCACCGCCATGTCGATCTGGTGGACCCAGCCCCCGATCTCCTGGCCCATGGTGATCGGGGTCGCGTCCTGCAGGTGGGTGCGGCCGACCTTGACCACGTCGGCGAACTCGACGGCCTTGTCGCGCAGCGTCTCGCGCAGCTGGCGCACCGCGGGGTGGAGGGTGCGGGCCAGCTCGAGGACCACGGCGACGTGCATGGCGGTCGGGAACGTGTCGTTGGATGACTGGCCCCGGTTCACGTGGTCGTTCGGGTGGACGGGCGACTTCGACCCGATCGTCCCGCCGGCGAGCTCGATGGCCCGGTTGGCGATCACCTCGTTGGCGTTCATGTTCGACTGGGTGCCGGACCCGGTCTGCCAGACGACGAGGGGGAAGTGGTCGTCGAGGTCCCCGGCCACGACCTCGTCGGCGGCACGGACGACCAGGTCGGCGACGTCGGCGTCGAGCTCGCCGAGCTCGGCGTTGGCCGTGGCGGCCGCCCACTTCACGAGCCCGAACGCCTCCACGATGGGACGACCCCACACGAAGCGGTCGCGCCCGATCGGGAAGTTGGCGATGCTCCGCTGGGTCTGGGCGCCCCAGTAGCGATCGGCGGGGACCGCCACCTCCCCCATGGAGTCGGTCTCGACCCGGGTCCCGCCGCCCGGCTGGTCGTCGTGCTGGGCCATGGACCGGACGGTACCGGCGTGCCGGTCGGCTCCGTCGGTGCCGGATCGTCGACGGATCACGGCCGGTCCCCCGCGGGCTACCGTCCGCGCCCGTGGCCGCCTCCCCCGACTACCCCCGTCCCGTCGTCCACTGGGCCATCGAGGCCCGTGACGTCGAAGCCCAGGCCGCGTTCTACCGGGCGCTGTTCTCCTGGGAGGTGGGCGAGGGCCCCTTCCCGTCGGTCGGGGCCGGCTTCGGCGGGCCCGAGCCCGGGCCTGCCGGGCACCTGCAACCCGGCGACGTGCCCCGGGTCAGCCTGTACGTCCAGGTCCGCGACCTGGCCGAGACCCTGTCCCGCACCGTGGAGCTCGGCGGGACCGTGCTCGCCGAGCCGTTCCAGCCCGAGGGGCAGCCGACCCTGGCCGCCATCGCCGACCCGGAGGGCAACCCGATCGGCCTCGTCCAGGAGTGACGGGCCCGGGCGTCGCTCAGTCGAGCGTCTCCCAGGTCTCGGTCCGCACCGAGTCCGCGTCCACCATCCGGAGCAGCTCCGCGACGGGCCCCTCGCCCCGCACGACGGCGGCCGCCCGGTGCTCGTCGTCTGACCAGAGCGTCTCGACCAGCCACCGTCCGCCGGCGCCCCGCGCCGTGGTCCGGCGGACGAAGCCGGCCTGGTGGGGCGCCCACTCCCGCTGGACGCGCTCGTCCGCGGCGAGGATCGCCTGGTCGGTCACACCGGGCGCAGCCCGGAACACCACGTGCTCGATGATCACCGCCGCACCCTGCCACGCCGGCACCGTCGGCCGCCCGGGTGCGTCGACCGGCAGGATCCGACCGGCCCGGCGTCGAACCCTGGACCAGTCGGGAGGGGCCCGGCACCCCGGGGGTGGACCGTGGACCGACTGCGACGGCTGCGAGACGAGTGGCGACCCTCCGAGGTCACCGGCGGCCTGCCCACGTCCCCGCTGCTGATCCTGTTCGGCCTCAACGCGGTCGACGAGCTCGACCGCACCGCGTTCGCGGTGCTGCTGCCCGAGATCCGCGACCACTTCGGCCTCGGCGACCAGGGGATCCTCACCGTGCTCGCCGCGACCACGGTGGTCATCCTCCTGCTCGAGATCCCCCTGGCCCACCTCGCCGACCGCGCCAGCCGGGTGCGCATCGCCACCTACGGCGCCGCGGCGTGGGCGCTGTTCGCGTTCGGGACCGGCCTCGCGACCTCCATCGCCGCCCTGATCGTCATGCGGATCGGGGCCGGCATCGGCCGCTCGGTCGTCACGCCCACGCACAACTCGCTGCTGACCGACTGGTACCCGCCCGAGCGCCGGGTGAAGGTCTTCGGCTTCCACCGCCTGGCCAACTCGACCGGCCAGATCGCCGGGCCGCTCGTCGCCGGCGGCCTGGCCGTCGTGTTCGGCTGGCGCCTCCCGTTCCTGGTGATGGCCGTGCCGACCCTGCTGCTGGTCGTGGCCGCCTCCCGGCTCACCGAACCGCGCCGGGGCGCCCACGACGGCGCTGCGGCGGACGACGACGAGGGCCACCTCCGCTTCCGGGACGCCATGCGCCTGCTCGCCTCCATCCCCACGCTGCGCCGCATCTGGATGGCGATCCCGTTCCTGGCCGTGCTCCTGTTCGCCGTCCCCAACCTGCTCTCGCTGATCTACGAGGACGTCTTCGGCCTGTCCGAGCTCGAGCGCGGGATCATCGCGGCGGCGGCCGAGCCGGCCCAGATCGTCGGCGTGCTCCTGGCCATGCCGTACGCGACCCGCCTCGTGGCCCGGGATCCCGCCGCCCTGCTCCGCTTCATCGCCGTCGCCGGCGTCGCCTGCGGCGGGTGCATCGCCGTCCTCGCCTTCGCCCCGAACGTCGCCGTCGCGGTCGCCATGCACATGGCCGTGGCCGGCACCGTCGGCGTCCTCGCCCCGGCGGTGTTCGCGCTGCTGTCGCTGGTCCTGCCCTCCCGGGCCCGGTCCCTCGGCTTCACCGTGCTCTCGGTGTTCGGCATCCCCGGCATCGTCGTCGTCCTGCCCCTGATCGGCTGGCTGTCCGACGCCCACGGCCTCCCCGCCGCCGTCCTGCTGCTGGTGCCGGTCACCCTGTGCGCCGGCTTCACCATGGCCTCCGCGAAGTCGACGGTGGCCGCCGACGTCGCCGCCAACCGGGCCGCGGGCACGGACCCGACCGACCCGGTGCCCATGCTGCTCGTCGAGGACGTCCCCGCCGTCGAGCCGGTCGTCCCGGCACCGACCGACGGTCCCGAGGACGCCGGGACCGAGCAGGGCGCCTGACCCTCAGCGGACGGGGCGCCCGGCGGGCCGCACGGCCCGCGACGCGAGGAACGCGCCGGCGACCACGAGCACCACCCCGACCAGGGCCAGGCCCGTCACCTCCTCGTCCCGCACGACGACGCCGAGGACGAGGGCCACCACCGGGATGAGGTAGGTGGCCATCGAGGCCCGGGTCGACCCGACCGAGCCCACCAGCGTCGCCATCACGACGAAGGCCATGCCGGTGCCGACGGCGCCGATGAAGGCGATGGACGCCACGGCGGCCGGCTCGGCCGAGGATCCCGGGATCGACCACAGCCCGAAGGGCAGGGTCCACACCGAGGCCAGCAGGAGCATCCGGGCCATCACCGCGAGCGACCCGTACCGCTGCTGGAGCGGTGCGGCGATGTTGATGGCGAAGCCGTAGCAGAGGGTGGCCAGCAGGCAGAGGGCCACGCCGATCCAGGCCGTGCCCTGCTCCCCGCCGAGCTGGGAGGCCGAGACGGCGAGGACCCCGGTGAAGCCGACGACCAGCCCGAGCGCCTGGGCCGGCCCGGGTGGGGTGCGCAGGAGGACCCCGGCGACCACGGCGGCGAACAGCGGCATGGCGCCGTTCAGCATGCCGGTGACCGCCGAGGAGATGTGCTGCTCGGCGAGGGGGAACGCGGTGAAGGGGATCGCGACCCACAGGAACGACAGGAGCACCATCCGGAAGGTGTCCTCGGCGGCCAGGCGCCGACGGGCCCGTGGGACGACGTTGAGGACCGCGGCGCCGAGGGCGACACGGCCCCACGTGATGAGCCCGGGCTCGACGCTGTCGAGGGCGACGGCGATGAACAGGAACGACGACCCCCACACCCCGGCGATCGTGCAGAACAGCACCCAGTCGGTCGGCCCGAAGGACCCCTGGTTGGTGCTCGTCGTGGCCTCCAGCGCCCGGGCCCGCGGCCGCCGCGTCGGCGGTCCGGGCGGCGCCGGGTCGGGCGTCACCCGAGGTCCCCGTCGCCGCCGGCCACGCCGGACGTGTCCTGGGAGGACCCCTCGTCCCGCCGCACCCACATCACCTGCTGGGGGAACGGGATCTCGATGCCCTCGGCGTCGAAGCGGTCCTTGATCCGCCGGTTGAGCTCGCGGGTGACGGCCCACTGCTGGCCGGGCTGGGTCTTGACCACGAGCCGGATGGCGATGCCGCTCGCTCCGAGGGTCTGCACGCCCCAGATCTCGGGTTCCTCGAGGATGTCGGTGCTCCACACGTCCTCGTGCCACAGCTCGTCGGCGACCGTCTTCACGACCTCCTGCGCCCGGCCGAGGTCGGTCGAGTAGGCGACCTCCACGTCGAGGAGGGCGCGCGCCCACTGCTGGGACATGTTGCCGACCCGTCGGATCTCGCCGTTGGGCACGTGCCAGACCGTGCCGTCGACGCTGCGGAGCCGGGTCGTCCGCAGGTTCACCACCTCGACGACGCCGATGGCCTCGCCGACGTCGACGACGTCGCCGACGCCGTACTGGTCCTCGGCCAGCATGAACAGGCCCGACAGGAAGTCCTTCACCAGGCTCTGCGCGCCGAAGCCGAGGGCCACGCCCACGATGCCGGCGCCGGCGATCAGCGGGGCGAGGTTGATGCCGATCTCGGCCAGGGCGGTGAGCACGGCGATCGAGTAGACGACGATGCTCGAGGACGACTTCAGCACCAGGCCGATGGTCTGGGTGCGCGACGCCGCCCGCAGGTTCGGTTGGGAGCCGGTCGCCTGGAGGAACCCGGGCGTCATCCTCCGGAGGCGCCGCTTGGTCTCCTGGGCGTCGTCGTCGGACAGCTCCACCACGAAGTGGAGGATGACCCGGCGCAGCATCCGGTTCACGACGAAGGCGACGAGGAAGATGAGGAAGACGCGCAGCGGCACGGTCGCCAGCCAGTCGGCGATCCGGGCCACGGTCTCGTTGCCGGTCCACTCGTAGACGTTGCGGCACACCACCCCGGCCTGCTCGAGGGCGGCGGCGTCGCAGTCGTCGACGAAGTCGATCTCGGGGACCTCGCCCTCGACGTCGGTCTGGAGGAGGGTGGCGAGCACGGCGCGACCGTAGGCGCGGCCCGGCCGGGACCGTCGGAGGGTCACCCGGCCGATCGGCGCTCCGACAGGGTCCGGCCGGGAGGGGCGGCGGCACCCTCACCGGGCACCGGGCGACGCCCGGCCGGCGGGGAGGAGCGGGGGTGCGAGGTCCAGCGCAGCGGATCGTGGCGGACCTCGACGCGGGGACGCCCGTCGGGGTCCTGGACCCCGACGACCTCGCCGTCCCGGCCACCGGGGTCGGTGTCCGCTTCGTCGACGTCGAGCGCCTCCGACGCCCCGGCCCCGACGTCGTCCCCGTGGTCCCGTGCGACCGGCTCGACCGGCTCGACGGACCCGCGCTCGGGTCGGGCACGGTCGCCGTGGCCCTCCGGACCGTGGCGGACCTGGGCGCGCTCGCCGGGGTCCGCGCCGGGGTGCTGGTCGCGCCCCCGTCGCTCCACGGGACCGGTGCGGCCGGGGACGCGGCCGTGGCCGCCGTCGTCGCGTACGCCACCGCCGTCGGCGCGGACGTGCTCGCCGTCGGCATCGACGACCCGATCCGCCTGGAGCACCTGCGCACCGCCGGCGTCCGCCTGGGGGCGGGCGTCCACGTCGACCAGCGGCTCGGGTGCCGGGACGGGCTCCACGTCGGGCGCACCCCCGTCGAGCGGCAGGCGGCGCTGC
>CAZCEZ010000037.1:0-18013 GCA_964497795.1 uncultured Acidimicrobiaceae bacterium | reverse complement strand
ACGTCGCCTCGCTCGGGCTGCTCCCCTCCGTCTACGTCGAGCGGGACGGGGCGATGCGCTGCGTCGCCCAGTCCGGCTACTGGCAGGTGCTCGACGGGATCCCGGTCACCCGGGGGATCGTCGCCCGCTGCCTGCGCGAGGGCGCCGACCAGCTGGTCACCGTGCAGGCGGACGGGGAGTTCATCGAGGCCATCCCCGGCCTGGTCGCCGAGCTCGCCCAGCCCCTCCGCCTGGAGGGGAGGGTGCGGGGCGTCTTCAGCGTCGAGTCCCAGCGCCACCTCGACCCGCCGACGGTGCTCGAGCTCCGGCGGATCGGCGCCGAGCTCCAGCGCACCCTCGACCGGGTCGGCCTCCACCTCCCCGACGGCGCGCTCCACCGCCTGGCCCGCGCGAGCTCGGAGCTGACGGGCCTGCGCACCGGGCTCGAGGTGGCCGACACCGCCGTGCGCCTCGGTGCCGAGCTGTCCCGGACGAGCTCCGCCGCCCTGGCCCTGCCCGGCGAGGACGGCTCCCACGCGGTCGTCGCGTCGACGGGACCGCTCGGCCCGTCGCTGCGGGCCACCCCGCCCGGGCCCCTCGGCGCCCTCGTCGAGGAGCTCCGGGACATCGCCTCGTGCACGTCGTCGGGCACCACGGCCGGGGAGGTCAACGCCGCCGTCGCCACGTTGCGCGACACCGGCGCCGCCACGCTCGGGCTGTTCCCCGTCCGGCGCGACGACGGCTCGACGGGGCTGCTCGTGGTGGCCGACGAGCGTCCGGTCGAGCTCGACCTGGAGCTGCGCCAGGCACTGGAGCTGCTCGCGCTGTCGACGGGTCGGGCCCTCGAGCACGCCGCTGCGGTGGAGGCCCTCCGCCGCCGGGCCGAGATCGACCCGCTGACCGAGGTGGGCAGCCGGGCCGCCTTCGAGGACCGCCTCGCCGAGCTCGAGGCGGGCGACGCCACCGGCGTGAGCGTCCTGCTGGTCGACCTGGATCGGTTCAAGGCCGTGAACGACCGGTACGGCCACCTCGTCGGCGACCAGGTGCTGGCCGACGTGGCCCGGGCCATGCGCGGGGTGCTCGCCGAGGGCGAGGACGTGTACCGCATCGGCGGCGACGAGTTCGCCGTCGTGGTCCCGCAGCGGACGGCGGCGTCGATCGACCTGCTCGTCGAGCGCCTCGGGCGCGAGTGCGACCGGACGCTCGTCCCCTTCGGTGCCTCCGCCTCGGTCGGCGTGGCGCGGCGGCGGGCCACCGAGGCGATGGAGGCCTGCCTCCAGCGAGCCGACCGCCAGCTCTACGAGCGGAAGGCGACGGCGCGGGCCTGAGCGGCGCGCGGTCGGGCGGATCGGCCGCGCCCGACGGATAGGTTCCGCGGGGTGGCAGACCTCCACCTCGGCGAGCACGTCGACCCCGTGAGCGGGGACCGCACGGGCGAACGCCTGCTCCTCGACGGCGACGACCTCACGACCCACGGGGTCATCGTCGGCATGACCGGATCGGGCAAGACCGGCCTCGGCGTCGTCCTGCTCGAGGAGGCGCTCCGGGCCGGGATCCCGACGCTCGTGCTCGACCCGAAGGGCGACATGACCAACCTGGCCCTCCGGTTCCCGGGGCTGTCGGCCGAGGAGTTCGCGCCCTGGGTGCCCCCGGGCAGCGACGCCGCAGCCACGGCCACCAACTGGCGGGACGGCCTCGCCTCCTGGGGCCTGGACGGCACCCACGTCCGGGACCTCGCGGCGCGCTCCGAGGTCACCGTGTACACCCCGGGCTCCACGGCCGGGGTCCCGCTCGACCTGGTCGGGTCGCTCGCCGCACCGACCGGTGCCGACGGGGCGCCGCTCGACGTCGAGGCCCGCGCCGACGAGGTCGAGGGCGTCGTCTCGTCGCTGCTGTCGCTCGTGGGCATCGACGCCGACCCGCTCTCGTCCCGGGAGCACATCCTGCTCTCGAACCTCGTCGACCGGGCCTGGGCCGCCGGCGAGGACCTCGACCTCGGCGCCCTCGTCGCCCAGGTGCAGGACCCACCGGTCCGCAAGCTCGGCGTCCTCGAGGTCGACGCGTTCTTCCCCGCCGGGGACCGCCGTGCGCTCGCCCTCCAGCTGAACGGGCTGCTCGCCTCCCCCGCCTTCGCCGCGTGGGCCGAGGGCGTCCCCGTCGACGTCGGCGCGCTGCTCCGCCCCGGGGGACCGGACCGGCCCGCCGCGTGCTCCGTGGTGTACCTGGCCCACCTGTCCGAGGACGAGCGGCAGTTCGTGGTGACGCTGCTGCTGTCCAAGCTCGTCACCTGGATGCGCGCCCGGTCCGGCGCACCCGGCCTCCGTGCGCTCGTCTACATGGACGAGGTGTTCGGCTACGTCCCGCCCACCGCCGCGCCGCCGTCGAAGAAGCCGATCCTCACCCTGCTCAAGCAGGCCCGCGCCTACGGCGTCGGGCTCGTCCTCGCCACGCAGAACCCCGTCGACCTGGACTACAAGGCGCTCTCGAACGCGGGGACGTGGATGATCGGCCGGCTGCAGACCGAGCGGGACGTCGACCGGCTGGCCGACGGGCTCCGCGCCGCCGGCGGCGAGGTCGACATGGCCGAGGTCCGGACGGCGATCGCCGGGCTCGGGGCCCGGCGGTTCCTCCTCCACAGCACCCGGGGCGGTGCACCCCGCCGGTTCACGACGCGCTGGGCCCTCGACTACCTGGCCGGGCCCCTCACCCGCGACCGCCTCGCCGACCTCCCGGGCCAGCCCGACGCGGAGGCCGTCGCCGGTCGCACCACCTCGTCCGGCGCCGCGGCCACGCCCGTCGGCGACCGTCCGCTCGAGGTCGCGGACGACGAGGTGACCGTCCCGCCCACCGTCGCCGACGGCGTGCCCGTCCGCTGGGCGGACCCCGCCGCACCGTGGCTCC
The DNA here is from genome assembly GCA_964497795.1 of uncultured Acidimicrobiaceae bacterium. Taxonomy (GTDB): domain Bacteria; phylum Actinomycetota; class Acidimicrobiia; order Acidimicrobiales; family Salinilacustritrichaceae; genus Salinilacustrithrix. The sequence goes on along the minus strand of CAZCEZ010000037.1, from coordinate 15,133 downwards.
CCGACGTCGGGGGCGACCCCGCCGGCACCCGCTTCGTCCCCGCCGTCGCGGCGCGCGTCGAGCTCCTCTACGACGAGACCAAGGCCGACCTCCGCCACGCCGAGACCTTCGAGGCCGTCCTCGTCGCGCCCGGCGAGGTCCCCGACCTCGACGAGCTGGTGCTCGTCGACTACGACGACCGCGACCTCCGGGAGTCGGCCCCGGCCCGCGCCACCTACGTCCTGCCCGGCGCGCCCGTCGACGCGGCGAGCTGGTTCACGACCCTCGGATCCGCCGTCCGGGACCACCTCCACCGCGACCGGACCCTGACGCTGCCGGCGCACGCGACGCTCGGCCTGTACGGGCGTCCCGGCGAGACCGCCGATGCGTTCGCCGCACGGTGCCGCGCCGCGGCGGACGCGGAGGCCGACGCCGCCGCCGCCAAGGTCCGGGCCACCCTCGAGCGCCGGATGGGCACCGTCCGCCGGGCCGTCGAGCGCGAGGAGGTGCGCGTCGCCGAGCTCCGGGCCCGGGCGTCGGACGCCACGCAGCACGAGGTGCTCGCCGCCGCCGGCGACCTGCTCTCCTCCTTCCTCGGCGGCCGACGGTCGGCTCGCTCGATCGCCGGCAAGGTCAAGGGCGCGTCGTCCCGGCGCAGGCAGTCCTCGGCGGCGGCGCAGCGGGTCGAGACCGCGCTGGCCCGGGTCGAGGCCCGCGAGGCCGAGCTGGCCGACCTCGAGGCCGAGCTGGTCGACGCCCTGGCCGACATCGAGGCCGAGTGGGCCGCCGTGGCCGACGAGGTGGGCGAGATCGAGGTCGGGCTCGAGCGCGACGACATCCGCGTCGTCCAGCTCGCCCTCGTCTGGATCCCGACCTGACCGGCCCCGACCCGACCGGCCCCGAACGGGCGGTTGACGGCCTCCCCCACCCGGATCACGTCCGTCAACCGTCCGCCCCGGAGGGCCCGATCGGGGCATTGCACGTCAACCATCCTTGGCGATAGGCAGCAGGTGCGGTGGCGGCGGGCCGCCGCGACCGAGCGCACGGAGGTCCGATGGTCGAGCAGGACGGCGTCACACCGGTGACCCCGGACCTGCGCGCCGTCCTCGCCCTGCTCCGGGACCACGTCGTGGTCGTCGGCGGCGACCTCCGCATCCGGTGGGCGTCGCCGTCGCTCGCCCCCCTCGACGGCGAGGCGCTCGTCGGCACCCACCTGGGCGCACTGGTGCACGAGGCCGACCGCGACCGGGCCCTGGCCTGGGTCCGGCGCTCGCTCGAGCAGGGACCGGACCTGCGCCCCGGGCCGGCCAGGGAGCAGGGCGACGGCCGGGACGAGCCGGAGGTCGTCCGCATCGGCCCCGTGCCGGCCGCGGCGCCCGGCCAGGAGTGGTGCCTGGTGGAGCTGACCGTCCACGACCGCCGCCACGACCCCGACATCGGCGGCATCCTGGTCCGGGCCCGCGAGGTCGGCGACCGGGTCGAGGCCGAGGCCCGGGCCCGCGAGGAGGCGCTGCGCGACCCGCTCACCGGGCTCCCGGGCCGCGCCCTGCTCGAGGACCGCCTCGAGGCCGCCGTCGCCCGGGCCCGCCGCTCGGACCGGCCCTTCGCCTGCCTGTTCATCGACATCGACGGCCTGAAGGAGGTGAACGACACGCGGGGCCACGACGCCGGCGACGAGCTGCTCCGGATGGCGTCACGCCGGCTGGTGGGCGAGGTCCGCGAGGTCGACACCGTCGCCCGCTACGGCGGCGACGAGTTCGTCGTGCTCCTCGAGGACCTCGGACCCCGGGCCGACCTCGACGTCGAGGAGATGTGCCAGGCCCTCGTGTGGGCCCTGGCCGCACCGCACCCGGCCTTCGGGGTGGAGGGCGTCGGCTCGGCCAGCGTCGGCGTCGTGGTCTCCCACGGCGACGACGAGCCCGAGGAGGTGCTCCGCCACGCCGACGTGGCCATGTTCCGGGCCAAGTCGGAGGGGCGCAGCACCTGGGTGCGCTACACCGCCGACCTCGACGCCGGAGCGAGGAGCCGGGCCGAGATCCACGCGCAGCTGCGCGCCGCGGTCGAGGGCGACGCGCTCCGCCTCCACCACCAGCCCATCGTCGACCTCACCGACGGCCGGGTGGTGGGCCACGAGGCCCTGGCCCGCGTCGCCCGGGAGGACGGCAGCCTCGTCCCACCCGCCGCGTTCCTGCCCGTCGCCCGGGCCACCGACATGCTGGTCGAGCTCGGCGCCCGCGTCCTCGACGTCGCCGCCGCGACCGCGCCGGGCGAGGGGTTCGTCGCGGTCAACCTCTCCCCCGCCGAGCTGGCCGATCCCGGCCTCGTCGAGCGGATCACGACCGCGCTCGCCGAGCACGGGCTGCCCCCCGAGCAGCTGGTGCTCGACGTCACCGAGGCGACGGCCCTGGTCGGCGAGCGGGACTCGACGCGAGACAACCTGCGGGCGCTGCGCCGCGTCGGCGTGCGCTTCGCCCTCGACGACTTCGGGCGGGGCCGCTCCAACGTGGAGCGGATCCGGGACCTGCCGGTGTCGTTCCTCAAGCTCGACCGCTCCTTCGTGGAGGGCGTCGCCCGGATCGGCTCGGGGGACACCAGCGCGGTCCGGGCCGTGGTCGGCATGGCCGCGTCGCTCGGCGTGCCGGTCGTGGCCGTCGGCATCGAGAACGAGCTCCAGCGCCGGATCCTCTCCGAGCTCGGGGTCCAGCTGGGCCAGGGCGAGCTCTTCGGCCCGTCCGGCATCCTGCCCCTGGCCACCTCCCGCTGACCGACCCGTGCGGCCTCGGCGGAGGCGCCGCCGGTCGGCGGGCCGTGGCCGTCGGACCCCGTGGCTACGGTCGCCCCGTGGCCGACGCACCCCCCACCGCACCGCCCCGTCCCACCGCCGCCGAGGTGGCCGAGGAGCTCGCCGTCCACGTCCGCGCCCTGGCCGGTCCCGACGCCGTGCCGCGCGAGGAGCAGGTCGCCGCGGTGACCGCCGTCGTCGCCGACGGGCGCCGGACGCTGCTCGTGGCCCGCACCGGGTTCGGCAAGTCCGCCGTCTACTTCTCGGCGACGCGCATGCTGCGGGACCGCGGCTGGGGTCCGACCGTCGTGGTGTCCCCGCTGCTCGCGCTCATGCGCGACCAGGTCGCCGCCGCACGGCGCCTCGGCCTCGTCGCCGAGACGATCAACTCCTCCAACGTCGACGAGTGGGACCGCATCGAGGGAGCGATCACGGCCGGCGAGGTCGACCTGCTGCTCATCTCACCGGAGCGGCTCGCGAACCAGGGCTTCCGGGAGCGCGTGTTCGACCTGCTGCTCGGGCGACCCGTCGCCCTGGTGTGCGACGAGGCCCACTGCATCTCCGACTGGGGGCACGACTTCCGCCCCGACTACCTGCGCCTGCGCCACCTGCTCGACCGCCTCCCCCCGTGGACGCCCGTGCTCGCCACCACCGCCACCGCCAACCAGCGGGTCACCGACGACGTGGCGGGCCAGCTCGGCCACGACGCCCTCGTGCTGCGCACCACGCTGGACCGGGAGGCGCTCCGCCTCGCCGTGGTCGACCTGCCCGACGACGCCCACCGCCTCGCCTGGCTCGGGGAGCACCTCGACGAGCTGCCCGGCTCGGGGATCGTGTACTGCCTCACCCAGGACCAGGCCGCCGAGACCGCCGAGTGGCTCCGGACCCGCGGCCACGCCTGCGAGGCCTACACCGGGGGCACCGAGCCCGAGCAGCGGCTCCAGCTCGAGGCGGCCCTCCGAGCGAACGAGCTGAAGGCGCTCGTGGCCACCTCCGCGCTCGGGATGGGCTTCGACAAGGGCGACCTCGCCTTCTGCGTGCACCTCGGCCTCCCGCCGACGCCGGTCGCGTACTACCAGCAGATCGGGCGCGCCGGGCGTGCGCTCGAGCGGGCCGAGGTCGTCGCGCTGCCCCGGCCCGCCGAGGACGCCGCCGTCTGGCGCTGGTTCGAGCAGGTCAGCCTCCCGCCGGAGTCGACCTGCGACGAGGTCCTGCGCCAGCTGTCGTCCACCCGGCCCACCTCGGTGCCCACCCTCGAGTCGGTCGTGAACCTGGGCCGCAGCCGCCTCCAGACCCTGCTGAAGATCCTCGAGGTCGACGGCGCCATCCGGGCGACGAAGGGCGGCTACGTGCTGGCCGACGACGGCTGGACCTACGACACCGAGAAGGCCGATCGGCTGCGCCGGCTCCGGCGCGACGAGTCCGAGCAGATGCTGGCCTTCGCGGACCTGCCCGGCTGCCGGCTCCGCTTCCTGCGCGAGGCGCTGGACGATCCCGCGGTGGGCGAAGGTCCCTCCGGCGACTGCGGCCGCTGCGACCGCTGCACCGGCACCGGGTGGGACACCGCCGTCGATCCCGAGCTGGTCGACGAGGCCGGACGCCACCTGCGCGCCGGCGACGTCGGCGTCGAGCCGCGCCGCCAGTGGCCCTCGGGCCTGGACGAGCCGCGGGGTCGCATCCCCGAGGAGGCGCAGGCCCGGTGGGGTCGGGCGCTTTGCCGCCTCGGCGACGGGGGCTGGGACCGGGCCGTCGACCGTGTCCTGGCCGGTGAGCGCGAGCTGCCCGAGGACGCGATCCGGGCCGTGGCCGGCGTGCTCAAGCGGTGGGACTGGGACGCACGCCCCACCTGGATCTGCCCGGTGCCGTCGCGGCGCAACCAGGCCACGGTGGACCGCCTGTGCCGCGGCCTCTCCCAGCTCGGCAAGCTCCCCGTGCACCCCGCGCTCGTCCGGGTCGCCGACGGCGGCTTCCAGGCCGACCAGGCCAACTCGGCCCACCAGCTCGCCAACGTGTGGGGTCGCCTCGAGGTCGACCGGGCGGCCCTGCCCGAGCGGCCCGTGGTCGACGGCCCCGTGCTCCTCGTCGACGACGAGTGCGACTCGCGCTGGACCCTGACCGTGGCCGCCCACCTCCTGCACGGCGCCGGCACGGGTCCGGTCCTGCCGCTCGTGCTCCGGGCCCGCTGAGCGCAGGCTCAGTGCAGGGCGGCGGCCACCTCGCCGAGGCGGCGGAACCCGTCGGGGTCGGCCTGGCGCATCTCCTCGCCGAAGTACAGGACGAGCCGGTCGGCGACGCCCTCGTACTTCTCGGCGAGCGCAGCGGGCAGGTCGTCCCAGGTGGACTCGACCGCGAAGTGGGCGAGCATGTCGTCGGTGATGAGGGCGGCCATCCCGGGCAGGTCGCCGGCCTTCAGCCGCTCGTTGAGCGCCGCGGAGGTGCCCTCGAAGCCGAGCATGTCGAACATGAAGGCGTAGTTGCGGGTCGAGCCGTAGAAGGCGATCTGGAAGCGGGCCCGATCCCGCCACCGGGCCTTCTCCTCCTCGGTGTCCCCGACGATGGTGAACACGGGGACGGTCAGGGTGAGGTCGTCACGGCTGCGCCCGGCATCGGACCAGCCCTCCTCCAGCCCCGGCATCAGGCGCTCGTCGAGGTAGGCGCGGGAGTGGAAGGGGTGGACCTGCACGCCGTCGGCGACGGCCCCGGCCATCTGCACCATCCACGGCCCGACGGCGGCGATGTCGACGGGCGGGTCCGGGAAGTCGATGGGCCCGGGCGACCACATCTGGGGCATCAGCGACAGCTCGTGGAAGTCGCCGTCGAAGGCGAGGCCCTCGCCGCGGAAGGAGGCGAAGACCGCCTTCACCGCCTGCACGTACTCGCGCAGCCGGGGCCCGGGCGGGTCGAAGTCGACGCCGTAGCGACGCTCGATGTGGGCCCGGACCTGGGTCCCGAGGCCGAGCCGGAACCGGCCGCCGGTCGCGTCCTGCAGCTCCCACGCCGTGGCCGCCGTCACCGTCGGGCTGCGGGGGAATGCCACGGCGATGCCGGTCGAGTACTGCAGACCGGGGGCGGCGAGGGCGGCGGCGGCCACCGAGAGGTACGCAGTCCGGCCCGCCTCGACGAACACCATCCCGTCGATCCCGGCCTCGGCCACGTCCCGTGCGTAGGCCTGGACCTCGTCCAGCCGGCGTCCCGATGCCATCACGTGCAGCTCCATGGCCCGGACTCTGCCACGACGGCCCGCACGCCTGCTCACGGCGACCGGACGTCCGTCACTCCCGGTCGATGGGCACGTTCTCGGTCAGCCCGGCAGCCTCGACGTCCTCGCGCCGTACGCCGAGCAGGAAGAGGATGGCGTCGAGGTACGGCACCCGGATGGCGGTGTCGGCCGCCTCGGCCACCACCGGCTTGGCGTTGAAGGCGACGCCGAGGCCGGCGAGGTTCAGCATGTCGAGGTCGTTGGCGCCGTCGCCCACCGCCACGGTCTGCTCGAGGGGCACGTCCTCGGCCGCGGCGATCTCGGCGAGCAGCTCGGCCTTGCGGGCCCGGTCGACGACGGGGCCGAGGACCTCGCCGGTCAGGCGCCCGTCCACCACCTCGAGGACGTTGGCGTGGGCGTGGTCGACGCCCAGCTCGTCCCGCAGGCGGTCGGTGAAGGCGGTGAAGCCGCCGGACACGATGGCCGTGGTGTACCCGAGGGCCCGGAGCGTGCGGATGAACGTGCGCGCCCCGGGGGTGAGGCGGAGCCGGTCCCACGCCCGCTCGATGGCGGCCTCGTCGAGCCCGGCCAGGGTGCGGACCCGCTCGCGCAACGAGGTCTCGAAGTCGCGCTCGCCGGCCATGGCCGACTCGGTGATCCGGCGGACCTCGTCACCCGAGCCGGCCTCCTCGGCGAGCAGCTCGATCACCTCGTCCTGCACGAGGGTGGAGTCGACGTCGAGCACGACGAGGCGCTTGGCCCTCCGCCCGAGCCCCTCGCGCTGGACGGCCACGTCGACGCCGGGGTGGGTGCTCACGGTGGCGAGCAGGTTGGCGCGCAGGGCGGCCTCGTCCCCGCCGGCCACGATCAGCTCGTAGCTCATGACCGGGTACCGGGACAGGCGCACGATCCGGTCGATGTTGGCCCCGGCCTCGGCGATGGCCCGGGTCACCACCGACAGCTCGTGGGGCGAGAGCACCGGTCCGAGCACGGTCACCACCGTCGAGGCTCCGCGGACCGACGGCGTGGCCGACACCAGCTCGAAGCCGATCTCGATGCCCTGCTCCCAGCCGAAGAGCAGCAGCTCCTTCAGCACGTCGCGACCCTCGGGGACGGTGACGACGAGGCCGAGCGACAGCCGGCCGCGGATGACGATCTGCTCGATGTCCTGCACCGACGCGTCGGCCGCGTCGAGGACGTCCATCAGCCCGGCGGTGATGCCCGGCTTGTCGGGTCCGGAGACCCGGACGAGGACGGTCTGGTGGTGCACGGGCGAGACCCTACGGGCGCCGCCGACGCAGGTCGGAACCGCTACTTCGGCGCCTGGAGGGAGACCGTCCCCTGGGCTGCGGCGGCGAGGCGACCGTCGTGGACCACGTCGATGCGGACCACGGCGGTGCGGCGGCTCATCGACACGATCTCGGCACGCGCCTCGACCGGGCCGAGCCGGATCGGGCGCAGCAGGTTCACCTTGAACTCGGTCGTGGCCGCCCACCACCCGCGGGGCATGACCGGGTAGCAGACGCTGCCGAGCACGTGGTCGACGAGCCCGGACACCACGCCCCCGTGGGCCGTGCCGAACGCGGTGATGAGCCGCTCGTCGACGTCCATCTCGGCGGTGAGCCAGCCGGCTCCGGCGCCGGTGTGGCGGATGCCGAGGAACCCGGGCAGGCCGGGGTCGTCGGCCAGGTCGGTCGACGCGAACCCGGCGGCGACGGCCTCGTCGTAGTCGGGGAAGTCGGGGCGGGGCGCGCCCGCCTCGGCGCCGCTCACGCCACCCCGCCCGGGGTGAACGTGGCCGGCAGGTGCTTGATGCCGTTGATGAAGTTGGAGCGGAGCCGGTCCGGCTCGCCGGCTGCGGCGATGTCGGGGATCCGACGGTGCAGCTCGCGGAACATCAGGGTGATCTCCCGCCGGGCGAGGTGGGCGCCGAGGCAGAAGTGGGGCCCGGGGCCGCCGAAGCCGACGTGGTCCTTGGTCTGCTCGAGGGGGCGGGACAGGTCGAAGCGGTGCGGGTCGGGGAACACCGACGGGTCGCGGTTGGCGGCGTTGTAGAAGAGGACCGCCTTCTCGCCCTCGGAGAACTCGCGCCCGCCGAGCACCGTGCCGTCGGTGGTGCAGGTGCGGCGGAAGTGGATGACCGGGCTCGCGTAGCGGACGATCTCCTCGACGGCCTGGGGGGCGCGGGCGTCGAAGTCCTCCCACCACCAGGCCTTCTGCTCGGGGTGTCGGGTCATCCAGTGCAGGCCGTGGGCGATCGCGTTGCGGGTGGTCTCGTTCCCAGCCACCACGAGCAGCACGAAGAACGAGCCGAGCTCGGCGTCGGTGAGCACGCCGTCGCCCTCGTCCTGGGCGTTCACGAGCAGGGAGATGATGTCGTCGCCCGGGTTCGCCCGACGTTCGGCGCCGAGCTCGGCGACCATGCCCGTCAGGTCGGCGCCGGCCTGGAGCAGGGCGCCCATGACCGCCATCGGGTCCTGGTCGGGCACGTACTCCTCGTCGGCCAGGCCGAGGATCACGTTGGTCCGGTCGAAGATGAACTGCTCCTCGGACCGCGGGATGCCGAGCAGGTCGATGATGATGCGCAGCGGCAGGAGCGCGGCGACGTCGGTGACGAAGTCGCACTCGCCCTTCTCGATGATCTCGTCGACGATCTCCACCGCGGCCCGCTCGACGTCGTGCTTGAGGTTCTCGAGCACCCGGGGCGTGAAGCCGCGGGCGACGATCTTGCGCTGCTTGGCGTGCCGGGGGTCGTCCATGTTGATGATCGAGCCGAGGAACTCGAGCATCTCGTCGGGCACGTCGCCGATGTTCGAACCACCCCGCCCCGAGCAGAACAGGTCGGCCTTGCGGCTCGCCTCGACCACGTCGGCGTGACGGGTGAGGGCCCAGTAGCCGGGGCCCTTGGGCAGCACCGGGTTCTCGGGCTCCTCGAAGAACTTGATCGGCTCGTCGGCGCGCATCGCATCGAATGCGGCGTCGCGCTCGTCCCACGGTCGCTCCCAGAACGCGATGTCGGAGATGTCCAGTGCGTCGAGGTCGATCGGGGTGTCGGGGGCGTCCGCTGCGCTCATGGGCGCGGACCGTAGTTGACCGATCGGTCAAGTGCGGGCGGGGACGGGTGCCGCCGCGGCGGGGCCCGGGTACGGTCCGCGGCCGTGACCGACCACGACGCCCCGACCACGACCGACACCGGCGCCGGCCTGCGCATCGAGCGGCACGGGCACGTCGAGCTGCTGGTCCTGGACCGCCCCGAGGTCCGCAACGCCCTCACCTTCGAGCTGTACGACGCGCTCGAGGCCGCCGTCCGCCGGACCACGGCGCGCTGCCTGGTCGTGACCGGATCGGACCCGGCGTTCTGCTCCGGCGACGACGTGACGCAGGTGATGGCCCCCGCCTCGGGCGACGCGACCCGGGACGTGGCGTCGTCGCTGTCCCGCGACCCCCGGCTCACCCCGGCCGCCGATGCGCTCCTGCACACCGACGTCCCCGTGATCGCTGCGGTCAACGGGGCCGCCGTCGGCTGGGGGATGGAGCTCGCCCTGCTCGCCGACGTGCGCATCGCGTCGGAGCGGGCCCGCTTCGGCGAGCTGTTCGTGCTGCGCGGCCTGGTGTCCGACGTCGCCGGGCTCGGGCGCCTCGCCCAGCTCGTCGGGCGCGAGCACGCCGCGCTGCTGCTGTACACGGGCGCCACCATCGACGCGCTCCGGGCCGAGGCGATCGGCCTGTGCTCGACCGTCGTCCCCCACGACGACCTGGTGGCCACGGCCATGGCGCTCGCGACCGAGATCGCCGCCCGCCCGCCGCTGGCCGTGCAGGCCCTCAAGGCCGGTCTGCGGCGCGCGCTCGACCCGGACTGGGACGACCTCGGCCGCTGGGTGTCCGCGACGCTGGGCGACCTGTTCCGCACGGAGGACCACCGCGAGGGCGTCGCCGCGTTCCTGGAGAAGCGGGCACCCGAGTTCCGGGGGCGCTGAGCGGACTCAGGCCAGGCGCAGGGTCCGGGGGTCGAGCCCGGCGAGTCCGTCCGGCTCGTGGGTGGCCACGAGGACGGCGGCGCCTCGGGCCGACTCCGCGGCGAGCACCGCCACGAGCTGGTCGCGCCCGAGGTCGTCGAGGCCGACGAAGGGCTCGTCCACGCACAGCAGCGGCGTCGTCCGCACCAGCGCGCAGGCCAGGCCGACGCGCTGGCGCCAGCCTCGGGACAGCGTCCCGGGCAGGTCGTCGAGCCGGCCTCCCAGCCCGATGCCCTCGACGACGGCGTCGACCCGACCACCGGGGTCGTCCACACCGGACAGGGCGGCGAGGTAGTCGAGCTGCTCGGCGACCGACACGTCGGTGAAGAAGACGGGCTCGTCGCCGGCGAAGGTGGCGGCGGCTCGTGCCGCCGGGCTGCCCAGCCGGTGGTCGGCCACGGTGCCGGCCTCGGCCACGGCGGGCTGCAGCGAGCACAGGGCGCGCAGCAGCGTGGACTTGCCCACGCCGTTCGGCCCGACGACGGCGACCACCGCGCCGGGCTCGACGACGAGGTCCAACCCGTCGACCACGACGTCGCGTCCGTAGGCGACCTGCAGGTCGGTGACGTCGACGACGGCGCTCACGGCGCGACCTCCTCGACGCGGCGCACCCGACGGGACCGCGCGCCCCGCACGACGGCCGCGGCGATCACGACCGCCACGGCCACGGCACCGAGCACCGGGCCTGCGACGCCCGCGGCCACCGGCACCGATCCGTCACGGAGCCGCTCGTGGGCGAGCAGGGGGACGAGGCCGAGCGCCGCGAGGGCCGACGGCAGTCCCTCCCGCAGGACGAGCGACGACAGCAGCGCCTCGGGGAGCACGATCGCACCCACCTGGGTCGGCGGCCGGACGAGGGCGTGGACGGCCCCGGCCGCCGTGGCGAGGGCGAGCCCGGGGACCACGACGACGGCGGTCCGGGCGGCGAGGCCGGCACCGACGAGGGGTGCGAGCAGGACCGCGGGCGCGGCGAGCAGCACACCGGCCGGCACGACCACCACGAGGGCGTGCACGACCAGCCCGCGTCCCGTCGGTCGCGGGACGAGGCTCGGGCGGTCCTCCTCCTGGGCGAGGGGCTCGGCCAGGTCGAGGCCGAGCAGCCAGGCGCCGAGGGCGACGGGCGCAGCCCCCACCGGGGTGCCGAGCCACAGCAGCCACCACCCCCAGCACGACGCGCCGACCAGGAGGGCCCAGCGGATCGCACGGCGCGGCGACGAGCGACGGAGGGAGGCGGTCGCACGGGTGAGGAGGGCGCCCCGTCGGCCGGCGTGCCGGCGTCCCGCGACCCGGCGGGGCCGCTCCCCCGTGAGCGACCGGGCGAGCAGGGTGAGCGATCGCAGGTCCCGGTCGGCGAGGACGACGGCGAGCGGGGCGAGCGCCCGTGCCCGCCGGTCGAGCCGGTCGACCCGCACCCGGCCGGCGCGGGACGCCCCGGCGGCGAGGGCCGCGCCGACGACGCCGATGCCGAGCAGCAGCGCCGGCCCCGCGTCGAGCGCCCCGGCCACCAGCGACGCCGTGCCGAGCACCCCGAGCCCGGCGGCCGAGGCAGCGGCACCGGCCCGGGCCACGACGTCGGCGGGCTGGGCGAGCGCGGCGACGGCCACGCACGCCGCACCGACCAGTGCCCCGACCGCGATGCCGACGAGGGCGGCCGGGCCGTCCTCGCTCACCACGACCGCGATCCAGCCGAGCAGGCCGCCGCCGGATGCGGCGATCGCGACCAGCGTCAGCAGCGCCCGGGTGAGCACGACCGGGCCGGCCCGCCCGGGCACCACCCAGGTCGCCGTGCCGCAACGCAGCACCCAGGGCCCGCCCGCCACGCCGGAGGCGAGTGCCAGCACGAGTGAGGCGAGCAGCGGCCAGGCGACGACGGCGGCCCGGTCGTCCCGCGGGACGGAGGCGACGACGGACCGCAGCGGGTCGGCGGCGATCCCCACCCACAGGACCGTGATCACCGCCGTGGCGTAGAAGACGTAGAGGACGTCGACGAGGCGACGACGGCGGGGCAGGCGCGGCACCGCCGTCCACGGCCGGGCGGGCAGGACCGAGCCGTCCACGGACCCTCCGTCAGCCGACGGGGGCGAGCAGGGGCCACGGGGCCGCCTGCTCGACCTGGGCGCAGACCCGGTAGAGCAGGTCCTCGCGACCCCACGGCGCCACGAGCATCGAGCCGATGGGGAGGGCGGCCCCGTCGACGTCGCAGGTGCCGGCCGGGACCGAGGCGGCGGGCCAGCCGGCGATGTTCCACACCTGGGTGAAGGCGGCGCCCACGCCGCACACCTGGAGCACCTCGACGAAGTCGTTGGCCCCGCCGCCCACGCCCAGGCGGGGCGGGGGCCCGGCCGTGGTCGGGGTGAGCAGCAGGTCGTGGCCGGCCGCGGCCCGCCACGCCTCGACCTCGCGGCGGAAGCGGTGGACGCCGTGGTGCTGGAGCACGAGGTCGCTGGCCGACACGGTCCGGCCCGCCTGGGCGAGCGCCCAGGTCCAGGCCTCCACGTCGTCCTCGCCGAGGGTCCTTCCGAGCGCGGCGCCGATCCGGTCGAGCTCGGAGGCGACGTGGACCGGGACCGTCATGGCCTCGAGCGGGGACCCCTCGGCCTCGTCCAGCGGCCCGGGGGACGGCTCCACGACCCGGTGACCGAGGCCCTCGAGCACGGCGACGGTGCGGTCGAGGGCCTCGAGGACCTCGGGCGACGACACGCCGATGCCGAAGGGCGGGTGCCGGCGGACGGCGATCTCGAGCGCGCCCGTCGCCCCGGCCCGGCCGGCGGCGACCTCGGCGGCGAAGGGGCGCACCGGGGCGGGAGCCACGGTCGGGTCGCCGCCCATCGGCCCGTGGGTCGCGTCGAGGATCGCGGCCGAGTCGCGCACGGTGCGGCACAGCACGTGCTCGTGGCTCATCTGCCCCCAGTACTCGCCGAAGTCGGGGCCGAGGGTCGTCCGGCCGTAGGACGGCTTCATCCCGAACAGCCCGCAGTGGGAGGCGGGCGTGCGGATCGAGCCGCCCATGTCGTTGCCGTGGGCCGCGGCCACGATCCCCGCCGAGACCGCGGCAGCCGACCCGCCCGACGACCCGCCCGGCGAGAACTCGGGCGCCCACGGGTTGCGGGTCGCCCCGTAGGCGACGGGCTCGGTCGTGACCGACAGGGCCAGCTCGGGGGTGTTGGTGTGGCCGAGCACGACGAAGCCGGCGGCCCGGAACCGGCGGACCAGCTCCGAGTCGTGGTCGGCGACGGCGCCGGCGTCCTTCAGGGCCCGCATGCCCAGGTGGTAGGGCTCGCCCTCCATCGCGCCGAGCGCGTCCTTGAGCAGCAGCGGCACGCCTCGGAAGGGGGCGTCGGACCGGTCGCCGAGGCGCTCGTCGACCTCGCCGGCGTCGAGCGCGTCGGCCTCGGCGACTGCCGCCTCGAAGCGGTGGTGGATGATCGCGTTGAGCGCCGGGTTCCGGGCCTCGGCCCGGGCCACGGCGGCCCGCACCAGCTCGCCGGCCGACACGTGCCGCTCCCGCACGGCCCTCGCCTGGGCGCAGGCGTCGTCGTCGAGCAGGTCCTCGGGGCTGGGCACGGCGGGCGACGCTAGCGGCGCCCGACCGCTCAGACGGCCGTCGTGCGCGACGTCGCCCGACTCGCGTTGACCTCGATCGCCTCCACGATCTCGGGCAGCCGGGGCGCCGGGAGGTCGTGGCCCATGTCGTTGAACATCAGCAGGCGCGACCCGGGCACGGCCTCGGCGGTGGCGACGCCGCCGCTCGGCTTCACGAGGGGGTCGACGAGGCCGTGGACGACGAGGGTCGGCGCCGTGACGCGCCGCAGGCCCGGGGTGCGGTCGGGGCTGGCCATGATCGCCGCGGTCTGCCGGGCGAGGCCGTCGGGTCGGAACGCCCGGGCCACGGCGGCCTCGGCCAGCGGGCGGTACTCGGCCTCGGAGAAGTGCGGCCCGGCGATGAGGCGGAACGTCTGCACGGCGGCGTCGACGGCGGTGTCCCGGCTGGGCTCGCCCCGGCGGGCGAAGCGGTACAGCACACGGGTCGTGGCCCCGCCGCTGCCGTCACCGGGGTTCGACATGATCGAGGTGAGGCTGCGGACCCGCTCCGGATGACCGATGGCCAGGGCCTGGGCGATCATCCCGCCCATGGACGCACCGACCACGTGGGCCGACTCGATGCCGAGGGCGTCGAGCAGGCCGGCGGCGTCGTCGGCCAGGTCCTCCACCGTGTAGCCGACGTCGATCGGTCGGCGCAGCAGCCGCCGGGTGAAGGCGCGCACGGCCGACGGCGCCTCCCAGTCGTCGCCGCCCGACAGGCCGGCGTCGCGGTTGTCGTGGCGGATCACGTCGAAGCCACGACCGGACAGGTCGCCGACCATGGCCTCGGGCCACGCCGTCAGCTGGGCGCCCAGGCCCATGATCAGCAGGAGCGGCTCGCCGCTCCCCTGCCGCTCGTACTCGAGGTCGATGCCGTTGACGTGGACGGAGGCCATCGCGCGAGGTTCGCCCCCGACTAGCGGGGGACCTCCTTCCACGGCAGGTCCTTGTCGACCCGGGGCTCGCCGGGCAGGCCCAGCACGCGCTCGCCGAGGATGTTCTTCATGATCTCGCTGGTGCCGCCCTCGATCGAGTTGGCCCGGGAGCGCAGGAACATCTTGCGGGCGCTGCCGGGAGGGCCCTCGAGGCCGATGGCGTCGGCCCGGCGCATCTCGAAGTCGTAGTCGACGAGGCCGTCGGCGCCGAGCAGGTCGACGCAGAACGCGTAGATGTCCTTGTTCACGAGTGCCAGCATCAGCTTCGAGATCGACGACTCGGGGCCGGGGTTCCCGGCCTTGCGGGCCTGGCCGGCCCGGACGTTGGTGAGGCGCAGCGCCTCGGCCTGGGTCCACAGCTGCATGAGCCGGGCCTTCTTGGCGCCCGTGCGGGCGTGCTCGGGAAGCGCCTCCCAGATGCGCACGGCCTCGGCGATCGGGCCGGAGCCGGCCGGGCGGGGCCCGGCGCCACCGCCACCGCCGATGGAGGTGCGCTCGTTCATGAGCGTGGTCATCGACACGCGCCAGCCGTCGCCCACGTCGCCGATCCGGTCGGCGTCGGGGATGCGCACCTCGGTCAGGTACACCTCGTTGAACTCGGCCTCGCCGGTGATCTGGCGCAGCGGCCGCACCTCGACGC
>CAZCEZ010000036.1:0-32933 GCA_964497795.1 uncultured Acidimicrobiaceae bacterium | reverse complement strand
ACCTCGGCAAGACCGTGCAGGTCATCCCGCACATCACCGACGAGATCAAGCGGCGCATCAACGTGCTCGGCGGCGACGACGTCGACGTGGTGATCACCGAGGTCGGCGGCACCGTCGGCGACATCGAGATCCTCCCGTTCCTCGAGGCCATCCGCCAGTTCCGCCTCGACGTCGGGCGCGGCAACGTCTGCTACGTCCACGTCACCCTCGTCCCCTTCATCGGTCCCTCCGGCGAGCAGAAGACCAAGCCGACCCAGCACTCCGTGACCGAGCTGCGGAGCCGGGGCATCCAGCCCGACGCCATCGTCGTCCGCTCCGAGGACCCGATCCCCGAGGACCTCAAGGCCAAGATCTCCCGCCTGTGCGACGTGCACGCCGACGGCGTCGTCAACGCCGCCGACGCCGGGAACATCTACGAGATCCCCCTCGTGCTCCACGAGGAGGGCCTGGATCGGGTCGTCTGCGACGTGCTCGACCTCCGCGCCGGCGACCCCGACCTCACCGAGTGGGAGGCCCTCGTCGCCAAGGTCGAGGCCGCGACCAAGCCGGTCCGCATCGGGATCATCGGCAAGTACGTCGCCCTCCAGGACGCCTACCTGTCCGTGGTCGAGGCCACCAAGCACGGGGGCTTCGAGCTGGGGGCCGAGATCGAGTTCGAGTGGATCCAGGCCGAGGAGGTCGAGGGTCTCATGGCCGACGGCCGACTCCGCGACCTCGACGGCGTCGTCATCCCCGGCGGCTTCGGCGAGCGCGGCACCGAGGGCAAGATCGCCGCAGCCGCGTACACCCGCGAGCACCAGATCCCCTGCCTCGGCCTGTGCCTGGGCCTGCAGATGATGGTCGTCGACTACGCCCGCAACGTGCTCGGGATGCCCCAGGCGAACTCCACGGAGATGGAGCCCACCGCCGCCGACCCCGTCATCACGCTGCTCCCCAGCCAGCACGAGGTCACCGACCTCGGCGGCACGATGCGCCTCGGTGCCTACGTCGCCCAGCTGGCCGAGGGCTCCAAGGTCGCCGAGGCCTACGGGTCGACGGTCGTGTCCGAGCGCCACCGGCACCGCTACGAGTTCAACCCGAAGTACCGCTCCCGGTTCGAGGCATCGGACCTCAAGCTGTGCGGTGAGAGCCCCGACGGACGCCTCGTCGAGTTCATCGAGCTCGACGGGCACCCGTTCTGGGTGGGCACCCAGGCCCACCCCGAGCTCAAGTCCCGCCCCACCCGCCCGGCACCGCTCTTCTCGGCCTTCGTCGCCGCTGCCCTCGAGCGGGCCGAGGGCCGTCGCCCCCACCTGTTCGAGCTGGACGAGGCCCCGGCCGAGCGCTCCAGCACCGTCTCCTGACCTCGACGTGACCGAACGAGGGCTGTGAGCGGCGATCCCGACGGCGGCTTCCGCCTCCTCGGCGAGGAGGTCGTCCACCGCGGCTACGCCATCGAGGTCGCCGTGGGCACCTTCGAGGGCCCCGACGGGACCCGCTTCACCAGGGACCTCGTCCACCACCCCGGTGCGGTGGCCGTCCTGCCGCTCCACGACGACGGCACGGCCACGCTCGTGCGCCAGTACCGCGCGCCGCTCGACGCCTGGCTGCTCGAGATCCCCGCAGGCCTGCGCGACGTGGCCGACGAGCCGACCGACGTCACGGCCGGTCGCGAGCTGGCCGAGGAGGTCGGTCTCGCCGCGGACCGCCTCGAGCTGCTGTGCCGCTTCCACAACGCCGCCGGCCACTCCGACGAGGAGGTGCACGTCTACCTCGGGACCGGCCTCCGTCCCGTGGACCGCGACGTCCAGGGCGTGGAGGAGGAGCACATGGTCGTGGAGCGGCACCACCTGGACGACCTCGCCGCCATGGTGGCCGACGGGCGGATCACCGACGCCAAGACGGTGATCGCCGTCGCCCTCGCACGGCTCCGGTGACCGGGTCGGCGGCCGAGCCGCTGCCGCTCGAGGTCGAGGACCACCTCACCTGGCTGGCCCTCGAGCGCGGTCGAGCCCGGAGCACGGTCGCCGCGTACCGCCGGGACCTCCGGGCGTGGGTCGAGTGGCTCGCGTCGCGGGGCACGGACGTGCGGGACGTGACCGAGGACGACCTCGTGGCGTGGGTCGGTGTGCTGCGCTCGTCGGGCCTCGCCCCAGCCACCGTGAAGCGGCGCGTCGTGGCCGCCCGGAACCTCCACCGGTTCCTGGCCGAGGAGGGCGTCGTCGACGCCGACCCCGGGGCCGACGTCGCCCCGCCGCCGGTCGCGGCCGGCCTCCCCAAGGCCCTGTCCGAGGCCGAGGTCGAGCGACTGCTGGCCGCCGTCGTCGGCCACGACCCCGTCGCCCGCCGGGACCGCGCCATCCTCGAGGTGCTGTACGGCACCGGGCTGCGCATCTCCGAGCTGGTCGGCCTGTCGCTCGGCGACCTCGACCTCCACGACGGCTGGCTGCGCGCCGTCGGCAAGGGGGACAAGGAGCGGGTCGTGCCGCTGCTCGGCGCCGCCGCCGATGCGCTCGGCGACTGGCTGACCCTCGACGGTCGGGGGGAGATGCTGCCCGAGCGGCCCCGACGGCGCGACGACGCCGACGCCGTGTTCCTCAACCAGCGGGGCGGTCGCCTGTCCCGCCAGGGGGCATGGCTCGTGGTCCGCCGCCACGGCGACGCCGCCGGCCTCGGCGACGCGCTCACCCCCCACGTGCTGCGCCACTCCTGCGCCACCCACCTCCTCGACCACGGCGCCGACATCCGCGCCGTCCAGGAGCTGCTCGGCCACGCGTCGATCGGGACGACGCAGGTGTACACGAAGGTGTCCGACGAACGGCTCCTCGCCGCGTGGCGCCTGGCCCACCCGCGCGCCGGCGGGCCCCGCTCGTCCACCTCGGGTCCCTGATCGGCGGCCCGGTCACCGCGACGAACCGTCACCCGCCGTGGTCGCCAGCGGTCTACCCTCTCGCCATGTCCGAGGCCCACGACGACGTCGCCGACACCGCAGAGCCCGCCGTCGACACCGACGCCGTGCGCGCCGAGCTCGAGTCCGAGCAGGAGCTGCTGCGGGCCAAGGTCCAGGAGCTCGACACGAAGGGCGACGACCTGTCCTACGACGGGAACTTCGCCGACTCCGGGCAGGTCGCCGCCGAGCTCGGCGAGAACAAGGTCCTGTACGACCAGCTCCGCAAGGACCTCGACGACATCGAGAAGGCGCTGGCTCGCATGGACGAGGGCAGCTACGGCACCTGCGAGGTGTGCGGGGCCGAGATCCCGCCCGCCCGCCTCGAGGTCATGCCCGCGACCCGCTTCTGCATCGACCACGCCTGATTCGCTCGCAAGGCGAGCTCATCAGGTCGGCTTCCTCGCCTGGGGCTCGGAACCCGCCGTGCGCAGAGCACCCGGAGGGGCGAGCCCGTCGGGTCGGCGTGGTCGCCTCCTAGGCTCGGCGGGGTGATGGGCACGCTCTGGCACCTCGTGCGGCGCTTCCTCGGGTCGCTGTCGCCCCGGCCGCTCGCCGACGCCGACGCCGCCCTCGCCGACCGGGTGCTCGGAGCGGGGGAGCGGGCGCTGTGGGACCGGATGTCGCTCGCCGACCGCAAGCACGCCGCCGGCGTCGCCAACGACGTCGCCGCCCGCCTCGGCGACGACGCCACCCGACCGGTGCTCGCCGCCGCCCTCCTCCACGACGTCGGCAAGGTGCCCTCCGGGCTCGGCACGCTCTCGCGCAGCGTCGCCACCGTGGTCGCCGCCGTGGTCGGCCGCGAGCGAGCCGCCGCCGGGGCCGGGTCGACCGGGGTGCGGGCACGGCTCGCCACGTACCTGCGACACGACGCCGTCGGCGCCGAGCTGCTCGCCGACGCCGGCGCCGACCCCCTGACCGTGGCCTGGGCCCGCGAGCACCACCGGCCCGAGTCGTCCTGGACCGTGCCCGTGCCCATCGGTCGAGCGCTCCGAGACGCCGACGACGACTGAGCGTGCGCCCGTGACCCGGTACACCGTCATCGGCGCCGGCGCCGTCGGCCTCCTCTACGGCGCACGCCTCGCGGAGGCCGGCCACGAGGTCGGATGGCTTCTGCGGGGCGGAGCCGACGAGGTCCTCGCCCGGGGCATCACGGTCCGGACCGAGGGACGCACGATCCACCTGCCACCCCGGTCGCTCGTCGCGAGCACGGATCCGAGGACCCTCCCGGCACCCGACGTCGTGCTCGTCGCGACGAAGACCACGGCCAACGCCACCCTGGCCGAGACGGTGGCCCCGAGCTGCCCGCCGGGCGCGGCCGTGGCCCTGTTCCAGAACGGCCTCGGCGCCGAGGCGACCGTGCGCGCCGGCGTGCCGGACGCCGGCGCCGTCGTCGCCGGGCTGTGCTTCGTGTGCGCGAACCGGACCGCTCCCGGCGAGGCCGTCCACCTGGACTACGGCGCCGTGACCCTCGCCCCGCTCGGCGACCACGACGGCGACGGGGGCGTGGCCCGCCGGATCGCCGGCGACCTCGCCGACGCCGGCTTCGAGACCGACGTCCTCGACGACCTCGTGGCGGCCCGGTGGCGCAAGCTGGCCTGGAACATCCCCTTCAACGGGTTGTGCACCGTGCTCCGGGCCCGGACCGACGAGGTGCTCGCCGTGCCCGCCACCCGCGACCTCGCCGGTGCGCTCATGGACGAGGTGGTGGCCGGCGCCGCCGCCGTCGGCCACCCGCTCGAGGACGGCCTGCGGGCCCGCCTGCTGGCCATGACCGACGCGATGGCGTCCTACGACCCGTCGATGAAGCTCGACCACGAGGCCGGTCGCCCGCTCGAGATCACGGCCATCTACGACGAGGCCTGCCGGGCCGCGCGGGCCGCGGGCGCGCCCATGGTCCGGGCCGAGGCCCTCGCCGCCCAGCTGCGCCTGCTCGACCCGGCCCGAGCCGGGACCGGGTCCGGGACCGCCGCCGACGCCGCCGTAGGATCGGGCACGTGAACGACGCCTCCTGGGCCCTGTCCGCGCTCCTCACCGTCGGCTTCCTCATCGCCGCCGTCGGCAGCGGTGGCCTCCTCGGGCTCGGCTGGCTCGTGCTCGGCCTCGGCATGGCCTTCATCACGTGGGTGCGCTTCCAGGCCGCCCGCAAGCCGCCCGCCGACTGAGCGTCCGCAACCCTCGGGCGCGGCTACATCGCCATCGGCGCCATGGTGCCGGTGTCGGTGAGCGAGGACAGCAGCGCCGGGTGCACGGCGATCGCGGTGCCGAGCGCGATGCAGCTCGCGCCGACGACCGACACGAGCAGCGGTGCCCGCCGCCAGTGGCGCTCGGCGAGGAAGACGACGGTCAGCGCCGCCATCCAGACGAGGTTCATCAGCCCGACGGTGAACAGGACCGCCATGAGGGCCCAGCAGCAGCCCAGGCAGTAGGTGCCGTGCACGATCCCGGCCCGGACCGTGCCGCGCAGACCGACGCCGAAGTCGTGGGTCGACAGGAACGTCAGCGGGCTCCGGCACGCACCGAGGCAGCGCTGCTTCCACCGGGTGAACTGGTAGGCGCCGGCGAGCACGAGCACGACGCCGGCCGCGCGGTGCACCGCGTCCTCGCCCGCCGTCAGGTGCCGGGCCGCGAGCAGCACGCCGAGCGGCACGAGCCCGATCAGGGACCACACGAGCAGGTACCCGGCGACGAACGAGGCGGTCGGGAGGCGCCCACCACCGTGGCGGCGGACCACGAGCCGGTGGAGCAGGACGATCGGCGCGATCGTCGGGAACATCATCGCCACCATCATCGTGACCCACATGGCCAGGAAGACCGGCGCCGTCATGTCGAAGCGCGCGTCACCGCCCACCTGGGCGATGCCCGTGACCATGCCCGACATGTCCTCGGCGGAGCGGATCGTCGACCACCACGCCGCGGCGGCGAGCGCGGTGAGGACGCCGACGACGGCGACGGTGGCCCGCCGCTCGAGGACGGCGTAGGCCGCCCGTGGCGTGTCCACGGTGGGCGAGGCCACCGTCGCTCCCGCCGACCTAGGCCAACGCCGGTGCCATCCGGTTCTCGCTCGACCAGTGGACCTCCGAGAAGTAGCCGTTCTTCCCGGCGTGGTCGAACGTCACCCCGTCGGCGTCCACGTGGTTCCGCGACGTCGTGCAGATCTGGGCGTCGGTGAAGATGAACCCGTGGGGCAGGACCATGTGCGCCTCGTGCGGCTCCCCGGAGACCGGGTCGATGAACGTCTCCAGCTGCACGTCGAACCGGTCACCGACCCGGACGTGGGACTTCGTCCCGCGGTCCTCCAGCTCGATCGTCTCGAAGAACGGGCCGTGCACCTCGCTCACGGTGGCGGCGATGATCTCCCACGGCAGCCCCGGATCCTGCGCGGTGAGGATCGCGAGGAGCGCGTCGCGCTGCCCCTCGGCGCAGTCGACGAAGAGCGCCATCTGGCCGTCGCCCTCGTGGATCGCCCCCGGCCACTTGACCGCAGCGGCGACCTTCGCCCCGCGCAGGTCGACGCCGTCCTTCTCCCCCTCGGTCACGAGGAACGCCACCGCGCCCTCGCACTTCCCGCTGGACGGGAACCCGTCCATGTTGCACGAGCAGCCGAGGTCGCAGTTGCAGGCCTCGTAGTACTTCGCCTTCATGTTCCAGCTCACGACACATCCCCCTCGAATCGTCGTCACCAACGATCCTCCGCCTGTCGGTGCCCGGACACAAGGGGTTCCTGGTGCCAGCGGTCCCCGGCTCAGCCTCGGGGGGCGACGGGCTCGTGGAGGTTCCAGGTCGGCAGGGCCCGGGCCAGCGACCGGCTCCCCGTGACGGTGATGCGGCCGTCACGACGAGCGCTCGACCAGCTCAGCGCACCCCGGTGCCAGTCGACGAAGGCGCTCGACTCCGCCTCGACGTGCAGATCCGGGTCGTCGCCGGGGTCGCTGTAGCAGACCTCGGCGTCGCCTCCCTCGACGAGGAGCCAGAAGTAGCGGTTCCCCGGGGCCTCGTCGGGGAAGACGAAGGCGACCACGGCGCGCCCCTCGGGCAGCGCGGCCCGGTCGAGCTGGGCCTGGCACCACGCCCACAGGGCGAACGCCGGGTCGGCGTGGGTCGTGGTGACCTCGACCCACCGCTCGCCCCACGCGCCCATGGCGCCGATCACGGCGCCGAGGTCGGCCCCGGCCTCGGTCAGCTCGTAGGTGGAGCCCCGCCCGCTGGCCTTGGGTGCCGAGCGGACGACCCCGGCGTGCTCGAGCTCGGCGAGCCGCTTGACCAGCATCGAGCGGGACATGGCCGGGACCCCGCGGGCGAGGTCGGTGAAGGTGCTCGCCCCGAGCATGAGGTTCCGCACGATGAGCGGCGTCCACCGCTCGGCGAGGATCTCCGACGCCCGGGCGATCGGGCAGTACTGGCGGTAGGAGCCCACGCCGCCATCCTCCCAGACCCGCCCGGGCTGGCGAGTGCGAAATCAGCACTTCCGCCGGTGGCCGCCCCGGTGGACGGTGGAGCCATGAGCCACGACACCGACACGACCGCCGCCGACCGGGGCCAGGTGACCGCCGACGCCGCCGCGATCTACGAGGCCTTCTTCGTCCCCGCCCTCTTCGGCCAGTTCCCCGACGCCGTCCTCGACCACGCCGGCGTCGCAGCGGGATCCCGCGTCCTCGACGTCGGCTGCGGCACCGGCGTGCTCGCCCGCGCCGCCTCGCGCCGGGTCGGCCCCACGGGCCTCGTCGCCGGCGTCGACCCGAACGACGGGATGCTCGCCGTCGCACGGGGGACCTGCCCCGGCGTGGCGTGGCGCTCCGGGACCGCCGAGGCGCTGCCCTTCGACACGGGAGCCTTCGACCGCACCGTGAGCCAGTTCTCCGCCATGTTCTTCGAGGACCGGGCACGTGCCGTGGCGGAGATGGCGCGCGTGACGGCTCCCGGCGGCGCCGTCACGCTGGTGACGTGGTGCGCGCTGGCGCGGACCCCGGGCTACGACGCCATGGTCTCCCTCGTCGCCGACGAGCTGGGCGCCGGCCCCGCCGATGCGCTCCGCGCACCCTTCGCCCTCGGCGATCCCGCCGACGTCCGAGCGCTCCTCGCCCCGCACGGTGACGACCTCCGCGTGGACGAGATCCCCGGGACGGCACGCTTCGCGAGCGTGGCCGACTGGGTCCGGACCGACGTCCGCGGCTGGACCCTGGCCGAGCTCGTCGACGACGACGCCGAGGCGAGGCTGGTCGAGCGCGCGGGTCGCGACCTGGCGCGCCTGGTGGCCGCCGACGGGACGGTGTCGTTCCCGAGCCCTGCGATCGCGGCCACGGTGCGGGTCGGCGCCTGACCGCCGGCACGGAGGACGTCGGGCGCCGGGGTCCGCGAGGATCTCCCGCATGCGCGCCTTCCGGATCGCCCTACCCGCGTCGGACCTCGCCCGGTCGAGGGCCTTCTACGAGCAGACCCTCGCCGTGCAGGCCGACGACACCGTGCCGTCCCGGCTGTACCTCCACTGCGACGGCTTCATCCTCGTCCTCGTCGACCGGACCGTCGAGGGCCACGGCGACCCGGGCCCCTTCCACCCGCTCCCCGACGACCTGTACTTCGCGACGGACGACCTGGACGCCGCGCTCGGGCGCGCCACCGACGCCGGTGCCCGCATCACCTCGCCCATCGAGGTGCGGCCCTGGGGTGAGCGGTCCTTCTACTGCACCGACCCCGACGGCCACCCGCTCTGCTTCGTCGACGACACCACCCTGTTCCTGGGCCGCGGGGCGGACTGGTCCTGAGCACGGGGTGGCGACGTGCGTCGTCCCGTCCGTCGACGCCGACGCGCGGTCGCCGGGTGCACGGGCCGGTGGCTTCAGCGGTCGGTCAGGCGGGCGGCGACGAGCGCGCAGCCGACGCCGAGCGCCAGCCCGCCGACGACGTCGAGCGGCAGGTGGACGCCGACGGCCATCCGGGCGAGGCCGACGACGGCGCCGACGGCGACGGGGGCGACCAGGCGGCGGCGGGGGTCCCGCCGACCGCTGGCCAGGGCGGCGCCGGCCAGCGCACCCGTCGCGACGCCCACGTGCGAGGACGGGTAGGCGAAGCCGTCCGCCCCGTCGCGCACGACGACGTCGGCGCCGAGGGCCGCGGGGCGCGGCCGTTCCACGGTCTCCTTGACCAGGACCGCCAGCGTCCAGGCCAGGGCGCCGGCGAGCACGACGCGCACCGCCGTACGCCGGCGGTCGCCGTCGGCGACCACGGCCGCGACCACGGCCACGAGCAGGATCGCCGGGCGGGCACCGAGCTGCATGACCACCTCGAGGGCGGTGACGACGACGTCGGGCAGGTCGTTGGCCAGCTCGGTCGCCGCGACCTCGCCGGGCAGGGCGCCGCCCGACGCGAGGACGGCGCCCGCCACGGTCACGGCGACCGAGGCGCCGAGCACGGCGGTGGCGGGGGAGGGGCGCCTCACCCGGGCGGCAGGAGCCCCACGGCCCGCTGGGCGCGGGCCAGGGTCCCCGCGGCGATCTCGCCGGCCTTGGTCGCGCCGGTGCGCAGCACGGCCTCCACCGCGGCCGGGTCGTCCATCAGCTCGGCGTACCGGTCCCGCACGGGGCGCAGCAGCTCGATCACGGCCTCGGCGCAGTCCGCCTTGAGCGGGCCGTACATGTCGTAGTCGTCGGCGAGGGCACGGGGGTCGCGCCCGGTGGCGGCGCCGAGGATCGACAGCAGGTTCGACACGCCGGGCTTGGTCGCGGGGTCGAAGCGGACCTCGTTGTCGGTGTCGGTCACGGCCCGCTTCAGCTTCTTCTCGATCGCCTTCGGCTCGTCGAGGACCAGGATCGTGCCCTGGGGCGACTCGAGCGACTTCGACATCTTGTTCTCGGGCGTCTGCAGGTCCATGATCCGGGCGCCCACCGGCGGGATCACGTGCTCGGGCACGACGAGCACGTCCTCGCCGGCGCGGGCGTTGAAGCGCATCGCCGCGTCCCGCGCCAGCTCCACGTGCTGGCGCTGGTCGTCGCCGACGGGGACGACCTCGGTGTCGTACAGGAGGATGTCGGCCGCCATCAGCGCGGGGTACGTGAACAGGCCGGCCGAGATGTAGCCCTGGTCGGCGCGGGCCGACTTGTCCTTGAACTGGGTCATCCGGGACAGCTCGCCGAAGGACACCGTGCACTCCATGAGCCAGGTCAGGCCGGTGTGCTCGGGGACGTGGCTCTGCACGAAGAGGGTGCAGCGGGCCGGGTCCAGGCCGCAGGCGACGAGCAGCGCGGTCAGCGACCGGGTCCGGGCCGTGAGCTCCGCCGGGTCCTGGGGGACGGTGAGGGCGTGGAGGTCGACCACGCAGAAGATGCCGTCGACGTCGTCCAGGCCGTCCACCCACCGCCGGACCGCCCCCAGGTAGTTGCCGAGGTGGACGTCGCCGGTGGGCTGGATGCCGCTGAAGGCACGGGGGGTCGACATGGGCGGGCACCCTACGCGGGGTCCGCCGGGAGCCCGCAGGCGGTTCAGGTGCCGGCGGCGGCGCCGGGGTCGGGGGAGTCGACGGGCCGGCCCACGAACCAGCCCTGGACGTGCTCGATCCCCAGCCCGCGGCAGGCGGCGAGCTCCTCGGCGGTCTCGACGCCCTCGGCCACCAGCGATGCGCCCGTCTCGGCCGCGAAGTCCCGCAGGCCGGCGACCAGCGCCCGCTTGGCCGGGTCGTCGGGCAGGCCCCGCACCCAGGTCTTGTCCAGCTTCACGAAGCGGGCGCCGAGGGCGAGGATGTGGGCCAGCGACGCGAACCCCGAGCCGGCGTCGTCGACGGAGAGCTGGACGTCGACGCCGAGCTCGTCGACGGCGGCCAGGAGGGCGTCGTAGTCCCGGACCGGTTCGAGCTCGGAGATCTCCAGCACGACCTGGTCGGCCGGGGCCGCGGCCAGGATCGGCCCGAGGAGGTGGGTCTCGAGGACGAGGCTCGGGGTGACGTTGAGGGCCAGCCACGCGCCGTCGAGCGAACCGGCACCGGCCACGGCCGCCGACAGCGTCGCCACCTCGAGGTCGTGCCCGAGGCCGAGCCGCGCGGCCTCGACGAAGGTGCGCTCCGGGTCGACCCCGCCGGCGAAGCGGGTGAGCGCCTCCCAGCCGACGACCCGGTCGCCGTCGACGGCGATGACGGGCTGGTACACGGGGCGCGACGCGCCCTCGGCCATCAGGGCCCGGACCCTGGCCGTGGCGGTGCCGCGGGCCGCCCCGCTCCGGAGCTGCTCGGCCAGCACGCCGGCGGCCAGGTCGGCGAAGTCGAGGACGTCGGCGAGGAGCTGCCCCCCGGCTGCGGGGTCACCGACCGCCAGCAGCACCCCGAGGTCGGCCCCGCCGGCGCGGATCGCACCCCCGACCACGCGGCCTCCCGGCACGACCCGGTCGATCGGGCCCCCGAGGCCCGCCGCGCCGGGCTCCAGGCCGCCGGTCGCGACCACCTCGTCGGGGAGCGGCTGGCCGGCCGCGGCGAGCACCGCCACGTCCCCGGCGGCGAGCGAGAGCAGCGCCGTGCCGCGGACCGGGCCCAGCCCGACCAGCGATGCGCAGATCGCAGCGGCGGCGCCTGCGGCGTCCTCGGCCGCGCCCGCGTCGCGGGCCGCGGCGGCCAGGGCGCCCCGGCGCTCGTCGACGACGGCGGTCAACCGCTCGACCCAGGCGCGGTGACCACGCAGGTGCGAGCGGACGCGGGCCGCGACCTCGTCGGGCTCGAAGGGCTTGACGACGTAGTCGTCGGCGCCCAGGTCGAGGCCCTCGACCCGGTCGGCGACCTCGTCGTGGCCCGTGACCAGCAGGACCGGCACGAGGGCGAGGTCGGGGTCGGCCCGCAGCTCGCGGAGCAGGTCGCGCCCGTCGCCGTCGGGCAGGGTCCGGTCGAGGAGGACGGCGTCGACGGGCGTGTCGTCCAGCGCCGTCCGGGCCCCGGCGAGGTCCCCGGTGGCGATCACCTCGTGCCCGTCGAGGTCGAGGGCGAGCGAGACGAGCTCGCGCACCGCCGGGTCGTCCTCCACCAGCAGGATCCTCGCTCGGCCCGCTCGTCCGTGGTCCACGGCGCGGACACTACGCCCCGGCACCATGCGCGCCGCGTGCCCGACGGCCGCCTACCATCTCGCCCGTGGCCGTCGCCGTCGAGACCCCCGTCTTCCAGGGGCCGTTCGACCTCCTGCTCCACCTCATCCTCTCCGACGAGGTGGACCTGTACGAGGTGCGTCTCAGCGACATCGTCGACGCGTACCTGCGCGAGCTCGAGCGCATGGAGCACATGGACCTCGAGCTGGCCACCGAGTTCCTCCTGATCGCCGCCACCCTGGTGGAGCTCAAGTCCAAGCGGCTCCTCCCGGGCGATGCGGACGTGGACCTCGACGACGAGCTCGCCCTCTGGGAGGAGCGGGACCTGCTGCTGTCCCGCCTCGTGGAGTGCAAGACCTTCAAGGACGCAGCCGTGGCCATGGCCGGCATCGCGAACGTCGCCGCTCGCTCCGTGCCCCGGACAGCCGGCGTCGAGGAGCGCTTCCTGGGCCTGCTGCCTGACCTGCTCGAGCACACCACCCCCGACGACCTGCGCGCCGCCTTCCTCCGGGCCGTGGCGCCCAAGCCCGTGCCCCGGGTCCACATCGACCACATCCACCAGATCCGCGTCACGGTCACCGACGCCGTCGCCGAGCTGCTCGACGAGCTGCCCCGGATCGGCCGGACCACGTTCGCGGCGCTCACGTCGGACCTGGTCGAGCGCCTCGAGGTCGTGGTGCGGTTCCTCGCCGTGCTCGAGCTGTACAAGCAGGGCTGGATCGACCTCCAGCAGCCCGAGTCGCTCGGCGCCCTCACCGTGATCTGGACCGGGCGCTCCGACGACCTGGAGCTCGACGTCGACGACCTCGGCTTCGTCGACGCCTACGACGGCTGAGTGCGCCCTGCGGGCGCCCCCGGGTCGGGTGGGCCGCCTCCGGGGGCCGTGCACCGGGCCCATCTCGGGCCCGCACGGCCACGGCGAATAGCGTCGGGGACGTGAGCGAGGACCACCGCACCCGTGAGCTCCGCCGTGCCGCGGAGGCCCTGCTGCTCGTGACCGAGGAGCCGATGCCCGCGGACCACCTCGCGCAGCTGCTCGAGGTCTCCGCCGAGCGCATGGCCGCGGTCTGCCGCGAGCTGGCCGCCGAGTACGACGCCACCGACCGCGGCTTCCAGCTCGTGGAGGTCGCCGGCGGCTGGCGCTACCAGACGCACCCCGACCTCGCGCCCTACGTCGAGCGCTTCGTCCTCGACGGCCAGTCGTCCCGGCTCTCCAACGCCGCCCTCGAGACCCTGGCCATCGTCGCCTACAAGCAGCCCATCTCCCGGGCCCAGATCGCCGCCATCCGGGGCGTCAACGCGGACGGCGTCATGCGCACGCTCCAGCAGCGCGGGTACATCGACGAGATCGGCCGAGACCCCGGACCGGGGCAGGCCGTGCTGTACGGGACGACGGCGACGTTCCTCGAGAAGCTCGGGCTCAACGACCTCGCCGAGCTGCCCGCCCTCGGCGACTTCGTGCCCTCCGCAGAGGTGTACGAGGCCCTCGAGAAGGGCCTCCGACCCGACGCCGGGTCGCCGATCGACGTCGAGCCGCCGACCGACGGCGAGCCGTCGAACGGGGACGGGGCACCGAGCGAGGGCGGGCCGCCGAGCGGCGACGGGGCACCCGCCGCGGAGACGATCGCCGACGGCGACGACGCGTGAGCGAGGACGAGGGCCCGATCCGGCTCCAGAAGCTGCTCGCCCGCGTCGGGGTCGGCAGCCGCCGGGTGGTGGAGGAGATGATCGAGGACGGCCGCGTCGTCGTCAACGGCCGGCTGGCCACGCTCGGCGATCGGGCCGACCCCGCCGTCGACGAGATCGAGGTCGACGGCGCCCTCGTCGGCACCCGGCCCGACACGGTCTGGTACCTGCTCAACAAGCCCACCGGCGTGGTGTCGACGGCATCGGACCCCCAGGGCCGGCCCACGGTGGTCGACCTCGTGCCGGACGTGCCCCGCGTGTTCCCGGTCGGACGCCTCGACGCGGACACCGAGGGCCTGCTGCTGCTCACCAACGACGGCGACGTGACCCACAGGATCACCCACCCCTCCTACGGCGTGGAGAAGGAGTACCTGGCCCACGTGGAGGGGGTCCCGTCCCGGGGTGCCCTGCGGGCGCTGCGCGAGGGCGTCGAGCTCGACGACGGCCCGACGGCACCGGCGACGGTCTCGATGCCGAGCCCGGGCCTGGTGCGCCTCGTGATCCACGAGGGACGGAACCGACAGGTCCGCCGGATGTGCGAGGCGGTCGGGCACCCGGTCATCCGCCTCGTGAGGACCCGCATCGGTCCCCTCGTCGACACCAGCCTCGAACCGGGACGGTGGCGGCCGCTCGAGCGCACCGAGGTGCGCGCCCTGGAGCGGGCGGTCACCCGACGCGAGCCGCCGGTCGCCTGACCGGCGCCGATCCGCGCACCGGACGGGACCCGGGCGGCGCGCCGGCCCGGGCCTAGGATCGCCCGCCGTGTCCGACGCCGCCACCACCGAGCCC
The DNA here is from genome assembly GCA_964497795.1 of uncultured Acidimicrobiaceae bacterium. GTDB lineage: Bacteria > Actinomycetota > Acidimicrobiia > Acidimicrobiales > Salinilacustritrichaceae > Salinilacustrithrix. Next base: position 18,478 of record CAZCEZ010000036.1, on the reverse strand, counting down.
CCGAGCGCGGGGCGGCCCGCGGCGCGCCGGGCCAACGTCGTCGGCGTCGGCCTCATCGGCGGCTCCATCGGCCTGGCCCTCCGGGCTCGCGGCTGGCACGTCTCGGGCGTCGACCACGACGAGGCCCGCCTGGCCCGCGCACGCGAGCTCGAGGTGCTCGACGGCGTCGGGCTCGATCCCGACGCCGACGTCACCTTCGTCGCCACCCCCGTGCGGGCCGTGGCCGAGGCCGCCCGCCAGGCGCTCGGGACCACGCGCGGCGTCGTCACCGACGTCGGCTCGGTCAAGGCCCCCGTCGTCGCCGGCGTCGCCGACCCGCGCTTCGTGGGCGGGCACCCGATGGCCGGCTCCGAGCAGGAGGGCGTCGACGGCGCCCGGGGCGAGCTGTTCGAGGGGGCCGTGTGGGTCCTCACGCCCGTCGCCGGCACCGACGACGCGGCCTACGCCCTCGTCCGCAACGTCGTGTCGGACCTCGGCGCCGAGGTCATCGCCCTGCCCCCGGAGCGCCACGACGAGCTGGTCGCCGTGGTCTCCCACGTCCCGCACCTGACCGCGGCGTCGCTGATGCGCATCGCCGACGACCGGGCCGACGAGCACGCGGCGCTGCTCCGCCTGGCCGCGGGCGGGTTCCGCGACATGACGCGCATCGCGTCCGGCCATCCCGGGATCTGGCCCGACATCGCCGCCGAGAACCGCACCGCGATCGTCGCCGGGCTCGACCGCCTGATCGCCGCGCTGGGGGAGGCCCGCGACCAGGTGGCGTCCGAGGACCGCGACGGGCTCCTCCGGGACCTGACCCGAGCCCGGGCGGCTCGGGTCAACCTGCCGTCGCGCTACACGCGTCCCAGCGACCTCGTCGAGGTCCGCGTCCCGGTCCCGGACCGCCCCGGTGTCCTGGCCGACGTGACCACGCTGGCCACCGAGCTCGACGTGAACATCGCCGACCTCGAGATCGCCCACTCGTCCGAGGGCGTGCAGGGCGTGCTCATCCTGCTGGTCGAGGCCGGCCTGGCGGAACGGTTCCGGGGCGGCCTCCTCGCCCGCGGGTACCGTCCCAGCCTCCAGCCGCTCGACTGAACCCGGAGGCACCGTGGACGAGGGACCCGTGCACGACCCGCTCGCCGTGGCGCGCGCCGGTCCGCTGGACGCCACGGTGACGCTGCCCGGATCCAAGAGCCTCACCAACCGGGCCCTCGTCTGCGCCGCGCTGGCCAGGGGACGATCCCACCTCCCCGGCGCCCTCGAGGCCGACGACACCGTGGCCATGGCCACCTGCCTGCGATCGCTCGGCGTGCCGGTCGGGGTCACGGGCAGCGGCGGCTTCGTCGTCGGCGCCGCCGTGCCCCACGACGCGCCCGTGCGTCTCGACGCCCGCCAGTCGGGCACGACGGCCCGGTTCCTGCTCCCGCTGCTCGCGCTGCGCCGCGGCCGAGCCCTCCTCGACGGCGACCCCCAGCTCCTGGCCCGACCGATGGGTCCCAGCTTCGACGCGGTCCGCGCCCTCGGCGCCGTCGTCGAGGAGCAGGACCGTCCCGGCCACCTGCCGGCGATCGTGCGCGGGCCGATCCACTCCGGCAGCGTCGGGCTGCCCGGCGACGTGTCCAGCCAGTTCCTCTCCGGTCTGCTCCTGGTCGGTCCCGCCCTCGACAACGGCCTCCGGATCCGGTGCGAGACGCCACTGGTGTCCCGCCCCTACGTCGAGATGACCCTCGCCGTCATGCGCGCCTTCGGCGCCCACGTCGCCGAGGACGGTGACGGCCAGGGGTGGTTCGTGGGCGGCCCGTACCGCAGCGCCGTCCACCCGATCGAGCCGGACGCCTCCGCGGCGTCCTACGCCTGGGCCGCCGCCGTGGTCACCGGTGGACGGGTCACGGTGCCGGGCCTGACCCGGGACGCGCTCCAGGGCGACGTCGCGTTCGCCGAGGTGCTCGGCCGCATGGGTGCGACCGTCACCTGGCACGAGGACGCCACCACCGTCGAGGCGGGCGACCGCCTCGTCGGCATCGACGTCGACATGTCCGAGATCTCCGACACCGTCCCCACGCTCGCCGCCGTCGCCGCCCTCGCCGAGGGGCCCACCACCATCCGGGGCGTCGACTTCATCCGGTTCAAGGAGACCGACCGGATCGCTGCGCCCGTGGCCGAGCTGGTCCGACTGGGCATCGACGCCGAGGCCACCGACGACGGCATGGTGATCCGCCCACGACCACGGGGTGCGGCGCGTCGGGTCGACCCCGCCGTGGTCCGCACCTACCGGGACCACCGCATGGCCATGGCCTTCGCGCTGCTCGGCCTCGTCGCCGACGGCATCGAGATCGCCGATCCGGGCTGCGTGGACAAGACCTTCCCCGGGTACTGGGACCTGCTCGACCGCCTGCGAGCGGGCGAGGAGCCCCCGGCCCGCGCCGTCTAGCGTCGCCCGCCATGCGCGTCATCGCCATCGACGGACCCGCCGGATCGGGCAAGTCGACCGTGGCCCGGCTGCTGGCCGAGCGCCTCGGGCTCGAGTACCTGGACACCGGTGCCATGTACCGGGCCGTCACGTTCGCCGCCCTCCGGCGTGGCATCGACCCGGCCGACGCCGACCCGGTGGCATCGCTGGCCCGCAAGGTCGACCTCGTCGTGGGTGCCGACGACGTCGTCGTCGACGGCGTCGACGCGACGATCGAGATCCGCGGCCCCGAGGTCACCCGGGCGGTGTCGATCGTGGCCGCCAACCCCGGTGTCCGCACCGAGCTCGTGTCCCGCCAGCGGGAGTGGGCCCGCCGACGGAACGGCGGCGTCATCGAGGGCCGGGACATCGGTTCGGTCGTGTTCCCCGACGCCGAGCTGAAGGTGTACCTGGACGCACGCCCCGAGGTGCGCGCCGCCAGGCGCTCGAAGGAGGTCACCGACCTCGACTACGAGACCGTGGCCGCCGACCTGGCCAAGCGAGACGCCCTGGACCAGGGACGGGAGACCTCCCCGCTGACCCGGGCGGGCGACGCCGTCGAGGTCGACACCAGCGACCTCGAGGTGGGCCAGATCGTGGACCTGCTGGTGGCCGAGCTGGAGGGGTGATCGGGGTGGACGTCGACGGGTCCCGGGACGGGCGCCACCGGCCCACGGTGGAGCAGGAGGACGCCCCCGACATCCGGACGCGCGCCTTCGAGGACCCGACCCGGCCGCCCACGCTCGGCGAGCGGCTCCTCTACCGCGTCGTGCGGTGGGCGGTCGTGTGGTTCTGCGTGCTGTTCTGGCGCCTCGAGGTCCGGGGTCTCGAGCACGTGCCCGACGGCCCCTTCATCGTCTCGGCCAACCACCGCTCCAACGTCGACTCGATGATCGTGGCCGCCGTGACCCGACGCCGGATGCGCTACTTCGGCAAGCACCAGATGTGGCGCTACGCGCTGTCGGCCCGCTTCTTCGACGCCATGGGCGGCATCCCCGTCCACCGGGGCCAGCCCGACCGGGAGGCCATGCGCGCCCTGCAGGCCGTGCTCGAGGCGGGTGACCCGGCCGTCGTGTTCCCCGAGGGGACCCGGCGCAGCGGACCGGTCGTGGAGGACGTGTTCGAGGGTCCCGCCTTCGTCGCCGGCCGCACCGGCGCACCGATCCTGCCCGTGGGCATCGGGGGCTCCGAGCGGGCCATGACGAAGGGCTCGGGCATGCTCCGCCCCGTGAAGGTCGTCATGATCATCGGCGAGCCCGTGCCCGCCCCGGTCGGCGAGGGCGGCAAGCGGCCGCCGCGACGCGTCGTGCGGGAGGCCACCGACGAGCTCACGGCCCGCATCCAGGCGCTCTTCGACGAGGCCCAGGCCGCCGTCGGCCGGCCGAACCGGCCGGGCGAGCCGTCCGCCTGAGGGACCTCGACGCCACCGGGGCGCGCGCCGGTGCGATCGGGGTGCGGCCCGGGTAGAACGAGGCGGTGACCGACCTCGACCGCCGTCGCTTCCTGTCCGTGTCCGCCGTCACCGTCGCAGGCGCCGCCGTCGGGGCGTGCGGCGGAGGGGGAGGCGACGGCGCCGCCGCCGTCCCCGAGGAGGGGATGGTGCTCGGCACGCTCGACGAGGTGCGGGGGGAGGTCGAGGCCGCGGGCGGCGTGTGGGTCCGCGAGGACCTGCGCGCCTACGTCGTGGCCGTGCCCGAGGAGCTGCGCGGCGACCTGGGCGCGGCGGTGCCCGCGGCCGCGGCCGGCGCGATCGACGTCGGCCTGCTGGCCGTCGCCGAGCGCTGCCCCCACCAGGGGTGCCGGGTGCCGCTCTGCGAGGGGTCGGGCTGGTTCGAGTGCCCGTGCCACGGCTCCCGGTTCACCCAGTACGGCGAGCTCCGACGCGGCCCCGCGGACCGCGGCATGAGCTACCTGCCGCTGGCCGTCGAGGGCGACCAGGTCCGGCTGCTGCGGGACCCGGTCGACGGGTTGGGCGAGGACGTCGACGTCTCCGGGGTCCCCGACCCCGGGGACCACTGCGCGTAGGACCGGTCGACCGGTCCCCGATCGGGCGACCCGGGCGGGGACCGCTCAGTCGAGGGGCGTCGGACCCAGGTTCCCGAACACCTTGCGCACGCGGTCCTCGAAGTGCTCGAGGGGCAGGGTGTCGTAGTCGGGGTCGAAGGAGTTCTGGTCGTACCCGTCGGCGAACCGGGCCGTCATGTCGTAGAAGGACGTGCCCTCGTACTGGGCGCGGGCGTCGGGGTCGGCGCCGAAGTGGTGGTAGTAGTGCTGGCCCTGGAAGTCCTGGTGCGTGCGGATCATGTCGTACACGTCGGGGCGGACGTAGGGCTTGAGCATCTCCGCCGCGATCTGGGCGTGGTTGTGGACGCTGATGCGCTTCCCGACGTCGTGGCAGAGGGCGGCGACGACGAACTCGTCGTCCTCGCCGGCGCGCTCGGCACGGGTCGCGGTCTGCAGGCAGTGGGTCAGCTGGTCGGTGGCGAAGCCGTCGGTGATGTCGGCCAGCTCGCGCAGCATCTGCAGCACGGTCTCGGCCACCCGGGGCTGGTTGGCCATCGTCTCGGCGCCGATGACGGCCCACTGCTCGGCCGTCGAGTGGTCCATCGCGGTGAAGGTGTCAGCCATGGCACGAGTCTGCCACGGGCCTGACCCGGCGGTCAGGGCGCAGCGACCCCGGGCCCGGATGGAGCGCCAGCGCCGGGCCCGGCAGCCCGGGGAGCGCAGCGAGCGGGCGCAGCGACTCAGCGCAGGGCGGCGAGGGCGTCGGAGGCGAGGACCTCGCGGTCGACCACGGCGGGCCGGTCCGACAGGGTGCCGCCCAGCGCGAGCGTGGCGGCCACGTCGAGGGCGGTCAGCAGGTCGCGGAGGTTGCGGGGCGGCGGGAAGTACTCCTCCTCGTCGGTGATCCGCACCTCCTCGACGCCGCCGGCCGGGGCGAGGCGGGCGATGACGTCGTCGACCAGCTCCTCGGGCGCGGACGCCCCGGCGGTCACCCCGACGGTGCCCGTGAGGTCGTCGGGGACCTCGTCGGCGCGGTTCACCCGGTGCACGCGCTCGCACCCGAGCTCGCGGGCCAGCTGCTCGAGGGCCCGGGTGTTGGAGGAGTTGGCCGAGCCGATGACCACGACGGCGTCGCAGCGCTCGGCCAGGGCCGTGAGCGCCGCCTGGCGGTTCGTCGTCGCGAAGCACAGGTCGCTGCGCCCGGGGGTCCACACGTCGGGGAACCGCTCGCGGGTCCGGTCCAGCACCCCCTCCCAGTCCCGGTGCGACAGCGTCGTCTGGGCCAGCAGCGCGACCCGGTCGTCGAAGTCGGGGAGGGCGTCGACCTCGGCCACCGACTCGACGCGGTGGATCGCGTCCGGTGCCACGGCCATGGTGCCCACCGCCTCCTCGTGGCCCTCGTGGCCCACGTAGACGATCTGGTAGCCCTTCGTCGCCCGGACCTTCACCTCGTGGTGGACCTTCGTGACGAGCGGGCAGACGGCGTCGACCACGTAGCCGCCCGACGCCCGGGCGGCCTCGACCACCTCGGGGGCCGAGCCGTGCGCGGACAGCATGATCGGCCGGCCGGGCGGGACCTCGGCGATGTCGTCGACGAACACGACGCCGAGCTCCCGGAACCGCTCCACGACCAGCTGGTTGTGGACGATCTCGTGGTAGCAGTAGACGGGCGGCTCGAAGGCCCGCACCATCCACGCGAGGGCCTTGATGGCCATCTCCACGCCGGCGCAGAAGCCTCGGGGGGCGGCGAGCAGGACCTTGTCGACCTCCATCGGCCCCCACGCTAGCGACGCTGCTGCCCGAGTCCGTGTGGCCGGCCGGCGGCCGCTGCCGGGGAGGCGGACCGGAGGTCCGGGTAGGGTCCGGTCGTGCACGACGGGCGGCTCCTGGCGACGCGCGACGGCAGCCGGTCCGACCGCGACCGGGCGACCGACGCCGACGCCGTCGCGGCCGTGCTCGCCCCCGGGTCGGGGCTGACCTGCGTCCACCAGCCGATCGTGGAGCTGCCGACCGGCACGGTGGTCGCCCACGAGGCGCTGCTGCGCCCGCCGCCCGGGAGCGGCTTCGACGGCCCGCTCGACCTCTTCGCGGCGGCGCGCGCCGTCGGCCGCCTCGAGGAGCTCGACTGGCGGGCCCGCGCCCTGGCGCTCGCCGGCGTCGGCCGGGACGGGGCCCGGCCGACGGTGTTCGTGAACGTCGAGCCCGACGCGCTCGGCGCCCCGGTCCCCGAGCACCTGGTCGCGGGCCTCGAGGCGGCGCGCGAGCGCGTCGAGGTGGTCGTCGAGCTCACCGAGCGCGCACTGGTGCACGACCCGGCACGGGTGCTGGCCCTCGCCCGGCGCGTCCGGGAGTGGGGCTGGCGCGTCGCCATCGACGACGTGGGCGCCGACCCGGCGAGCCTGGCGCTGGTGCCGCTCGTCGCCCCCGACGTGATCAAGGTCGACCTCCGGCTCGTCCAGCACCACCCCGACGCCGCCGCCATCCGGATCCTCACCGCCGTGCAGTCCCAGGCCGAGGCGATCGGGGCGACCGTGGTGGCCGAGGGGATCGAGACCGACGAGCACCTCGGCCGCGCCGTCGCGATGGGCGCCGACCTGGGCCAGGGGTTCCTGTTCGGGCGCCCGACCGACGCGGCGACCCACGTGTCCGACGGCGGCCGGATCGCCCGGCTCGTCCCGCCGGCGATCGACGAGGACACCCCGGCCTCGGCCATGGCCCGGGCCGGCGCCCGGTTCCGCCGGGTGGCCAAGGCCCACCTCCTGCCCGTGACCCGACACCTCGAGGACCGCGCGCTCGTCGAGCCGGAGCCGACCGTCGTGCTCGCCACGCTCCAGCACCGGGGGCACCTGTCGGGGGCGACGCGGGCGCGGTACCGGCACCTGGGCGGCGGGTGCGCCCTGGTCGCGGTGCTGGGGGAGGGGGTCGACGGCGAGGGCCTGGGCGTCGCCCGCCCGGTGCCCCTCGGGACGCAGGACCCGCTGACCGAGGAGTGGGTCGTGGCCGTGGTGTCCCCCCACTTCCACGGGGCCCTGGTCGCGCGGGACCTCGGCGACGGGGGCGCGGACCACGACCGCAGGTTCGACTTCCTCGTCACCCACGACCGGGACCTGGTCCTCGACGTGGCTCGGCGGCTCATCCACCGCCTCCCGCCGGTCGCGCCCTGACGGCGGCGCCGGCCGGGTGACGCCGACGGCCGGTCGACGCCGACGTGTCGCAGCCTCGCCTCGTCGCTGGGCGCCCGACCCGGGGCGCCGGGGGGTCAGAAGAAGTCGACGGCGCTCGGCGTCGCGGCCCACGCGGCCCGGAGCAGGTCGACCTCGTCGGGGCGGATCCCGCGGAGCCGCCCGGCCTCGACCAGCCGGCGCGGGTCGCAGCCCGCGTAGAGCGCAGCGAGCTCGCGGACGTGCACCTCGACCGTGCCGGGTCCGCCCGGCTCCCACGACGCCACGCCGTCGGTCAGCGCCCACGTGCCTGGTCCGCCGGCGCCGGCCCCGGTGTCGTCGACGACGTCGAAGGCGATGCGCCCGGCGACGTGGCGGGGCCAGCCGCGGGCTCCGATCGCGCCGGCGACGTCGACGAGGCGGAGCATCCACGCCCACCGCCGCGTCGAGGTCACCCGCTGCAGGTGGGGCACGTGCGGGGCCAGCACGTCGTCGGGGAGGCTCGTGCCCACCCGTCCGCCCGTGGTGCCGTTGCGGGCGAGGAAGTCGAGGGCGGCCCCGGTCCCCGCTGCGCCGGTCGTGGACCCCAGGTGCTCGACCTCCAGGTCGAAGAGGGCGCCGTCGACCTCGGACGACCCGTACCGGTAGACGACGGAGGCCTCGTCGACGCCGTCGCGGGAGCCGACGTAGGCGAAGCGGTTCGCGCCCGGCGCCGACCAGCGGTGCGCCTTGTGCGCCCACCAGCGCTCGGGCAGGTCGAGCCACCCGTCGTGGTCGACGGGCAGCGGGGCGTACGTGGCCGCGAGGGCGGGGTCGTCGAAGGCGACCCGCCGCCAGGCCAGCGCGTCCGACGCATCGGCTGCCACGGCCAAGCCGGTGACGGGGACGGCACCCCAGCGCCACCAGCCGGCGAACTCGAAGCCCACGGAGCGGTACAGCGTCGCCGTGGTCGGGAACAGGGCCGACACCACCTCGCCCCGGTCGTGCATGCGCGCCGCCGCCTCGGCCAGCATCCGGCGCGCCAGGCCCGAGCCCCGCGCCTCGGGGGCGACGACCACGCCGGCGACCCCGCCGCAGGGCACGGACCGGGACCCCCACCGCATGCCGAACCCCCACGTGACGACGGCGCCGACGAGCTCGTCGCCGTCGTAGGCAGCGACGACCCGCTCGGCGTCGTGGGTGGGCGCCTCGGGGTCGTGGGCGTAGGTGCCGCCGAACGCCTGGCGGCCGAGGGCGACCCGCCGCTCCTCGTCGCCGTCGCGGAGGGAACCGATGGTGTGCGCCATCGGCGAAGCATCGCAGAGGACGGGCGGGCGCCGCAGGGGCGGGCGCCGCAGGGGTGGGACAGGGCGGCCGGCCTGCGGTTCTCCGGCCCGAGCGGGCCCTCGGTACCCTGTCGTCGGTGAACCTGCCCCGCATCGCCGCGGTCGCGCCCGGGTCACCCGCAGACCGAGCCGGTCTCGTCCCCGGGGACGAGATCGTCTCCCTCGACGGGGTCCAGCCGCGCGACGTCATCGAGTGGCGCCTCCTGGTCGACGAGCCGGAGGTGCGCCTCGACGTGCGCCGGGGCGGGCTCGAGCAGGAGGTCGTGGTCTCCAAGGGGCCGGGCGAGCCCCTCGGCGCCGAGGTCGAGGCGGCGATCTTCGACGAGGTGCAGACCTGCGACAACCACTGCGAGTTCTGCTTCATCTACCAGCTGCCCCCCGGCATGCGCCGCAGCCTGTACCTGAAGGACGACGACTACCGGCTGTCGTTCCTCTACGGGAACTTCACGACCCTCACCCGCTTCACCGAGCTGGACCTCGAGCGGGTCGTGACCGAGGGCCTGTCCCCGCTGTACGTCTCGATCCACGCGACCGATCCCGAGGTCCGCGCCGACCTGCTCCGGAACCGCCGCGGCGCGACGAGCCTCCGGTGGCTGCGAGCCCTGCTCGACCACGGGGTGACCGTCCACGGCCAGGTGGTCGTGTGCCCGGGGATCAACGACGGGGCCGTGCTGGCCGACACCCTCGCCGGGGTGCTCGACGAGTACCCCGAGCTCGAGACCGTGGCCGTCGTGCCCCTCGGGATCTCCGACCACTCCGACGAGCCCCGCATGCGGTTCCACACCGCCGAGGAGGCCGCCACCGTCGTCGACGTCGTCGAGGCGTGGCAGGAGGTCTTCCTGGCCGCGCTCGGGCGCCGGGTCGTGTTCGCGGCCGACGAGTACTACCTGCTCGCCGACCGGCCCTTCCCGCCCGCCGAGACCTACGCCGGGTTCCCGATGCACGAGGACGGGATCGGCATGGCCCGGACCTTCGAGGCCGAGTTCACCGGGGCCGTCGAGGAGCCGACCGGACCCCGTGCCGGGTTCTTCGCCTGGGTCGACGGCGCGCCCGCCGAGGGGTACCGCGCCCCGCGCAACCCGGCCGCGTCGACCGGCCTGCGCGCCCCGGACGGCCCGGGCGTCCCGACCCCCGTGACGCTCGGCCCGCGCCGCGACGCCCCCGTCGCCGTGCTGACCGCCCCCTACGGCGCCCGGGTCCTGCGGCCGCTGCTCGAGGGCCTCGGCCGTGACGACGTGCGCGTCGTCGAGGTCGAGAACCGGTTCTTCGGCGGCAACATCGCCGTGACCGGCCTGATGGTCGGCGCCGACGTCGCCCGCGTCCTGGCCGATGCGCCGGTCGGGCACCGCTACCTGCTGCCCGACGTGTGCCTGTCGGAGGGGCGGTTCCTCGACGGCACCGCCGTCGACGACCTCCCCCGACCCGTCGAGGTCGTCCCCACCGACGGGCTCGCGCTGCGCGCCGCGCTCGACCCGACCCGGCGTCCCCTCGCCACCCGCTGACCCACGACGCCGACCCCCGGGTCGCCCGCACCACCTGGAAGCCCCCATGGAACCCTCCCGCACCGACCCCGCCCGCTCGGGCCCCTACCGCGTCGCCGTCGTCGGCCGCCCCAACGTGGGCAAGTCGACGCTGGTCAACCGCCTCGCCGGCCGTCGCACCGCCATCGTCGAGGAGCGTCCCGGCGTCACCCGCGACGCCAAGGCCGTGGAGGTGGAGTGGGCCGGACGCTCCTTCGAGGTCGTCGACACCGGCGGCTGGATGCCGGGTGGCTCCGCGCTCGACGAGAAGGTGTCGCGCACCGCCGAGCGCGCCATGGACGAGGCCGACATGGTGCTCTTCGTCGTCGACGGCACCGTCGGCGTGACCGAGGAGGACGCCGCAGCCGCCGCCGTGCTGCGCCGCAAGTCCAAGCCCGTCGGCCTGATCGTCAACAAGATCGACAACCCGGGTCGAGAGCACGTGATCTGGGAGTTCCTGGAGCTCGGCCTCGGTGAGCCGCGGGCGCTGTCGGCGCTGCACGGGGCCGGCGCCGCCGACCTGCTCGACGACCTCGTCGGGCGCCTCCCCGAGGAGCCCGAGGTCGGCGACGACGACGCCGACAGCGGGGACGGCGTGATCGCCGTCGCCATCGTCGGGCGCCCGAACGTCGGCAAGTCGACCCTGTTCAACCGCCTCACCGGCGGCGAGCACTCGATCGTGCACGACCTGGCCGGTACCACCCGCGACACCGTCGACACCGTGGTCGAGACCCCCGAGGGCACGATCCGCTACGTGGACACGGCCGGGATGCGGCGCCGCTCCAAGGTCGACGACGGCACCGAGTACTACTCGGTGGTGCGCGCCCTCCAGGCCGTCGACGGCGCCGACATCGCGATCCTCGTCATCGACGCCACCGAGGGCGTCACCGCCCAGGACCAGCGGCTCGCCGAGCGGGTCGACGCCGCCGGCTGCCCGCTCATCGTCCTGCTGAACAAGTGGGAGGTCGCCTCCGAGGAGCAGCGCGACCGGGCCCGCTACCTGGTGGGGGAGCGGCTCCACTTCATCGGCGAGGCGCCCGTGCTCCAGGTGTCGGCGCTCACCGGCAAGGGCGTCCACCGGCTGTACCCGGCCCTGGCCGAGGCGATCCGGGCCTACGAGACCCGGATCCCGACCCGACAGGTGAACGAGGTGATCCGTCGGGCCCAGCAGGCCCAGCCCGCGCCGCACGGCGCCCGCGTCCTCTACGCCCTCCAGGGGGCGGCCCACCCGCCGACGTTCACGATCTTCGCCAACCGGGAGCTGCCCCGGACCTACGTCCGGTACCTCGAGCGGTCCCTGCGCGACGCGTTCGACCTCGGGGCCACCCCGCTCAAGCTCCGGGTCCGCAAGCGTGACTGAGGTTCACCGGGAGCACCGGGGATGCACCCGAGGGAACCCTGAGGGTGCAGGAAGGGTCGAGGATCGGTGGATCCTCACCGTGTCGACACGGCGCGTCCACGGGCGCGCGCGGGGCGCCCGGTAGGGTCGGTCGCTCATGGAGCAACCGATCCTGGCGGTGGTGGCCCTCGCGTGCGCCGTCGCCGCCGTGGTGTGGGGCCGCTCCGCCCTGCGGTTCCAGCACTCCTGGAACCGCATCCAGGGCGAGTACGGCAGCACCTCTGACCAAGCCATCCTGGCCGGCGCCGCGTTCCGCAAGGAGCTCCACGCCTCCCTGCTCTACGGCGTGCTCGCCGTGGGCTCGGGCATCGTCGCCGTGACCGGGACCGTGGAGGCCCAGGCGCTGTTCGGCCTCGTGCTCGTCCCGGTCGGCATGTCGCTGTACTACAACCGTGACTTCCGCCGGGTGGCCCGCATCGCCGAGGACCGCAACGAGCTCGAGCGCAAGGCCCAGGAGGTCCTCACCCAGGACGAGCTGGCGCCGAAGCGCTGGGCGGCCCGCCTCGCCCCCGAGGAGCTCCCGGACTTCCCCGGCTTCGAGCTCGGGCGCGTCTACGAGCCCGGCACCGGCGTCATGGCCGGCGACTTCTACGACGTGTTCCGCGTCTCCAAGAACCGCATCGCCGCCGTCATCGGCGACGTGACCGGCCACGGCATCGAGGCCTCGATCACCGCGTTCCAGGCCAAGTACCTGCTGCGCGTCTTCCTCCGCCAGTACCGGGACCCGGCCCAGGCGATGGAGGAGCTGAACTCCCAGATGTCGGCCCTCGAGCGCGTCGAGGAGTTCATCTCGCTCTGCGTCGTCGTGTTCGACACCGAGGCCGGCACGCTGCGCGTCTGCTCGGCGGGCCACCCGGCCGGGTGGCTCTGGCACGGCCGTGAGGTGCGCCCGCTGCGGGCCACCGGCCCGCTGCTCATGCTCGACGCGAGGTCGACGTACCACTCCCGCGAGATCGACCTCGAGTCCGGCGACCTCGTGCTGCTCTACACCGACGGCCTGGCCGAGGCCCGGGCCGGGGACCAGTTCTTCGGCGAGGAGCGCATCGCCAACACGCTGCGACGGGACCCCGACGCGCCTCCCGACGTGCTCTGCAAGGCCCTCCTCGAGCAGGCCAAGGACTTCGCGACCGAGCCCGTGGACGACGACACCGCCATCCTGGCGATCCGCCGGTCCTGACCGACGACGTCCCCACCGACGTCCCCGACGGCGGTACCGTGCCGCCCGCGGGCGAGGCGAGGAGCGGACCGGTGTCCGATCGGCAGGCGAGTGCGGGGCGACGGGTGCGGGCCCGCGTCGTGATCCCGGTGGCCGCCGTCGTCGTGGCCGCAGCTGCGGTGCTGGTCGGCGGCAGCGACGATCGGCGCACCACCGAGGCCCTCGGCGCGGCGACGACCTCCACCGTCGCGGCGCCGTCGACGTCGACCACCACGGTCGCCCCGGCCATCGAGGTCCTCGACGAGGCCGTCGTGGTCCCGACCACGGTCGCCGCGTCGACGCCGCCGACCGAGACCGTCCCGCCCGCGCCGACGGCACCGCCCACGACGCGCACCTGCCGGAACAGCCGGGAGGCGTCGTGCGGACCGTGGTCGTGGGACCCGCGTCCCGTCGACCGGGCCCCGACGGCGACCCCCGGGCCCGTGCCCGCCGTCGTGTCCGTGGGAGAGGAGGTCCGCTTCGCGGTCGTGGTGGAGGACCCCGACGGCGGGGAAGGCCAGCGACCCACCTCGGCGTGGTCGTTCCCCGGCCTGTCCATCGACGCCGACGGGCCCGTCGACGCCCGGTGCGATCGCCACGGGCCCCAGGACCCGCCCGCGCCGACCCCGGACCGGTTCGAGCTCGCCACCACCTGGACCTTCGACGAGCCCGGCACCCACGTCGTCGAGGCCCGGGGCACCACGAACCAGCTCCTCGACGACGGCTGCGAGAACCCCTACGCGTCCACGTGGTCGGCGACGTGGACCGTCGTCGTCGAGGGTGCGGACGACGGGTCCGGGGGCGACGGATCCGGCGACGACGGGGAGCCCGAGGCGGAGGGGTCGACGACCACCGCGCCGAGCGGGGGCTGAGCCCCCTCGGTCAGGCCGCGACCTCGCTGGTGCAGCAGTCCTGGAGCCGGTCGGCGACGGCGCCGGCGAACGCGTCGTAGAGGTCGCGCACCGGCGAGGTCGACCGCCACGCGAGCACCACCTCCCGCTTGGGCGTCGGGTCCCGCAGCGGCCGCACCACGAGCCCCGTGCCGCGCCGGGCCTCGACCTCCACGGCGCTGGCCGGGAGCAGCGTGACGCCCTGGCCGGCGGCCACCATCTGGCACAGCGTGGTCAGGCTGGTGGCCTGGATGCCCGCGATGCCCGAGGTGTCTGCCTGGCGCTCCACGGATGCGCACACCTCCAGCGCCTGGTCCCGGAGGCAGTGACCGTCCTCGAGCAGGATCATCGGCAGGCCGGCGAGCACGCTGGCGGGCAGGGGCTCGTCGCCGGCCATGGGGTGGCCCTCGGGCAGCGCGAGGAGGAACTCGTCGTCGGCGACGGCCCGACCGGACAGGCCCGTGGACGGCACGGGTGCGGCGAGCAGGCCGAGGTCGGCCTCGCCCGCCTCGAGGAGCCGGACGAGGTCGTCGGTCCGGGCCTCGGTCAGCACGGGCTCGGCACGCGGGTGGCGTCGCCGGAGCTCCTGCACGAGCGTGGGCAGCAGGTACGGGGCCATGGTGGGGATGACGGCGACGCGGATCGGCCCCACGAGCTCGTCGGCCCGGTCCGTGGCCAGCTCCACCACCTCGTCGACGGCGCGGATCGCGGCCCGCGCTGCCTCCACCACGGGCACGGCGTGCGCCGGCACCGACACCCCGCGGTGCCCCCGTTCGAGCAGCGTCGACCCGAGACGGCGCTCCAGCTCCTGGATCTGGCCGGACAGCGCGGGCTGGCTGACCCCGCAGGCCTCGGCGGCCCGGGAGAAGTTCCGGTGCTCGGCCACGGCGACGAGGTACTCGAGCTGGCGGATCGTCGGGCGCTCGCTGCTGCTCATGGCTGGAGGTTATCGACCAGGCCCAGGACATCGGCGCACACGATGGGCGAGCTCCGTGGTGGCCGACCCGTCCTCGTCCGCGACGACCGGCAGCGGGCAAGATCGTGCCGTGACCGACGAGCGCGCCGAGCCCGACGCGACCGCCTCCGGCCCCGCCGAGCCCGACGCCGCGCCGTCGGGGCCCACCGCGGCGGTGACGGACGCGGCCGCCCGCGCCCTGCGGGGCAACCTGGCCCGGGTCGGGGACAAGCTCGAGGCACAGGGCAAGCTCTTCGTGCGGGACCGACTCGACCTGCTCCTCGACCCGGGGTCCTTCGTCGAGGACGCGCTGCTGGCCAACGCCTCCTCCTTCGCCGACCTGTCCGGGGCCGGCTCGGGCGACCTGCCCGCCGACGGCGTCGTCACGGGAACGGGGACCATCGAGGGCCGGCGCGTGTGCGTGGTGGCCAACGACCCCACGGTCAAGGCCGGGTCGTGGGGTGCCCGCACCGTCGAGAAGATGATCCGGACGAGCGAGTACGCGCTCGCGCACGATCTCCCCATCTTCTGGCTGGTGGACTCCGCAGGTGCCCGCATCACCGACCAGGTCGAGCTCTTCCCCGGCCGCCGCGGCGCGGGCCGGATCTTCGCCAACCAGATCCGGCTGTCGGGGCGCGTCCCCCAGATCTGCTGCCTGTTCGGCCCCTCCGCCGCCGGCGGCGCGTACATCCCGAGCTTCTGCGACGTCGTGTTCATGGTCGAGGGGAACGCGTCGATGTACCTCGGCTCACCCCGGATGGCCGAGAAGGTGATCGGCGAGGTGACCACGCTCGAGGCGATGGGCGGCGCACGCATGCACGCGACCACCTCGGGCTGCGGCGACGCGCTCGCCGAGGACGACGAGGACGCGCTCGACCAGGCCAGGGCGTGGTTCTCCTACTTCCCGTCGTCGTGGCGGGAGGAGCCGCCCCGCTACGAGCCCGCCCCGCCCTCGCACGAGCTGACCGACGACGTGGTCCCCGAGGCCGAGGCCGTCGCGTTCGACATGCACGGCTTCGTCGACGGCATCGTCGACGAGGACTCCTTCCTCGAGTACAAGCCGCTCTTCGCCCGCGAGCTGATCTGCGGCCTCGGTCGCCTCGAGGGCCGGCCGGTCGGCATCGTGGCCAACAACCCGTCGCACCTCGGCGGCGTCCTCTTCGTCGACTCCGCCGACAAGGCCGCCCGCTTCGTGTGGCTGTGCGACGCGTTCAACATCCCGCTCGTGTTCCTCGCCGACGTCCCGGGCTTCATGATCGGGACCGAGGTCGAGGCCCAGGGGATCATCCGCCACGGCGCGAAGATGGTGACCGCCATCACCGAGGCCACCGTGCCGAAGGTGTGCGTGGTCGTCCGCAAGGCCTACGGCGCGGGGCTCTACGCCATGTGCGGCCCGGCCTTCGACCCCGACGCCACCCTCGCCCTGCCCACGGCCCGCATCGCCGTCATGGGCCCCGACGCCGCCGTCAACGCCGTGTACGCGAACCGGATCGCCGCCATCGAGGACCCCGCCGAGCGGGACGCCTTCGTGGCCGAGCAGATCCGCGTCTACACCGAGGACGTCGACCTGCTCCGCCTCGCCTCCGAGCTCGTCGTGGACGCCGTCGTCCAGCCCTCGGCCCTGCGCGCCGAGCTCGTCCGTCGCCTGTCCGCCGCCGGCACCCGTCGGCGGGAGTTCTCCGACCGCCGCCACGGCGTGCCCCCCGTGTGAGCGGGACGACCACGGGAGCCTCCCGACCATGAGCTTCGACCTCCCCGACGCGATCTCGATCCGCGACGTCGGCCCCCGCGACGGGCTCCAGCCCGAGCTGCCCGTCACCGTCGCCGACCGCATCGCCCTCATCACCGCCCTCGTGGACGCCGGCGTCCAGGACGTCGAGGCCGCTGCCTTCGTGTCGCCCCGGGCCGTCCCGGCCATGGCCGGTGCCGGCGACGTGTTCGCCGCCCTCGAGCGCGACGACCACGTCCGCTACTGGGCCCTCGTGCCCAACGTGCGGGGCGCCGAGCTGGCCGTGGCCTCCGGCGTGGACGGGATCACCGTGACGGTGTCGGCCTCGGAGGCCTACTCGCAGCGGAACGTGAAGATGTCGACCGAGGAGTCCGTCGCCCAGATCGGGACGATCGCCGAGGTCGCCGGCTCCCGACCGGTGGACGTGGTCGTCTCCTGCGCGTTCGGCTCGCCCTACGACGAAGACATCGGCGCGTTCGACGTCGCCGCCATCGTCGACCGGGCCGTCGACGCCGGCGCCAGCGCCATCACGCTGGCCGACACCACCGGGGTGGCGACGCCCGACCGGATCGCCGACGTCGTGGCCACGGCCGGCGCCGAGATCCGCCTCCACCTGCACGACACCCGCGGCACGGCCCTGACCAACGCCTTCGCCGCCATGTGCCTGGGCGTCACCGCCTTCGACACCGCCGTCGGCGGGCTCGGCGGATCGCCCTTCGCCGAGGGCGCGGGCGGGAACCTGGCGACCGAGGACCTCGTCCACCTGTGCGACGGCCTCGGGATCGACACCGGCATCGACCTCGACCGCATGGTGGCCACCGCCGGCACCGTGGCCGCCCTCATCGGTCGGCCGGTGCCCTCGCGCGTCACCGCTGCGCTCGGACGGTGACGCCGTGCCCTGGTGCGAGGCCTGCGACCGCTTCTACAACCCGAACACGCTGAGCCCCGAGGGCGACTGCCCCGACGGCCACCACGTCGCCGAGCCGGTCGAGGCCGAGCCGCCCCCACCGGTGCCGTGGCACTTCAAGCTGATGCTCGGCCTGCTGATCGCCTACCTCGGCTGGCGCCTCGTCCAGCTCGTGGCCGCCCTCGTCTGAGCGGACGCCTGCGACCGATTGGCGGGGGTGGGGGAGCGAGGCGCTAGATTCGCCGCTCCCACGGGCTGTGGCGCAGCTTGGTTAGCGCGCTTGACTGGGGGTCAAGAGGTCGGGAGTTCGAATCTCCCCAGCCCGACCACGGGAAAACGTCGACGAGGCCACCCTCCGGGGTGGCCTCGTCCGCGGTCGGGTCAGACCGCAGCGACCTGCGGGGAGTCGAGGAGCCGGCAGAGGGTGTCGCCCAGCGCGCGCACGCCCGTCGACTTCGGCAGGACGACGTCGGCGCCGGCATCCCGGAGCCCGTCCAGGTCGCCGGCGCCGGTCACCAGCGCGATGGCGCCCTCGAAGCCGGCCCGGCGGAGGCGGCCCACGATCCACGACCCGTCCCTGCGGCCGGCCAGCTGGTGGTCGAGGACGACGAGGTCGGGGCGCTGCCGGGCCACGAGGTCGATCGCCGACGACGCCCGGTCGCCCTCGCCGACGATGCCGATGCCGCGCCCCTCGAGCTCGAGGGCCAGCAGGAAGCGGACCTCCGCGCTGTCCTCGATGAGGACGGCGGTGTGGTGGTTCGGGTGGTGCTGCACGGTGCCTCCTGGCCGATGGCCCGGTACGTCCGGGTCGGCGTCTCGGTCGGGTACTACTTCGGCAGGGACGAGGTGGAACTTGAGGCGGAACCCGGAGGAACCGGCGGAGAACGCAGGAGCAGCGGGCTCGGCAGCCCGCACGCTGCGGAGGGATCGATCCTCCCTGCTGTCCGTTCCGCTACGTTTCG
>CAZCEZ010000035.1:0-33142 GCA_964497795.1 uncultured Acidimicrobiaceae bacterium | reverse complement strand
GATCTCGCAGTGGCGGGCCTCGTCCCAGCACTGGCGGGCCATGTCGAGCTTGAGCTCGAAGGGGACGGCGGTGTCGTCGTCGGGGTCGGCCGTGCCCTGGGACTCGAAGTCGTAGCAGGTGCGCCCGGCGCCCTCGAGGGCCTGGATCTCGCCGACGAAGATGCCGTGCATCAGCTGTCGTGCGGCGTCGGGCGCGTCGGCCCGGTCGGGCGTGAGCCGGCCGCCGCGGCGTCGGCCGCGGGCCTGCTCGACCTGCAGCTGGGAGCGCGGGTCCTGGATGCGGTCCATGATGTCGGCCCGCTCGAAGCGGTCGTCACGGGCCAGCTCGTCGGGTGAGAGCAGCTTCTTCACGGTTGGGTCCCCCCTGGGTCCGGTGCGCCGGGTGGCGCGATCTCGTGGTGTCGCGGAGTCGCGGTGTCGTGTGCCGTTCGGGTTCAGCCCGCGCCGTTGGTGGCCGGCTCGGGCAGGTAGGCGTCGCCGATCGTGCCCGGGCCGCAGATCCCCCCGGCGGCCACGAGCAGCTCCTCGAGGCGGGCCTGGTGGGCGCTGGCCCGCCGGACCTCCTCGGGGCTGGTGATGAGCGAGGTGAGCATGAGCGTGCCGTCGCGCCAGTCGTCGATCTCGTCCTGGATGGCGAACTTGAGCGAGCGGATCGTCGGCGCGTCGGTGATCGTCGAGGTGTTGTTCAGGTGGTACGTGTACGCGGCCACCTTGTGCGGGATGAGCACGCGGTACACGCCGACCAGCTTCTCGATGGTCTGGTCGTGCTCACCGGGCTCGGCCACGGCGTCCATGAAGGCGACGACCTCGTCGTTGGCCGGCGTCGTGAGCCGGTCCGGGTTCATCTCGCGCAGCTCGGGGAGGCGCTTGTGCCACAGGTCGGCGTGCCAGGCGTGGTGGTAGCAGTGGGTGCCGAGGCGCATCTTGACGTCGAGCTCGGGCACGGTGGCCACCCAGCCGCCGAGCGCCTCGAACAGCTTCATCTCGATCCACTTGTACTGCCCGACTCGGGCCGCCGTCTCCTCCACGCTGAACGCGCCGGGCAGCTCCCGGCGGTCCCACGGTGCGAACGGTGCCCTGGGCTTCTTGGCGTCGGCCAACGGGTCCCCCCTGTCTCCGGCCCGGGCGGCGTGCACCGCGCGCCGGGCCGATCACGATCGTTATCCGGTCAGGGTATTGCACCGGGCCGGATCGTGCTCGTGGGACCCGCTGGGCTCGCTCGCGCTGCGAGCCGACGCCGGGGGCGCCCGCTCAGACGGTGGTGAGGTCGCCGTAGCCGGACTCGGCGTGCTCGGTCCGGTCCAGGCCGTTCACCTCGGAGTCCTCGTCCACCCGCAGGCCCATGACCGCGTCGAGGACCTTGGCGATCGCGAAGGTGACCGCGAAGGAGAACGCGAGGACGACGACGATGGAGAACGCCTGCTCGATCAGCAGGTCGGCGCCGCCGCCGAAGAGCAGGCCCTCCTCGTAGGCCTCGGGGTCGCCGCGGCCGACGATGCCGGTGTCGGCGAAGAAGCCGATCAGCAGGCCGCCGACGATGCCGCCGACCATGTGGACGCCGACGACGTCGAGGCTGTCGTCGTAGCCGAAGCGGTTCTTCAGCTGGATGGCGAAGTAGCAGCACAGGGCGGCGACGGCACCGAAGGCGATGCCGGCCATGCCGCCGACGAAGCCGGCGGCCGGGGTGATGGCCACGAGGCCGGCGACCACGCCCGAGCAGGCGCCGAGCACGGTGAAGTGCCCGTCCTTCACCTTCTCGATCAGCAGCCAGGCGAACATGCCGGTCGACGCGGCGAGGAAGGTGTTCATCACGCCCGTCGCCGTGAGGTCGGTGCTGCCGGCGATGCCGGTGTTGAACCCGAACCAGCCGAACCAGAGGATGCCCGTGCCGAGCAGCACGAGGGGCAGGTTGTGCGGCGGCATCGGCGTGGTGGGCCAGCCCCGGCGCTTGCCGAGCACGAGGACCATCGCGAGCGCGGCGACGCCGGCGTTGATGTGGATGACGGTGCCGCCGGCGGTGTCGAGGCTGCCGCGCTCGCCGAGCCAGCCGATGAGCTCGCCGGTCTCGGCGTCGAGGCCGTACACCCAGTAGGCGACGGGCAGGTACACCAGCGTCAGCCACACCGGGACGAACACGGCCCAGGTGGAGAACTTGAGGCGGTCGGCGACCGCGCCCGAGATCAGCGCCGGCGTGATGGACGCGAACGTCATCAGGAACGCGGTCAGCAGGATCTCGCCGCCGGTGAAGTCCCGGAGGCCGATGTGGTCGAAGCCGCCGATGAAGCCGCTGCTGCCCTCGGTGGAGACCGAGGCGCCGTAGAGGACCCAGACGATCGGCACCACCCCGAGGCAGTACAGGTTCATCAGCAGCATGTTCAGCACGTTCTTCGAGCGGACCATGCCGCCGTAGAACAGGGCCAGGCCCGGGATCATGAACAGCACCAGTGCCGTGGACACCAGCAGCCAGGCGTCGCCACCCTCCATCGAAACGCTCCTCGTCGTGGTCCGTCGTGGTCCGGGCGACGACAGGTGCCACCCAGGCGGCGGTCAGGTTGCCGTCAGCGTGTGACCGCTCGGGGTCCGCTCTGTTTCCGCCGTGTGAACGACCGGGAGACTAGAGGGCGTCGTCGCCGCGCTCACCGGTCCGGATGCGCGTGGTCCCGGCGACCTCGGTGACCCAGATCTTCCCGTCGCCGATGCTGTCGGTCCGCGCCGCCCCGACGATCAGGTCGACGATGCGGTCGGCGTCCGCGTCGGTGACCAGCACCTCGACCTTGACCTTGGGGACGAGGTCGACCTTGTACTCGGCGCCCCGGTACACCTCGGTGTGGCCGGCCTGGCGACCGAAGCCCTGCACCTCGGAGACGGTCATGCCCTGCACGCCGCCGCCCTTGAGGGCGTCCTTCACCTCGGCCAGGCGGTGGGGCTTCACGATGGCGGTCACGAGTCGCATCCGCGCATCGTCGCGCGTCCGGGTCGTGCCGCGCGGCACCTCCGGCGGTGCGCCACCGGCCCGGCCCGGCCCGTACCGTCTCGGTCGTGACCCGACGCGCCGTCGTCCTGCTCTCCGGAGGCCTCGACTCCGCCACCTGCCTCGCCATCGCCCGCGACGAGGGCTTCGCCGTCCACGCCATGAGCTTCCGGTACGGGCAGGCGCACGCCGAGGAGCTGGCGGCGGCGGCCCGGGTCGTCGAGGCCGTCGGCGCGGCCGAGCACCGGGTCGTCGAGATCGACCTCGCCGCCTTCGGGGGGTCGTCGCTCCTCGGTGACGGGGAGGTCCCCAAGGGGCGCAGCGAGGCCGAGATGGGCGAGGGCATCCCGTCGACCTACGTGCCGGCCCGCAACACGGTGTTCCTCGCCTACGCGCTGGCGTGGGCCGAGGTGCTCGGCGCCACCGACATCTTCCTGGGCGTCAACGCCCTCGACTACAGCGGGTACCCGGACTGCCGCCCCGAGTTCGTGGCCGCGTTCCAGGCCGTGGCCGACACCGGGACCCGCGCCGGCGTCGAGGGCGACGGCTACCGCATCCGCACCCCGCTCATCGAGATGACCAAGGCCGAGATCGTCGCCCTCGGCACCTCCCTCGGGGTCGACTACGGCCTCACGACCACCTGCTACGACGCGGGGCCCGACGGTGCGTGCGGCGAGTGCGACGCCTGCGTGCTGCGGCGGCGGGGCTTCGAGCAGGCCGGGATCCCGGACCCGACCCGGTACCGATGAGCACCTACGCCGTGAAGGAGGTGTTCCGCACCCTCCAGGGGGAGGGCCGCCAGGCCGGTCGCGCCGCGGTGTTCCTGCGCTTCTCGCGCTGCAACCTCTGGTCGGGCCACGAGCGCGACCGGGCGAGCGCGGTCTGCCGCTTCTGCGACACGGACTTCGTCGGCACCGACGGCCCGGGCGGCGGCGTGTTCCGGGGCGCCGAGGCGCTGGCCGCCCACGTGGCCGCCGTCTGGGGCCCCGGTCGGGCCCACCGCTTCGTGGTCTGCACCGGCGGCGAGCCGGCGCTCCAGCTCGACGCCGACCTGGTCGACGCCCTCCACGCCGAGGACTTCGAGGTCGCCGTCGAGACCAACGGGACCCTGCCGCTGCCCGACGGCCTCGACTGGATCTGCGTCAGCCCGAAGGCCGGCACCGAGCTCGTGGTGACCGCCGGCGACGAGTGCAAGGTGGTGCACCCGCAGGAGGGGCTCGACCCCCGGTCCCTCGAGGGCCTCGCCTTCGACCACTTCCTGCTGTCGCCGATGGACGGAGCGGAGCGAGCAGCATCGACGGCCGCCTGCGTGGCCTTCTGCCTCGACCACCCTCGGTGGCATCTGAGCGTGCAGACGCACAAGGTGATCGGTATCCCCTGAACTGCCGCGGAGCGCGCGAATCGCCACGTTCCGTGCGCGCACCGCACCGTGGATGCCCACGACGGAGCGTGTGATACTCGCGGACAGGGAACGGCTCGGTTTGGCTGGCCTGAGCCGTCCCGAGACCCGGCACCGTCCCTGCCTGCACTGCACGCTGCGATGGTGCCGGGTCGTCCGCGCCCGCTCGGATCCCGGTGCCCGTCGCCCTGGCGCTGGCCTAGGTTCCCGCACGTGGCCGACACCGACCCGCCCCGCTTCCGCCAGTCCCGCTTCGTCCGACCGCCCGGGGCCTGCGAGCTCATCCTGGTCCGCCACGGCGAGTC
This sequence comes from uncultured Acidimicrobiaceae bacterium, assembly GCA_964497795.1. GTDB lineage: Bacteria > Actinomycetota > Acidimicrobiia > Acidimicrobiales > Salinilacustritrichaceae > Salinilacustrithrix. Next base: position 28,467 of record CAZCEZ010000035.1, on the reverse strand, counting down.
CCAGCCCGCCGACCCCGACCGGCCCTTCGCGCTCGTCGACGGCCACGGCGACCCGCCCCTCCACGAGCCCGACGGCGTGGAGCAGGCCCGGCTCGCGTGCGAGCGGCTCATCGCCTCGGGCGAGACCTTCGACGGCGTCTACGTGACGACGCTGCAGCGCACCCGCCAGACCGCCCGGGTCCTCCTCGACCACCTCGGCGTCGAGCCCGAGGTCGAGCCCGGGCTCCGCGAGGTGTTCCTCGGCGAGTGGGAGGGCGGCCTGTTCCGCAAGAAGATCGCGGACGGCGACCCGATCGCCCAGCGGATGTACGCCGAGCAGCGCTGGGACGTCATCCCGGGTGCCGAGTCCAACGACGCCTTCCAGGGCCGCGTCCGGGACGCCATCGAACGGATCGCGGCCCGCCACGCCGACCGCGTCGTCGCCTGCTTCGTGCACGGCGGGGTGATCGGTGCGGCGATGGCCGTGGCCACGGGCGCCCGGCCCTTCACCTTCGGCGGCTCCGACAACTGCGGCATCACCCACCTCGTCGTCACACCCGACCGGTGGATCGTCCGCACCTGGAACGACACCGCCCACCTGTCGGCCCGCTTCACCCGGGATCCGGAGCCGCTCATCTAGCGCTGCGTTCGTCGCTGCGCTCCTCCGCAGCACCCGTTGCACGGAGCGGTCGTGGGCGTGTCGTGCGGTCGGTCGGCTGGCGCCTCCCTCGATCCTGGTCGTGGGGTCGCTGCGCTCCTCGGCGGCTCCCGGCGCTGTCGCACCGACGTGGCGGATCCGCGCTCCCACGGCCCGGCGGTTGGTGGCACCGCGGGGCTCGCTGCGAGGCTGGGGGCGTGGAGCTGTTCAAGGAGTTCGGGTTCGAGTCGGCGCACTACCTGCCGAACGTGCCCGAGGACCACAAGTGCCGGCGCCTCCACGGGCACAGCTTCCGGATCCGGGTGACCGTGGAGGGCGACGTCGGCGACGACAGCGGCTGGGTCATGGACTTCGCCGACCTCAAGGCCGCCGTCCAGCCCACGATCGACGCCCTCGACCACCGGCTGCTCAACGAGCTCGACGGCCTCGACAACCCGACCAGCGAGCGCCTCGCCGCCTGGATCTGGGACCGCGTCGCGCCCGGGTTGCCCGGCCTCGCCTCGGTCGAGGTGCGCGAGACCTGCACCTCCGGCTGCACCTACCGCGGCCGCTGAGCACCCGATCGGTCGGCCCGGCGTCGGCGTAGCCTCCTCCCGTGCCCGACGACACCGACGACCTCACGCTGCTCGGCCGCGACCACCGCGGCCCGGTCGACCACGTCGAGACCTTCCCGGCCCCGGAGGGCTGCACCCGGGTGGTGTTCCGCACCGACGAGGTCACCTCGCTGTGCCCGGTGACGCGCCAGCCCGACATCTCCTCGGTGCGCATCGACTACGTCCCCGACGAGCGCTGCATCGAGTCCAAGTCGCTGAAGCTCTACCTGTGGGGCTTCCGCGACCGGCACGTGTTCGCCGAGGCCCTGGCCGTGGAGATCGCCGACGAGGTGTGGGCCTCGGCCCGCCCGCGCTCGGTCGACGTCGTGGTCACCCAGCACGTCCGCGGTGGGATCGTGACCGAGACGCACGCCAGCCACCCCCGCCCCTGAGCGGGCCCGGCGGTCGGGCGTGCCTCAGATCCCGCCGAGCAGCTCGAGCAGCTCCTCGACCGCGCCGACCGGATCGGTGACCTGGATCGCGACCAGGCCGGCCGCCTCGGCGCCGGCGCAGTTGCCGGGGTGGTCGTCGAGCATGACGGCCCGCCCCGGGTGGATCGGCGCACCGGCCACCGGGCCCAGCCGCTCGAGGGCCAGCCGGTAGATCTCCGGGTTCGGCTTGCGCAGCCCGACCTCGGAGGAGTCGACGACGTCGTCGAACAGGTCGTCGAGGGGCAGCAGCGGCCGCCACGAGTCCCGACCCTCCGCGATGTTGTTGGTGAGCAGCGACGTCCGGTAGCCGGCGACCCGACAGGCCCGGGCGGCGGCGACCATCACCTGGTGGACCTCGAGCTCGCCCAGCATCCCGGCCATCATCGACAGGTCGAGGCCCATGCCGGCCTCCTCGGCCCGGGCCATGGTGTCGGTGACCCAGTCCATGACCGAGATCTCGCCCCGCTCGGCCCGGTGCCAGGCGTGGTCGGTGTCCTGGCTGTAGTCGCCGAGCAGGAACTCGAGGAACTCGTCCTCGGACATGTCGTGGTCGGCGGCGTGGGCGGCCATCGCGTCGAAGGCGGAGGACACCATGACGCCGGAGAAGTCGAACACGACGGCGTCGAAGCGGTCCGGGGCCGGGACCGGGCCGGGCAGGATCGCCTCGGGGGTTGCGACGGGGTCGATCGGTCGGGTCATCGGCGGGTCGCCTCCATCACGCGTAGCCGTTGGTGATCGGCAGCCGGCGGTCGCGCCCGAAGGCCTTCTGGGTGATGCGGGGACCCACCGGTGCCTGGCGGCGCTTCCACTCGGCCACGTCGACGAGGCGGGTGATGCGGCGGACCAGGTCGGCGTCGAAGCCGTGCTCGACCAGCTCGGCCACGGTCCAGTCCTGCTCGACGTAGCGCTCCAGGATCGGGTCGAGCACGTCGTAGGGCGGCAGGTTGTCCGAGTCGAGCTGGCCTGGCGCGAGCTCGGCCGACGGCGGCTTGGTGAGCACGTTCTCGGGGATGGGCGAGCCGCCCCACACCTCGGCGCCGGGGCCGTTGCGCCACCGGCACAGCTCGTAGACGAGCGTCTTGGGCACGTCGCGGATGGGGGCGAACCCACCGGCCATGTCGACGCCGTAGATCGTGGTGTAGCCGACGGCCAGCTCGGACTTGTTGCCGCAGACGAGCACGAGCCAGCGGCGGAACTTGTTGGCCAGCGCCATCAGGAGCGCGGCGCGGATCCGGCCCTGGAGGTTCTCCTCGGTCACGTCGGGCTCGTGGCCCTCGAAGCTCGGCGCGAGCAGGTCGAGCATCGGGGCGAAGGCGGGCTCGATCTCGATCGTGCGCAGCTCCACGCCCAGGGCCTGGCAGAGGGCGGCGGCATCGGAGCGGGAGTGCTCGGTCGAGTAGCGGCTGGGCAGCGCGACGGCGTGGACGGCGTCGGGGCCGAGGGCGTCGGCGGCGATGGTGGTGACCAGCGTCGAGTCGATGCCGCCCGACAGGCCCAGCACGACGTCGGCGAACCCGTTCTTCCTCACGTAGTCCCGGGTGCCGAGCACGAGCGCGCCGTAGACCTCGGCGGGGTCGTCGAGCAGCGGGGCGAGCCCGCCGTCGGCAGTCCCGTCCTCGGGCAGCACGGCGTTGGGGGCGTCGTCGGTCCGGGCCGCGACCACGGGCAGCGCGGGCGGACGGGGACGTCCCCGGGGGTCGAGGCGCCGCTTGCGCCACTGCGGTCGCAGCTCGAGGTCGTGCACGAGCATCGCCTCGGAGAACCGGGGGGCACGGGCCACGACCCGCCCGGCCGGGTCGATCACGAGCGAGCCGCCGTCGAAGACGAGCTCGTCCTGCCCGCCGACCAGGTTCACCCACACCAGCGCGGCGCTGGCGTCGGCGGCCCGCGTGGCCAGCATCCGCTCCCGCTGGGCCTGCTTGCCCCGGTGGTAGGGCGAGCCGTTGATGTTCACGACCAGCTCGGCGCCGGCCGCGGCCTGCTCGGCGATCGGGCCGAAGGGGACCCAGGAGTCCTCGCAGACCGAGAGCCCGACGGTGACGCCGGCGACGTCGACGAGGGGCGAGGGCTCGTCGCCGGGGGTGAAGTAGCGCTCCTCGTCGAAGACGGTGTTGTTGGGCAGGAAGCGCTTGTGGTGCACGGCGACCACGCGCCCCTCGGCGCACAGCGCCGCCGCGTTGTGCAGGTCGCGCCCCGCGTCGGGGAAGCCGACGACGACGGCGGTGCGCCCGGTCCGGGCTGCGATCTTGTCCAGGGCGGCCCGGCAGTCGTCGATGAAGCGGGGCTTGAGGAGCAGGTCCTCGGGCGGGTAGCCGCACACGGACAGCTCGCCGAACACCGCGAGGTCGGCGCCGGCGGCCTCGGCCCGCTCGACGGCGTCGAGGATGGCGGCGACGTTGCCGTCGAGGTCGCCGACGCGGGGGTTCAGCTGGCAGGCGGCGATGCGGATCCGTTCCACGTCGCGAGCCTACGGCGCGCCCGGCGACGGGTCGTCGGCGACGACCCGGCCCCGGGCCCGCCCGCCGTGCTCGGGCACACTCTCGGGGTGCCCGCCGACCCACCAGCCGAGCGCGCCGCGCCGGTCGGCGAGCTGGCCGAGGTCGTCCGCTCCGGTGCCCCGGGCCGGGTCGCCGTCGTGCTCGACCGCATCGGGCCAGCCGAGGTCGCCGCGCTCGACGACGCGGCCGTCGCCGCTGTCGTGGCCGTGGCCGGGGCCAGCGACTCCCTCGGCGACCTCCTCGCGGAGGACGACGAGGCCCTCGCCGCCCTCGTCGCCGCCGTCGCCCGCCCGACCCCCGCGCCGCAGCCGGGAGGACCGGGCGACCCGGCGTCGACGGCCACGCCCGAGGCGCTCGCCCGTGCCCACCGCATCGGCCTGCTCGGCATCGCGGCTCGCGACCTGCTCGGCGTCGACGACCTCGCCGCGACCGTGGCCGCGCTCTCCGACCTCGCCCGCCGCACGCTGCGCGGTGCGCTGGCCCAGGTCGGCGACCCCGACCTCGCCGTGGTCGGGATGGGCAAGCTCGGCGCCGGCGAGCTGAACGTCGTGTCCGACGTCGACGTGCTGCTGGTGGTCGGGGGCGACGCCCACGCCGCCGAGCGACCCGCCCGCCGGTTCCTGGAGGTGGCCGGCCGGGCGGTCGTGGTCGACACCGCGCTGCGCCCCGGCGGCCGCGACGGCGCGCTCGTCCGCAGCGTCGAGGCCTACGAGGCGCACTGGGCGCGCTGGGCCTCGGCCTGGGAGTTCCAGGCGCTGCTCAAGGCCGGGCCCGTCGCCGGACCGCCCGCCGTGCTCGACGCCTTCGCCGGCGCGGCCTCCGATGCCCTGTGGCGCCGGCCCTTCGACGAGTCGTCGCTGCGCGAGGTGCGACGGCTCAAGGCCCGGGCCGAGGCCCAGGCGGAGGCCAGGGGCGAGGCCGATGCCGACGTCAAGCGGGGTCGGGGCGGCATCCGCGACATCGAGTTCTCCGTGCAGCTCCTCCAGCTCGTCCACGGGGGAGCCGACCCGACCCTGCGGGTGCCGGCCACGCTGCCGGCCCTCGAGCAGCTGGCCCGGGGCGGTTACGTGGACCCCGACGAGGCCGACACGCTGGCCCGGGCCTACCGGTTCCTGCGTCGCCTCGAGCACCGGCTGCAGCTCGTCGCCGAGCGCCAGACCCACCTGGTCCCGACCGATCGTGAGCGACGCCGTCGCATCGCCCGCGCCCTGGGCTACCGGGGTGGTCCCGAGGGCGGGCCGACCGCCCGACTCGACCGGGACCTCGCCGCCCACCGCCTTGCCGTGCGCCGGGTGCACGAGGGGTGGTGGTTCCGGCCCCTGCTCGACGCCTTCGCCGACGCGCCGGACGAGGCCGTGGGACGGGGCGGCCCCGCCGAGGTCCGCCTGGCCGCATTCGGCTTCCGCGACGCCCGACGGACGCGCGACGCCGTCCAGGAGCTGGCCACGGGCCTCACCCGGTCGTCGCGCCTCATGCGCCAGCTGCTCCCCCTGCTGCTGGAGTGGCTGGCCGAGGGAGCCGACCCCGACCTCGGGCTGCTCGGGCTCCGCCGCCTCGTGAGCGGGGAGCAGCGGACGATGGAGCTGGTCGGCGCGTTCCGGGACTCGGCCCGGACCGCCCGCCACCTGTGCAGGCTCCTCGCCGTCGGGCCGCTGCCCGTCGAGGTGCTGCTGGCCAACCCCGACCTCGTCGACGCCCTCGACGACCCGACGGCCCTGGCGCCCGGCGACCGGGCCGAGCAGGAGGAGGCGGCCTGGGCCGCCGTCGGGTGGCGGGCCCCCGGCGACGAGCGTCGCGACGCCCTGCGCCGGTGGCACGCGCGGGCCCGGTTCGGCATCGTCGCCCGCGACGTGCTCGGCCACGTCGGCATCGACGAGGTCGGCCGGGAGCTGGCGACCCTGGCCGAGGTCGTCGTCGCCACCGCGCTGCGCATCGTCGACCCGCAGGTCCCCCTGGCCGTCATCGGCTTCGGCCGCCTCGGCGGTGCCGAGCTGTCCTACGCCTCCGACGTCGACCTCGTCGTCGTCCACGACGGCGCCGGGCCGGCCGCCCACGAGGAGGCGACGCGGGCGGCGGCCGCGCTGCTCCGCGTGCTGGGCGGGACGACGCCGGCCGGGCGGATCCTGGTGGTCGATCCGGACTTGCGCCCCGAGGGCCGGCAGGGGCCCCTGGCCCGAAGCCTCGACGGCTACACCGTCTACCTCGAGCGGTGGGCGGAGGTCTGGGAGCGCCAGGCGCTGCTCCGGGCCCGGTTCGTGGCCGGCGACCCCGCCGTCGGCCGCGGCTTCCACGCCCTCGTCGACCACGCGCTGTGGACCCGACCGCCGCTCGACGAGGACCGGCGCACCATCCGCCGGCTCAAGGCGCGGGTCGAGGCCGAGCGCATCCCCCGCGGCGTCGAGCCGTGGCGCCACCTCAAGCTCGGACCCGGCGGGCTCGCCGACGTCGAGTGGACCGTGCAGCTGCTCCAGTGGACGAGGGGGATCCGCCGCCAGGCGACGCGGGGCGCGCTCGGGCGCCTCGAGGCCATCGGGGCGCTGTCCGTCGACGACGCCGCCGTGCTCGAGGAGGCGCACCGCCTGGGTGACCGCCTCCGGAACCTCGCCTGGCTGGTGACCGGTGACGGCGACGTGCTCCCGGAGCGGCCCGAGGCCCGCATCGCGCTGGCCCGGGCCGCGGGTGCGGCCGGTCCCGACGCCCTGGTCGAGGCCCACCGGCGGGCGACGCGGCGGGCCCGGCGCGTCGTCGAACGGGTCTTCTACGGGCAGGGCTGAGCACGTCGCACCGGCCCCGGCGCAGCGGCCACGGCCCGGCGGTGGCGTGCCAGGATGCGCCCATGCCGCTCGATCCCCAGGCCGCCGACCTGCTCGCCGCGCTCGCCGCCGCCGGCGGACCGCCCATCGTCGAGGCGGAGGTCCCCGCCGTGCGGGAGGCGATGGCCGCCCTCGGCGCCATGTCGGTCCCCGAGGACGTCCGGGAGGTGACCGACGCCGTGGTCCCGGGCCCGGCCGGGGACCTGCCGGTGCGGATCTACACCCCCGAGCTGGCCGGCGAGGCGCCCCAGCCCGCCCTCGTCTGGTTCCACGGCGGCGGCTTCGTGATCGGCGACCTCGACATCGCCGACGGGACGTGCCGGGCGCTGTGCCGCCGCGCCGGGGTCGTCGTGGTGTCGGTCGACTACCGCCTCGCGCCCGAGCACGCGTACCCCGCCGCCGTCGAGGACGCGCTCGCCGCGTTCGACTGGGTCCGGGACCACGCCGCCGACCTGCGCGTCGCCCCCGAGCACCTGGCGGTCGGGGGCGACTCGGCCGGAGGGAACCTGGCCGCGGTGGTCGCCCTCCAGCGGCGGGACGACGTCGCGTTCCAGCTGCTCGTGTACCCGACCGTGGACCTGCGGGGCGTGGCCGAGGCCGCCGCCGACCACCCGAGCCTCGACGAGAACGCCGAGGGCTACCTGCTCACCCGGGACCACATGGCCTGGTTCACGGGCCACTACTTCGGCGACGGCCTCGATGCGGGCAGCGCGCGCCGCACCGAACCGCTCGCCTCGCCGCTGCTCGTCGACGACCTCGCCGGCGCACCGCCCGCCTTCGTGCTGACCGCCGAGTTCGACCCGCTGCGCGACGAGGGCGAGGCGTACGCGGCGCGCCTGCGCGACGCCGGCGTGGCCGTCGCCGCCACCCGCTACGACGGGATGATCCACGCCTTCTTCCAGCTCAACGCCGTCATCGCCGCCGCCGACGTCGCCGTCGACGACGCCGCGGCCGCGCTGCGGGAGGCACTGGTGTGATCGGCGCACCGCCCCGGGGCCGCTCGACCGGGCGACTCGCCGCTGCCGTCGCCGTGTCGCTGGTGCTCCTGGTCTCGGCCTGCGAGTCCGATCAGGACCCCGGCCTCGAGACCCCCGTCGAGGGTCCGGGCCAGACGTCGGACACGCTCGGCACCTGTCCGCCCGACGGTCCGGACGAGTCCACGCCCGCGGCCGGCTGCATCGGACCCGACGGCGCCGTCCTCCGCCCCTGACCGCGACGGGTCCGTCGCTCAGCCCACCGCGTCGGCGACGGCCGCGACCACGTCGGCGCGCCACCGGGCCAGGGCCGGGTACTGCTCGGCGCTCGACTTGCCCAACCGCACCACGACCAGGTCGAGGCCGGGGCTGACCAGGATCGACTGGCCCTCGTAGCCGTTGGCCCAGAACGTGCCGTGGTCGTCGCCGACCACCCACCAGTGGGCGCCGTACAGGCGGCCGTCGTCGGGGTCGACGGACCGGGCTCGACGGCCGTGGTCGACCCACCCCTCGGGCAGCAGGCGGCGCCCGTCCCACACGCCGTCGCGGAGGTACCAGAGCCCGAAGCGGGCCAGGTCCCGGGCCGTGGCGTGGACGTAGGAGGACGCGACCCACGTGCCCGCCTCGTCGAAGCCCGGTGTCGCGCTGGTCATGCCGAGGGGGCCGAACAGCCGGTCGTGGAGGAGGGCCCGGTAGGCGGGGCCCCCGCCGATGCGGTCCCGCACGGCGCGCGAGACCAGGTTCGAGGTGCCGGAGGAGTAGTTGAACACCTCGCCGGGCGGGTGGGCGGCCGGCCGGGAGGCGGCGAACGCGGCGACATCCGCGGCGGCCGGGCCGAACAGCATCTCGATGACGTGCGAGGTGCCCGTGCCGCCGGCGGCGTCGGGGTCGTAGTCCTCGGCGAAGTCGAGTCCGTCCCGCATGGCGAGGCAGTGCTCGACGGTGATGGCCCGGCGCGGATCGTGATCGGGCCACTCCGGGGCACCCACCGGCTCGGCCGTGTCCAGCCGGCCGTCGCCCACCAGCAGCCCGATCGTCGCGTGCAGCATCGACTTGGCCATCGACCACGACAGCAGCGGGGTGGCCGGGCCGACCGGGTCGCCCTCGGTGCCGAAGGCGTCCGTCCGCCCCGCGTAGCCCTCGGCCACCAGGCGGCCGGCGAGCACGACGGCCACGGCGCGCGTCTCGCCCAGGCCCGCGGCCGGGTCCAGGGCTCGGGCGAGGAGGTCGGCGAGCGGTCGGGCCAGGCGGCTCGGCGGGTCGGCCGTCGGCCAGCCGCCGTGCGCGCCCGAGCCGTCGGGCCACGGCACCCCGGCGGGCTGCCGGGGGAGCGGGACGAGCGCCCCGTCGCCCGGGGCGACGCCCCGGGCGTCGCCCGGGTGGTGGTCGCTCAGCGGCCCGAGCGGATGTAGCCGACGAGCTGCTCGGCCTCGGTGGCCAGCTCGTCGATGCGCACCTTGACCACGTCGCCGATCGAGATGATCCCGCGCAGCGCGCCGTCCTCGACCACGGGCAGGTGTCGGAACCGGCCCTCGGTCATGGTCGCCATCATCGACTCGGTGTCGTCGTGGCCGCCGCAGGTCGCGACCTCGGTGGCCATCAGCTCCCGCACGGGGCGGTCGAGCACGTCGCCGCCGTCGGCGGCGAGGTGCCGCACGACGTCCCGTTCGGAGAGGATGCCGGCGACGGACGTGCCGTCCTCGGTGACGACGAGGGCGCCGAGGTTGCGCCGGGCCAGCTCGGCCACGGCCTCGCGCACGGTCGCGTCGGGCGCCACCGTGGCGACGTCCCTCCCCTTGGCGTCCAGGATCTGGTCGGCCAGCACGTCACACCTCCACCTGTCGTTCGGTGTGACGAGTGTCGCACATCGTCGCCGTCCCCGGGGGGAGCGGCGACGCCGTGCCTCAGGCGGCGGTGGTGAGCTCGTCGTCCCGGCGGTCGACCAGGGACTCGAGGCGGGCCCGGAGCCGGGGTGCGATGCTGCTCGCGCCGAGCAGGCGGCGGTGCTCGACGATGATGACGGTCGTGCGGGTCGCCGCGATCACGGTGGCGTTGGCCGCCTCGTGGGTGAGCGCCGAGCGCTCGCCGACGATGCCGCCGGGACCGACGGTGGCCACGACCTCGTCGCCGACGAGGACCTCGAGCTCGCCGTCGAGCACGACGTAGGCGTGGCGGTTGAGGCCACCCGCCACGATGATCCGCTCGGCGGCCCGGAGCGTGGTCTCGTCGGAGGACCGGGCCAGGTCGAGGAGGTCACGGTCGTCGACGCCGTGGAACAGGGACAGGCCGCGGAGCGCCTGGAACTTGGGGTCGATGCTGCGCATGTCTCCCACGATGCCAAGTATCCCTAGCAGCTCCTCCACCACGGAGCGTGGCGTGGGTCACGTGTGACCGATGACCCGGTCACCGGTCACCCGGGGCACCGGCGACCCGGGTCACCAGGTCTCCCAGCGGAGGACCTCGTCCAGCGGGCGGCGCCGGACCGGGCCGAAGCGCCCGGTCGGCCAGCCCACGGGGATGACCGCGTAGATGCCGTGGTCGTCGGGGACGCCGAGCGCCTCGCGCCAGTCGGCGAGGTTGAAGAGGTGCCAGACGGTGACCACGGCGCCGAGGCCGTTGGCGCGCGCCGCCAGGAGGATGTTCTGCACCGCCGGGTAGATGCTGGACGCCTCGGCCAGGTTGGTCCCCGCCCCGAGGCCGGCGGCCAGCTTGCGGATCCGGCCCCAGCCGAGGCGACGGGCCAGCCCGACGAGCCGGCGAGGGTCGAGCAGGTCCCGGGCCGGGGGCGAGGACCGCTGGTAGCAGGCCACGATGACGGCCGGGGTCTCGTGGAAGTGGTCCCGCTGGTGGCGGAGCGCGCCGGCCATGCGGGCGTGCCGGGGGTCGTCGAAGTCGGGGACGAGCGTGCCGGCCAGGGCCTCGTAGGTCTCCTCGGCCTCGCGCCACAGCTCGGCGAGGCGGGCCATGCGGTCCCGGTCGGTGACGACCACGAAGGAGTAGAGCTGGCCGTCCGACCCCGACGGCGCCCAGGTGCCGGCCCGGACGACCTCCTCGAGCAGCGCCCGGGGCACCGGCTCCGGGGAGAGCCGGCGCATGGCCCGCATCGTGGCCAGCACGTCGGTGATCGGGGCGTCGGGCCCGACCGGGGGGTCGAAGCCCTCCGGTCGGGACAGCTCGGTGGCCTCTGATCGCTGTGGTCCGCTCATGCCCGGATCCTCGCGGAACGGGCGGACGGACGAGCGCGCGGCGCTCGACCCGCCGGCGCCGGAGGTGGGCTCAGCCCTCCTGGAGCTCGCCGATGTCGGCGTCGGTGATGCCCAGCTCGGCGAAGGCCGGCGCCAGCGCCTCGCGGACGTCGTCGCCGTCGCCGCCGGCGGCGGGCTCCGCGTCGAGGTCGAGCACGGCGAGCACGGCGTCCACGTCGGCGCCGGCCTCGGCCACGATCGGCTCGATGATCCGGAAGAAGGCGAGGCCCTCGGCCTGGTGCTCGCGGGCCACGTCGTCGTCGCCGGCCTCGACGTCGGCGGCGGCCAGCGTCGCGTAGCGGATGGTGGCCTGACCGTAGGTGATCACGACGTTGCGGACGACCTCGTCGGCTGCCGCCCGGGCCGCGTCGACGTCGCCGTCGAGGAGGGCGTCGCGGCCGGCGACCACGGCGGCCAGGATCGCCTCGTTGGCCAGGGCGGTCTCGCCGTCGTCGCCGAGGGTGCCGAAGTTCCCGGCTCGGCTGTTCGCCGTGGCGTACGGGGCGCAGCCCGGCTCGGCCCCGTGGTAGAAGGCCCAGGCCTCGTCCCAGTTGTGCGGTGCACCCTCGGCCGGGTCGAGCTCGCCGGCCTCGGCCTTGTCCAGCGCCGTGTTCAGCTCGTGGATCGTCCAGGCGACGAGCACGTGGTTCTGGACGCCCTTCTCGACGCCCTGGGCGCGGACGGCGTCGGACTCGCCGGCGAAGCGGCCGCTGCCCTCGAGGGCCTCGGTGACGAACCCGTCGATCGAGCCGGCCTCGTAGGGGTGCAGCCGGTCCTCGGCGGTGGCGAAGCCGGCGAGCGTCCGGACCGAGCCGTCCCCGCCGACGGAGGCGCCACCCTCGCGGTAGGCGTCGGCCGCGCCGTCGAAGTCGACCGGGTCGGCGTCCAGCGCGTCCTTCAGGGCGCAGACGTCCTCGGTGACCAGCCGGTGGGAGGAGACGTCCGACACGTAGTCGTAGCCGCCGTCGCCCTCGGTCACGCCGTCGCTGGTCACGCCCGAGCCCGAGCTCGAACCCGAACCGCTGGCCACGCCCGAGGCGCTCCCGGAGCCGGAACCGGAGCCCGAGGCGGAGGCGCCGTCCTCGACGCCGATCTCGCGGACGGCCTCGCCGTCGTCGTCGCCGCAGGCGGCGAGGAGCAGCCCGGTGGCGAGGGCGGCGGCGAGGATGCGGTTGGTGCGGGGGGTGGTGGACACGCGGGCTCCCAGGGTTCGGTGCGTGCGAGGACCGCCACACCGTAGACGCCGCGAGTTAGGAGGACCTAACAGGTGCTCGCAACGGTGCCGACCGTCGCCCGCGTCGCGCTCGCTCCCGTGCCCCCGGTCCGACCGCTCCCGGCGGGCTCGGGGTGGGGGCGGCGGCCTCGTCGGGGAGGGAGTCGATCGGGGATGCGCTGCGGACCTGGTCGCGCCCGCCCCGCTTGGCCCGGTAGAGCGCCCGGTCCGCGGCGCGCAGGAGACCGGCCGGGTCCTCCGCGGTCTCGGGGGCGGCGGCGACGCCCACGCTCACGGTGACCGGCAGCGGCCCCGGGTCCTGGGCGAGAGCGGTGCGGAGGCGCTCGGCGAGCTCGACGGCGCCGGCGAGGTCGGTGTCGGGCAGCAGGACGCTCAGCTCCTCGCCACCGATGCGGGCCGGGAGGTCCGAGGCCCGGCAGGCGCGGCGGAGCACGGCGCCCAGGTGGGTGAGGACGGCGTCGCCGACCTCGTGGCCGTGGAGGTCGTTCACGGACTTGAAGTGGTCGACGTCGAGCAGGCAGAGCGCCGTGGTGCCCCGGGCCCGGGCCCGGGCCCGTCGGGCCAGCTCCCGGCCCAGCGCCTCGGTGGCCGCCCGCCGGTTCGCGAGCCCGGTGAGCGGGTCGGTCGTCGCGAGGCGCACCAGGTCGGCGCGGAGGGCGACGGCCGAGGCGGCGAGCGCGGCGTGGTCGGCGTAGCGCTCCATGACGGCCACGGCGTCGGCGGCGATCGTGCGGCGCGCACCGCCGACCTCCATGCCGACCCAGCCCGAGGAGCGGTCGGCGGTGGCCACGGGGAGGACGACGACGTTGCGCGCCCCGGGCAGCAGGTCGGCCAGGGCGGCCAGGACGGTCGGCGGGACGCCGTCGTCGGACCGCCGGGGCTCCAGGTCGGACCGCAGGGCAGCGTGGGCGGGACCACGGTCGCGGCCGTCGGCGTCGTCGGGCACGGCCGCGACCCGCTCGATCGGGAGGTGGTCCCGGGCCGTGGCGACGAGCGCGTCGAGGACCTCGTCCACGGTCGTGGCCCGCTGGCACCGCTCCCCGAGGTGGGCCAGGCCCCGGGCCGCCTCCGAGCGCCGACGGGCGGCGGCGTCGCGCACGCCGCCCACGGCGGCGGCCGTCGCCGACAGCAGCACGAGACCGACCGCGTGGGCGGGCAGCGCCCCCGAGCCGATGTCGTCCCCCGCGGCCATCCCCTGCGCCGCGGCCAGGATCCACCCGCAGACGTGGAGGCCGGCGAGCCGCAGCGCGGTCCCGGCCCGGAGGACGAGGGCGACGGCGACCACGTGGGCGCCGGGCACCCACGTGAGGGCGGCGGCGTCGTCGACCGCGGCCAGCAGGGCGGTGGCGGCGACGACGTCGACCAGCAGCGGCGCCCACAGGGCGACGCCGGTCCCCGTCCGCCGCCCGGCGACGGCCCGGGCCACGAGGAGCGAGGTCACGCCCAGGTGGACGGCGACGCCGATGGCGACGCGCCCGGCCGGTGCCGACACCGCACCGGATGCCACGACGAGCACCGCACCGGCCGCCAGGGCGACCCGCACGAGGTGCAGGCCCAGCGGCCGCGAGTCGCCGTCGAGGAGTGAGCGGGGGATCGTCACCGGAACCGCCGGCGCTCCGGGGTCCGCACCGCGGCCAGGTCGGGGCGACGCCCCAGGATCGCCGCGGCACCGGCGACGGTGCCGAGCAGGGCGAGCGGGAGGCCGAAGTCGCCCGTCGAGGCCCGCAGGGCGCGGGCGAGCGACGGGGCGTCGGTCCCCTCGGGTGCCGATCCGTCGACGGCCCCGGCTGCGGGCGGCTGGGGGGCGACCCCACCGCCCCCCGGTCCGGCGTCGAGCCCGCCCGGCGGGTCCGCGACGGGCGGCGGGTCGGCCGCGATCGGCCGGTCCGGGGCCGCCGTCGGCGTCGTCGGCGCGCCGGTCGGGTCCCCGGGGCGGTCGGGTCTCTCGAGCAGGCCGGACACGTCCGGCAGGCCCGGTGCGTCGAGCAGCTCGTGCACCTCGTCGGGGGTCTCGGGCACCGTCGTGGGCACGGCGACGATGTCGACGGCCGGGCCCTCGGGGGCCAGCTCGGCGGGGACCGTCCCGGGGGTCGGCACGGGCATCTGGGCGGGTGCGGGGCCGGGTGCGAGCACGACGAGCGCGACGACGGCTGCGCCGGCCGTCTCGGCCGCGCGCCGGACCCGGAGCGGGCGCGCCCGCGATCGACCTGTTCCCCGCACGGTCGGCCACATCGGCGCCCACCACCTCCGCTTGAGGCGCGCAGCGGCGTTGAGGGACCGTTGACCGGTCGCCTCAGCGCCCGTCGAGCGACACGTGCTGGTGGTCCTGCGCCGTCCGCCAGCGCCCGCCCCATCCCCAGCCCAGGGCGTCGACCACGTCGAGCACCGCACCGCCGGGCACGAGCATGCCGGGACGGACGTCGGCCCGATCCACGAACGCCTCGCCCGCGGGTGGGTCCACCCCGCCGTCGTGGACGTGGGGGTTCTCGACCGGGTTCCAGTCGACGGCGGTGCCGAGCGCGTGCCGAGACCAGGTGGAGGTCCCGGCCACGGTCCGGCAGTTGAACGCCGACGTGTTGTCGGCCGCCATCGAGGCGTCGTCGTCGCCGTCGTACCGGTCGGCCGGCTCCGCCCTGCGCAGGGGGAACGCGGACCCGTGGGCGGCCCGGACCATCGCCGACACGTCGTCGGCCACGTCGCGGTGCACGATCAGGACCCCGCGGGCCGTGGTGCCCTCGAAGGTGACGTGGTCGAAGATCAGGGCGACGAGGTCCTCCGGCGGGACCGGGCAGCCTGGCCGCCAGGTCGCGTCGAGCGGGAACGGCGTCCCGGGCCCGACGGGTGCGCGCGCCACGCGGGCCCGGGCCACGCCGGTGGTCCGGCGGTGGTGCTCGTCGGAGGCGACGAGCGTCGCGGCCAGGGCCACGTCTCCGAGCGCGGGCAGCGCCGCGACCCAGTGGTCGCGCCCGGCGGGGTCGGGGGCCCGACCGAGGAGCTCGCCGTACAGGGCGTCGACGCGCTGGCGGCGCGACTCGAGGGAGGCGAGGAACGCGTCGGCCACGACGTCGCGCCCGGTCCCCGTCGAGAGGCGCCGGACCCAGTGGTCGCGGCCCGAGGCGTCCGGCTCGCGCTCGAGGAGCATCCGGTACAGGGCGTCGACGAAGCGGCCGGGGTCGCGGCCCAGCCGGTCGTAGCGCTCCTCGGAGCCGTGGAGCGCCGCGGCGACCCGCTCCAGGGTGAGCCCGTCGCCGATGCGGGCCACCCAGTAGGCGCGGCCGCCGGGCTCGGGGTCGCGCCCGAGCACCTCCCGGTAGAGCGCAGCGACGCGCGTGCCGGCCCACTCGTCGCTCGCGGCCAGGGCCGCGGTGAGCGCGCCGGGGCCGTGCACGTGGACCACGGTCCGCCACCGCGCCAGGTCGGCGGCGGTCGCGCCGCGGCCGAGGAACAGCCGGAGGGCGGCGTCGACCCACACGTCGGTCGACCCCGGGCCCAGGGACCCGGGCAGCGTCGGCGGGGCGTCCACCGTGCCGGCGTCGGGGGCCGCGGCCCGGGAGGTCGCGGCCCCTGCGGCGGCGGTGGGACCGGGGGACGGCACGGGCGCCGCGACGGCGACGACGACCAGGAGCGCGGCGAGTGCCGAGGCGGGTCGGGGGCGACGGGTGCCGGGGTGGACCACGACCCCCAGCGTGGCCGACGCAGGTGCCCGACGCGGCCCGGCGCGACCGTAGGGTCGTCGCGTGCCCACCCCGACCCCGGTGTCGCTCCACGTGCTCCGCCTCGCCGAGCCGGTCACCGCCCGTGGCGTGATGCGCCCGAGCGGGCCGGCCTCCGCGCTGCGCTGGGTGGCGGGCGCGGCGGTCGCCTTCGCCGAGGACGGCACGTTCGCACCCGACCCCACCGTCGTGCACGTGCTCGGGACCTGGTCGGCCGACGACGCCGGGCGCGCCGCCCGCGACGCCGTCGTGGCCGCCCTGGCCGCCGACCCGGTCGGCGACGGCGCCGACGTGCTGGGTCGGCCCTGGCCCCGTGCGGTGCTCGAGGGCTGGCACGTCGCGCTCGACCCGTACCGGCACCACGGCGAGCTCCGCTGGGGCGACGGCCCCGACCTGGTCGTCGACCCCGGGGTCCGCCCCGCGGACGGCCCGGTGGTGACGATGACGTCGACGGGGTTCCACGACGACGTCGACCGCGTCGTCGCCCTCGGGCGTGCCCTCCACGAGGTCCAGCGGACCCTGCCCGACGGGTCGCCCGAGCGGGCCCCCGGCCCGGTGCGGGCTGCGCTGTCGATCGGCCGGCGCGACCACGACGGGCGGACGGTGGCGGTGTGGCGGGACGAGGCGGCGCTCACCACGTGGGCCTACCGGGACCAGCCCCACGCCGGGATGCCCGCCCGGGACCGGGCCGAGGGGCTGATGCCCCGGTCGTCGTTCACGCGCTTCGCGGTCGTGGCGCACGGCGGCACGTGGGACGGCGTCGACCCTGTGGCAGCCTGCGGGACGTGAGCCCTCCCCTGGCGCTGCGCTTCGTCACCTCCGCCGACCGCCTCGAGCGGCTGCCCGAGAGCCCGGCCGAGGTGACCGTGGTCGGGCGCTCGAACGTGGGCAAGTCGTCGCTGCTCAACGCGCTGGCGAACCGGCGGAACCTGGCCAAGACCTCCAAGACCCCGGGCCGCACCCAGCTGCTCAACCTCTTCGAGCTCGAGGAGCACGACAAGGCGACGGGGACGCTGGTCGACTGCCCCGGCTACGGCTACGCCAAGACGCCCCGCTCCGTGCGGGACGGCTTCCAGCCGATGATCGAGGGCTACCTGCTCGGTCGGGAGTCGCTGCGCATGGTGGCGGTCCTCGTCGACGGCGAGGTCGGTCCGACCAAGCTCGACGTGCAGCTGCTCGAGTGGCTCCGCCACCACGACGTGCCCTTCACGGTGGTCGCCACCAAGCACGACAAGGTGAAGTCGTCCCAGCGGGAGAAGCGCAAGAAGGTCGTGGCCGAGGGCTGCGGGGTCGAGCGCAAGGACGTGGTGTGGGTCTCGGCGCTGAAGGGCGTGAACCTCGACGTGCTCCGCGACCGGGTCCGGGAGTGGCTCGCTCCGGGAGTGGCTGGCACCAGGGGCCGGCCGTAGGGTCGGGGGCGATGGACGACGCACTGCGCACCCACCTCGACGAGCTCGAGCAGCTGATCCACGACGCCAAGGCCGACGGCACGATCTCCGACGACGAGCGGGCCGAGATCGCTGCGCTGGTCGAGCGCGTGCGCGACGACATCGCGGCCGAGTCCCACCAGGGGATCGGCGACCAGCTCGAGGCCGCAGCGGTGCGCTTCGAGGGCGACCACCCCACGGTCGCCGGCGTGATCCGCAGCGTCGTCCGGACCCTGACCGGCTACGGCATGTGACGCCGCTCCTCAGCCGGCGGCCTCGAGCCGCTCGGCGAGGAGCGCGAGCGCGGCCGAGGCGAAGGCGGCCATGTTGGCCAGCCGGTCGTCGTCGCCGGTGAGCAGGTGCCGCGTGGCGGGTGCCGGTCCGTCGACGCCGAGCCAGCAGTGGCCGGCGGGGTCCCCGTACGGGTTCGGGTCCGGGCCCGTCGCACCGCCCTCGCCCACGCCCCAGTCGGCGCGGCACGACGCCCGGATCGCGGCGGCGAGGTAGGTCACGAAGGGCTCGCTCGCGCCCCGGACCGGGTCGGGGAGCTCGACGCCCGAGGTGGACAGCAGGCCCCGGACGGCGGCCCCGCTGTAGATGAGCCCGCCGCCCCGGTAGTAGGCGGAGGCTCCGGGCACGGCCAGCAGCGCGGCCGACACGAGGCCGCCGCAGGAGCCCTCGGCCACGGCCACGGTCTCCCCCCGGTCGCGCAGGAGCCCACCGGCGCGGGCGCCGGCGGCGAGGAGGTCGGCGGGAAGGACGGTCTGGTCGCTCACGAGCGGCATCCTCGCGCCCGCGACCGGTCCCGGGCGCGACCCGGGCCCCGACGCCGTCGTGGACGGCCGCCGGGGCCCGACGGGCCGATGGGGGCGAGGGTCCGGCCGGGCCGGGTCAGAGGAAGACGATGGAGCCGATGCGCTTCGGGCCGCCCTTGCCGCCCTTGCCGCCACCGCCACCGCCGTCGGTGCCGCCACCGCCGCCTGCATCGGTGGCCGTGACCTCGTTGGAGACGGCGGCGTCGCTGGCCAGCTCGCCGTTGCGGGCACGGATCAGGTACCGGTGGGTGCCGGCGCCCGGCTGGTCGGTCACCCGGGTGTCGTCGGCACCGATCTCGGGGAGCAGGACGGCGCCGTTCCAGCGACCGTTCTTGGGGTGCTGGGTCTCGCGGACCACCTCGTAGCCGGTCTCGTCCGAGGCCCGGTCGGTCCAGGTCACCGTGACCGTGCCGGCACCGTCGTGGACGGCGACCGCGTCGGTCGGCGCGGCGGGCGGGCCGGCCGGCGGGGCCGTGGCCGTGACCGTCACCGTGGCCCGGGCCTCGTTGCCGGCCGGGTCCGTGACCGTGAGGGTCGCGGTCCAGGTCCCCTCGGCGTAGGTGTGCTGCACGACCACCCCGGTCGCGGTGGTGCCGTCACCGAGGTCCCAGGCGTAGGTGAGGGCCTCGCCGTTGGGGTCGGTCGAGCCGGACCCGTCCAGCTCGACCGGCAGCGGCGCCTCGCCCTGGGTCGGCGTCGCGTCCGCCTGCGCGGTCGGGGCCAGCTGCGCCTCGGCCGTCACGACCACCGTGTCGGTGCCGGTGGCGCCGCGGCTGTCGGTCACGGTCACGGTGACCTCGTGCGTGCCGGGGTCGGCGAAGGTCCGGGTCAGGGTCGGGCCGTCTCCGGCGTGCGCGCCGTCCACGGTCCAGGCGTAGGTGACGGGGTCGCCGTCGGCGTCCCGTCCCGTCGCCGTGACGGTGGTGGTCAGCGGGGCGACCCCGCGCTCGGGCTCGGCGGTGGCCGTCACGGTCGGGGCGGTGTTCTGGTTGGCCGTGACCCGGATCGGGTCGGCGGAGCCGGTCGCGCCCTCGTCGTCGGTCACGGTCAGCACGACGTCGTAGGTGCCGGGCAGGTCGTAGGTGTGGCTGACCGTGCTCGGCGCGGTGCGGGTGACCGTCGTGCCGTCACCGAGGTCCCAGGTCCACGACACGATGCTGCCGTCGAGGTCCTGCGAGCCCGAGGGGTCGAAGGTGACGTCCAGGGGCGCCCGACCGGTGGTCACGTCGGCGGTGGCCACGGCGCTCGGGGCCTGGTTGACGCTGCCGTCGGCGGGCCAGCTGCCGGTCAGCCGGTACGTGCCCACGCTGCCGTAGGCGGGGTAGCCGCCGGCGTACGGGTCGCCGTGGCCGACGCCGGTGAGGGTGACCTGGTAGGTGCCGGCGGGAACCGACGCAGTCACCGCGGCGCCCATGGAGTCGAGCGGGGCGTCGGTGACGACGGTGCCGCCGGGGCCGGTGAGCGTCACGGACAGGTTCAGGTTCGGGTTCACGGTGGCGGGTGTCGCCACGAGGGACACCGTGCCGCCGGTCGTGGTCAGCTCGAAGACGTCCACGTCGTTGGTCTCCTGGCCGGGGCGCACCGAGAGGATGCCGTCGACGGAGGTGCTGCCCGGACCGATCGGCGTCGCCGAGGCCGGGGTGTCGCCGTGGTCGTCGGGCGAGGGGGCGAGGCCGTGCTGGCCGATGACGACGTGGTCGTCCTCGTCGTTCGTCGCGCCGGGGTACGTGGCGCGGCGCCACTGCACGACCGACCTGCCGTAGCCGACGCCCATGATCGCGGCGTTCGAGGTCGCCCCGGATCCCTGGCCCGACCAGTAGCCGCTGGTCGTGGTGTCGTCGTGGGACAGGCCGAGGTTGTGGCCGGCCTCGTGGCTGGCGGCCTCGGCCACGTTCTTCGGGTCGCTGCCGAGCCGGTGCGAGAAGACCCACGCCGGCTGGTAGTAGGCGTGGCTGCTGGTCCGGTCGTACACGCCCACGTAGGCGACGCCGCCGCAGGAGCAGTTGTAGGTCTGGGTCGGCGTGATGACCACCCGGCTGCCGTACACCTGGTCGCTGGAGCCGCTCCGCGTGATGGCCGCGTCGCCGGGGTCGGCGGTGGTGACGTTCACGTCGAAGGGCGCGAAGTCCTCGGCCACGGTCTTCCAGATCAGGATGATGTCCTCGCGCTCGGCGACGGAGAAGGTGCCGGGCGAGCCGTCGCGGTCGTAGGGCCCGGCGACCACGCCGTCGGGAGCCGAGGCGACGTCCCAGGCCGTGCCGCGCGCGTCGAAGCCGTCGAAGTCGAGGTGGATGGTGCGCAGCGAGCCGGGGCGGGAGGCGAGGGTGAGCGCGTCGGCCGGGTCGTGGGACTCGAGCAGCGGGTCGGTGCCCGTCGCCGTCGGCGCCTCGGCCGTGCCGGCGTGCTCGGTGCCGTCGGCGTCGTGGTCGGTCAGGTCGAGCGACTCGTCGACGAAGAGCAGCTGCCCCGTGCGCCCCACCCACAGCTCGTGGTCGCGACGGAGGCGCTGCTGGAGCTCACCGGGTCGGAGCCCGTTCGCCGCCGCGACCTCGGGCAGGCGGTCGCCGAGGGCCTCGATGGCGGCCTCGCCGCGCAGGTCCCGCTCGAGCACGGCCGCCGGCGGGCCGGACCGGCCGTCGTCCGGCTCGGGGCGGGCCGAGGCGGGGGCGACCACCGCAGCGGTGGTCAAGGCGGCGACGACGACGGCGAGCAGGGCTCGGGCCCGGCGGCGCGGCGTGGCGGTGGCGTGGTGGTCGGGCACGTTCGCTCCTGGGATGGCTGGCTGGCGGACCAGCGGGCACGGCGTGCGCCCGGGGTCCTCCTTCGGCCATCGACCGGGGTCGGTTGAGGGTCCTGGTCCGAACGGCCCAGGTGCCCGATTCGTGCAGATCGGGGGTCGATTCCCTCCCGGCGCCGCCGGCGCGTCACCGTCCGCGGTCGACGAGCTCCACGAGCGACGCGAAGGACGCCGCCCACGCCTCGGGGTCCCAGGCGTCGCCGTCGTGGCTGAAGCCGTGGGTCGCGCCGGGGTGGACGACGATCCGGGCGTCGTCGTGGTCGGCGAAGGCCTCCCGGATGGCCTCGACGGCCTCCGGCGGGGACACCGGGTCCTCGGAGCCGAGGTGGTGGCGAACGGGGCAGCCGATGTCGGGGACGACCTCGAGGTGCTGCTCCATGCGCGAGCCGTGCCAGGTGACGATGCCCTGCACCGCGTCGGCGGCGGCGAGGCGGAGCACGAAGGGTCCGCCGAAGCAGATCCCGACGGCAACGACGTGGCCGTTGCTCCGGTCGCGGGCCCAGTCGACGGCGGCGGCCATCTCGGCTGCGCACGCGGCAGGGTCGAACTCGCCGAGGCGGCCGATGGCGGCGTCGAGGTCGTTGTAGGCCACGTGCCCCTCGCCGGTGCGCCAGAACGGGTCCGGCACGACGACGAGCGTGTCGCCGGCCAGCGCCCCGAGGCGCTCGAGCAGGTCGGGGGCGGGCCCGAAGATCGAGGGGACCACCACGACCGCCGGGTGGGCGCCGTCGAGGGGACCCTGGACGTGCAGGGGGAGGGCGCCGCCGGGCACCGGGATGGACTCGATGGTGGACACGGCTGCTCCCCTCGACCGGGCCGGTCCCGGCTCGGGGCGTGAACCTAGGCGCCGACCGGCGGGCCGGTCAGCCGGCGAGCACGACGCCCAGCAGCGTGGCGCCGAGCGCGGCCAGCAGGCCGGCTGCGCCCCCGATCGCGAGCACGGCGCGCGAGCGGGTCGCGGCGTGGACGCCGGCGCCGATGCCCGACACGGCGACGAGGCCGAGCTTGAGGCCGAGCGTGACCTGGTACTCGGTCGACGTGTCGCCCACGCCGACGTCGAGCAGGTTCCAGATGCCGGTCACCACCAGGACGGCGAAGGCCGGCCAGGAAAGGGCGGCGAACCGTCGGGCGACCGCGGCCGGCGCGCCCTCCCCGAGCTCGCGGACCGTCGGCAGGAGGCCGAGCAGCACGAGCTGGCCCCCGACCCACACGGTCGCGGCGAGCAGGTGGAGGAAGAGGCGGACGTCGTCGAGGGTGACGGGCAGCACGGGCGGAGTCTCGCGTGCCGCGCCGGACGGGCGTCAGCCGTGGGTGTGGCCGTCGGCCTCGTGGTCGTGGTCGGTGGGGCCGGGCGGGTCGTCGGAGACGGCGAGGACGTCGCGGGGCACGAACGCGAGGGACTCCTCGGTCGTCCACTGCCCGAGCTGGTACCGGGCGCCGTTCGCCGCCTTCCAGATCACGCCCCGGCCCTGCTCGCCCCGCTCGTCGGGCCCGCTGGCGTCGACGTCGTACCAGAACTCGGCGAAGTCCTTGATCTCCCCGGGGAACTCGCGGGTGTAGTACTGCAGCGGCATGGCGGCGGTGCCCCCGGTCGGGGGGTACGACCACATGCCGCGGACGAAGGACTCGTTCGTCAGCCGTGGCCCGGCCAGGTGGATCCCGTAGAAGAGGTTCTCGATCGGCTCCCGGTAGATGTTGATCAGGTTGCCCTCGTCGCCGGGGGAGCACTCGGGGCACCCGTGGTGGAACTCGCGGTACCCGACGGAGTTCTCCACCGTCTCCCACGTGACCCACAGGGGCGTGATGCCGAAGGCGTTGGACCACTGCGACTGGTCGTAGAGCCGGGCCGCCGTCGTCGTGTCCGACAGGCCGAGGCCGATGTTGAACCACTCGGGGTAGTACTGCTGCCGGGTCGCCTCCTGCGTCAGCAGGATCGGCGTGAGGGGGTCCCAGAACGGGATGACGGTGGTGACACCAGCGCCCTTCAGCTTGGCGATCATGTTCGTCATGTCCGCCTGGTTGCGGCCGGGGTCGTAGATGTAGCCGATGGTCTCGATGCGGTCGGGGCCGATGCCCCACTTGCCGAGCTCGCGCAGCATCACGTCCTTGGCCCGGACGCGGTCGGGGTCGACGGTGCCCTGGGTGCCGTTCAGGTAGACGATGCCGTACCTGCGCTGCTGGGTGCGGAAGGTCTGGCCGACCGTCTGGTCGTCCCCGGCGTGCACGGCCGTGCGCCCGCCCTCGAGCTTCTTGCCGATGTACTCGGCGGCGTGGGCGGCGTACTCGTCCGCGGTCGGGTAGTCGTTGAAGATCAGCGGGGGGACCTCGGTGTAGGTCTGCGAGGTCCGCGAGTTCGTGCAGATGCACACCACGCCCCGCTGGGCCAGCTCCCGGGTGAGGATGAGCGGCATGCCGCCGGTGGCGTCGACGACGGCGAACGGGCGGATCTCCTCGGCGATGCGCAGCGCGTCGGCCCGCATGGCCTCCTCGGAGGACGAGGGGCCGGAGGCGTCGATGTGGACCAGCTCCACGGTCCGGCCGTAGGTCTCGACGTGGTCGTTCCAGTAGCGGAAGAGCGCGTCCTGGGCCCGCTGCACGGTCGCGGCGGTGTCGGCGAGGCCGGCACCCGACAGGATCGCCTCCGTGCCCGGGTCGGACTGGGGCGTCCAGTGGACGACCAGGACGGAGTCGGCGGAGACGCCGCGGGCGGTGGCGCCGCCGTTGTCGCCCCCGGCCCAGGACGCACAGGGCGGCATGTAGCCCGAGATCCCGTCCTGGCGGCCGTCGGCGCGGCAGCCGGCGGTCGACGCAGCCGCTGCGGCGGGGGCGTCGACGGACCCGTCGCTCGTCGGCCCCGCGCCGGGTGCGGCGCCGGGAGCGCCCGGTGCGGCCGTACCGGACGGGGGCGCGACGGTGCCGGCCGGTCCGCCCGGGACCGGGGCTGCGGGGCCGCCGGTGGCGAGGGTGGGGGTGGAGCCGATCCGGTCGACGGTGCCGTCACCGGCGGCGAAGGGGTCCTCCACGACGCCGGCGACGTCGCCCGCCGCGGCGACGGCCGCTGGTGCGGGCACCCGCCCCGGCAGGTTCAGGGCCACCAGCGTCAGGACGACGCAGATGGCCACGGGCACGCCGACGGCGATGCCGAGGCGGTTCGGTGCTTCCCCCATGTGGACCCCCAGGTTCCGTCCGATCCCCCCGGACCGGCCCCGGGGATCCTCGCAGTTGGCACGAACCTGGTCAAAAGGTGCGTCCGAGCCGACGGTCGGTGGCGGGGCCTCGGGTGGAGGTCAGGGCACGAGGCGGTAGCCGTGGCCCCGCACGGTGACCAGCCGCCGTGGCTCGTCGGGGTCGTCCTCGATCTTGGCCCGGAGCCGGCGGACGTGGACCGTGACGGTCGAGGGGTCGTGGTGGTGCGGAGAGGACCGCCACACCGCTCGGAGCAGCTCGTCCCGTCCGATCAGCACGTCGGGGTTGGCCATGAGGTGCTCCAGCAGCCGCAGCTCCATGGGGGCGAGGACGGCGCGCCGTCCGTCGACCTCCACCTCGGCGCGGTGGCGGTGCAGGACGAGGTCCCCGACCGTCACGGCGCCGTCGCCGGCCTCGGACCGCGGTCCCGAGGACCGGCGGAGCACGGACCGGATCCGGCCCTGCAGCTCGCGGGGGTAGAAGGGCTTGGTGACGTAGTCGTCCGTGCCCAGCTCGAAGCCGAGGACGCGGTCGACCTCGGCCTCGGCGCCGGTGAGGAGGATCACGGGCGCGTCCCCCGCGGCGCGCACGGCACGCAGCACCTCGAAGCCGCTGCCGTCGGGCAGGCCCAGATCGACGAGGAAGAGGTCGACGCCGTCGTCACCGGCCCGCGCCACGCCGGCGGCCCGCGACCCGACCACCTCCAGGGTGGTCTCGCCGTCGTCGACGACCGCCTCGACCACGGACACCACGCCCGGGTCGTCCTCGACGAGGAGGATCCGTCGTCCGGTCACGTCCCCGCTCCGTTCACCTGTCGTTCCTGTCCCCGTCCTGCACCGCTCCGCTCCATCCACCGATCTCCATCCACACGCACCCGGACACGGAGGTTCCCTTGCAGCACGACCACACCGACACCATCTACGACCTGCTGGTCTACCTGGCCCGACGCATCGACGAGTCCAGCCTGCACCGGGCGATCGACAGCATCCTGCGCGAGGACCTCGTCGCACGGGACGACCGTCGCTCCGTCGTCACGCACCGCTAGGGCTCCCCGGCGAGCGTCTCGAGCGCGGCGACCAGCTGCTCCGGTGTGAAGGGCTTGCGCAGGAGCCCGACGCCGTGCGGCAGGTCGGCCTCGGCGTAGCCGGTCACGGCGACGCACGGGATGTCGGGCCACCGCTCCCGGACCTCCGCGAGGAGCTCGTCGCCCGACATCTCGGGCATCACCAGGTCCGTCACCAGCCATGCGAAGCGGTCCGGGTCCTCCTCGAGGAGCTCCAGGGCGGCCCGCCCGCTGGTGACGGCCACGACGCTGCGACCGGCGCGCTCGAGCGATGCGACGGCCATCCCGGCGACGGACTCGTCGTCGTCGACGACGAGCACCGTGCCGTCGTGGGACTCGGGCACGGCCCGGCCCGCGTCGGGCGACCCGAGGGCGGTGGGGAGCGAGATCCGGAACGTCGAGCCGGCGCCGAGGATGCTGTCGACCGCGAGGGAGCCCCGGGCCCGGTCGACGAGTCCGTAGACGATGGACAGGCCGAGCCCGGAGCCGCGGCTCGGTGGCTTGGTGGTGAAGAACGGCTCGAGGCAGCGGTCCGCGACCTCCTGGCGCATCCCGGGGCCGTCGTCGGCGACGGTGATGGCCGTCCCGCCGGCGTGGGGGTGGACCGAGACCGAGATCCGGCCGCCGGAGTCGCCGAGCGCATCCCTGGCGTTGAGGACCAGGTTCAGCACGATCTGCTCGACCTCCGACGGGGCGAGCATCACCTCGGTCCCGTCGTCCTCGAGGTCCAGGTCGAGTCGCACGGCCTCGGGCAGGAGCGGCCCGACGACCCGGTCGATCCCGGCGAGCGCGGCTGCCGGTCGCGTCGTGCGCCGGGTCGTGGCCCGGGTGCGGGACAGGGCGAGGAGCTGGTCCACCATGCGAGCGGCCTGCTCGGCGGAGGCCAGCAGCTGCGCAGCGGATCGCCGCGACGGGGGCGACAGCTCGGGTGCGGACTCCAGCAGGGCGGCGTGGCCGAGCATGGCGGTCAGGAGGTTGTTGAAGTCGTGCGCGACGCCACCGGCCAGGCGGCCGAGGGCCTCCATGCGCCGGCTCCGCTCGAGCTCGAGCTCGAGCCGGCGCCGCTCGGTGACGTCTCGGGTGACCTTGACGTAGCCGCGCAGGCCGCCGTCGTCGTCGAGGAGGGTGGTGAGGACGATCTCGGCGAGGAACGACTCGCCGTCCCTGCGGACGCGCCAGCCCTCCTCGCGGACGCGTCCGTCCCGGCGGGCCCGGGCCAGCAGCTCCTCGGCCCGGGAGGACTGCCCCGGTGGGAAGAACACGGAGTAGTGGCGCCCGATGATCTCCTCCGCCTCCCAGCCCTTGATGCGGCGGGCGCCCTCGTTCCACGTGGCGACCCGGCCCTGCTCGTCGAGGCTGAAGATGGCGTAGTCGCGCACCGCCTCGACCATCAGGCGGAACTGGTGCTCGTCGCCGACCTGGTCGGCATCGGCCCCCGGTGTGGTCCCCATGGTGACGGCCACGCTACGACGCACGTCGACGTCCGGGCGTGTCGTGTGGGGGTCTCGTGCCCCGCCCGGCGTCGGGCGGGAGCGCACGGCGCGCCTGCCTAGCCTCGCTGCGTGACCGAGCCCAAGGACGGACCCGACCACCTCGACGAGCCGGGAGCGGATCCGTCGGGGCCGACCGCCGGGTCGGCGCCGACCCACCCGCCGATCGCCCCGTCGGCGCGCACGGTGTTCGAGGGCGCGGCGTGGATCGGCTGGCGGTTCATCGTGATCGTCGTCGCCGTCGGGCTGCTGCTCTACGGGATGGTCCAGCTGCGCGTCGTCGTCCTGCCGATCATCGTGGCCGCCTTCCTCGCCACCCTCCTCGGCCCGCTCACCGACCGCCTCAAGCGCCGCGGCCTGCGCCCGGCGGCGGCAGCCACGCTGTCCCTGCTGTCCGGTGTGGCCGTCATCGGCGGAGCCGGGGCCTTCATCGGCTACCAGGTCTACGGCGAGTCCGACGAGCTGGCCGACCGGGCCACCGAGGGCATCGACGAGATCGAGGAGTGGCTGGTCACCGGACCCCTCGCCCTCGACGAGGAGGCCATCGACGACGCCCGCCAGTCGGTGTCGGACGCGCTGGACGAGAACCGAGACGCGATCACCGCCGGTGCCATCCGGGCCGGCTCCATCGCGCTCGAGGTGGTCACCGGACTGGTGCTCACCGTGGTCCTGCTGTTCTTCATGCTGAAGGACGGCGACCGCGCCGGGGCGTTCGTGGCCGATCTCGTGGACGAGCGGTGGTCGTCGAACCTGCGCTCGCTCGGGGTCAAGGTGTGGCGCACCATGGCCGGCTACCTGCGGGGCGTGGCCATCACCGGCGTCGTCGACGGCGCCGTGATCGGCATCGGCCTGGCCGTGCTCGGGGTGCCGCTCGCCGCACCGCTGGCCGTGCTCACGTTCCTCGGCGCGTTCATCCCGCTGGTGGGCGCCACCCTTGCCGGCGTCCTCGCCGTGCTGGTCGCTCTGGTGGCTGACGGCTTCACGACGGCGCTGATCGTCGCCGGCCTCGTCGTGCTCGTCCAGCAGATCGAGGGCAACCTGCTCGCCCCGATCGTGCTCAGCCGAGCCGTCCAGCTCCACGCCGTCACGATCCTGCTGGCGCTCACGGGGGGCGCGATCCTCGCCGGGATCATCGGCGCCTTCCTCGCCGTGCCGATCGCCGCCGTGGGCAAGACGGTCATCGAGCACTACCGGCCCGAGCGCCCGGACCCCGTGTCGGGCGTGGAGGGCGCCGAGGATCAGATGTCGTAGTAGAGCTGGAACTCGTAGGGGTGCGGGCGCAGCCGCAGCCCGTCGATCTCCACGGTGCGCTTGTAGGCCACCCAGTTGTCGATCAGGTCCGAGGTGAACACGTCCCCGGCCAGCAGGTAGTCGTGGTCGGCGTCGAGCGCGTCGAGCGCGGCGTCGAGGCTGCCGGGCACCTGGGGGACGTCGGCGAGCTGCTCGGGCGGCAGGTCGTAGAGGTCCTTGTCGACGGGGTCGGGCGGCTCGATGCGGCCGCCCCGAAGAGCCAGCCCAGCGGTTGCGCCAGCACGGCCACCAGCATGATCT
>CAZCEZ010000034.1:0-33197 GCA_964497795.1 uncultured Acidimicrobiaceae bacterium | reverse complement strand
CCGAGGAGGTGGGCCTCAAGCTCGAGAACACCACCCTCGACCTGCTCGGCACCGCGGCCAAGGTCGTGATCACCAAGGACGAGACCACCATCGTCGACGGCGGCGGCTCCGAGGACGACCTCAAGGGCCGCATCGCCCAGATCAAGGCCGAGATCGAGAACACCGACTCCGACTACGACCGCGAGAAGCTCCAGGAGCGCCTCGCCAAGCTGTCCGGCGGCGTCGCCGTCCTCAAGGTCGGCGCGGCCACCGAGGTGGAGCTCAAGGAGAAGAAGCACCGCATCGAGGACGCGGTCTCCACCACCAAGGCCGCCATCGAGGAGGGCGTGGTCGCCGGCGGCGGCACGACCCTGCTGCGGGCCAAGACCAGCATCGACGCCGTCGTGGACTCCCTCGTCGGCGACGAGGCCACGGGCGCCCGGATCGTGGCCCACGCCGTCCAGGAGCCCCTCAAGCAGATCGCCCGCAACGCCGGCCTCGAGGGCGGCGTCGTGGTCGACCGCGTGCTCGCCATGAGCGACGCCGCCGAGGGCCTGAACGCCGCGACCGGCAACTACGAGAACCTGGTCAAGGCCGGCATCATCGACGCCGCCAAGGTGACCCGCTCGGGTCTCCAGAACGCGGCCTCGATCGCCGCCCTGTTCCTCACCACCGAGGCCGTCATCGCCGACAAGCCCGAGAAGGGCGGCGGCGGCATGCCCGGGGGCATGGACGACTTCTAGGCGTCCCGGGACCCGCTCCACGGGCCCGACCGCAGCGGAGGGCGCCCCACGGGGCGCCCTCCGGCGCGTCCGGGGCCGGGCGCGGGCCAGGATGTCCCCGACGGCGGCGACCCGACCGGGGCGCCGGGGGAGGAGCGACGTGAGCGAGCACGAGGACACCACGACGGTGCTGGAGGTGGACCGGGGCGACGTGGCCACCACGCGCCTGGTCGAGGCGCCGGCCCCGGCCCCCGGAGCCGGCGAGGTCGCGCTGCGGGTCGATCGCTTCGCCCTGACGGCCAACAACGTCACCTACGCCGTCGCCGGCGAGGTGCTCGGCTACTGGGACTTCTTCCCGGCCGAGGCGCCCTGGGGCCGGGTCCCGGCCATGGGCTGGGCCGATGTCGTCGCCTCCGGCCACGACGACGTGCCCGTCGGGGGCCGCTGCTACGGGTGGTTCCCGATGGCCGGGCGGGTCACGACGACGGTGTCGCCGGTGGAGGGCGGCCTGCGCGACGACGCACCCCACCGCACGGCCCACGCCCCGGTGTACCGCCGCTTCGCGTGGACCGAGGACGACCCCTGGTACGACGCGGCCGGCGGCGAGGAGGCGGAGGACCGCCACGCGCTGCTCCGCGGCCTCTTCCTCACCGGCTTCCTCGCCGACGCGTCCCTCGCCGACCGCACCGACGACGACGGTCGCGCCTACCTGGGCGCCGACGAGGTCCTGGTCGTGTCCGCCTCGTCCAAGACGGCCATCGGCTTCGCCCGCAACGCCGCCGCCCACGAGGGACTGCGCGTCGTGGGCCTGACCAGTCCCGGCAACGCCGACTTCGTCGCCGACCTCGGCGTGTACGACGAGGTCGTCACCTACGACGAGGTCGGGACCGGCGCGGCGCCGGGTCCGGCGGCGGCGCGGGGTGACGCCCGGGCCGTCGTGGTCGACATGGCCGGCAACCCCGCCGTCGTCGGCGCGCTGCACCGCGCCGCCGACGAGCGGATCCTGGCCTCGGTGTTCGTGGGCAAGAGCCACCACGACGCCGACGAGGTGCCCGTCGAGGGCGGCCCCGAGGTGGAGTTCTTCTTCGCCCCGACCGAGGTGTCCCACCGCATCCGGGCCTGGGGCCAGGACGGCTACGACGAGCGGACCACCCGCGCCCTGCACGACTTCGTCGCCGACTCTCGCCGCTGGCTCGACGTGGAGCGCCGCGACGGTCCCGAGGCCGTGCGCGACGCCTGGGCCGACCTGGTCGCGGGTCGCGTGCCACCCTCGGTCGGCATCGTCGCCTCGCTCCACGCCTGACCCTCCCGCCCACCCCATCCCCTACGGAGCCCCCGTGATCGACCTCGCAGAGCTGACCGACAAGATCGCCCAGGCCCGGGCCGGAGGCGTGCGCCCCGGCACCGTGCTCGAGCTCGACCTGGCCGAGGCCCCGGAGGAGCCGGGGCCCGCCTCGCCCCTGTCCAAGCTGCAGCAGCAGCTGGCCCGGACCCTCGACCTGCGGGCCACGATCCGGGCGCTCGACCGCGCGTCGCGCGACGACCGCGTCGTCGGCCTCGTCGCCCGGGTCGGGCTGGAGGGTGCGCCCGTCTCGGTGTGCGAGGAGCTGCGCGACGCCGTCCGCCGGTTCCGGGCCGCGGGCAAGGCCACCCGGTGCTGGTCCGAGGGCCTGCCGTCCCTGCCCGCGCTCGCCGTCGCCGCCGCCTTCGAGCACGTGACCGTGCTCGGTGCCGGCCAGGTCGCCGTGACCGGCCTCGCCTCCCGGACCAACTTCCTCGGCGAGGCCCTCCCCGCCGCGGGCATCGAGCCGCAGTTCCTGCAGCGCCACGAGTACAAGAGCATGGCCGACGTCTTCACCCGGACCGACTTCACCGAGCCCCACGAGGAGGCGGTGCGCGCCGTGCAGGCCTCCGTCCTCGACCGCCTCGTCGCCTCCGTCGCCCGGGACCGGGGCCTCGGGGCCGACGACGTGCGCCGGGCCGTCGAGGACGGGCCGCACGACGCGGAGGCCGCCGTCGCCCTCGGCCTGGTCGACGCGACCGGCTTCGCCGACGAGGTGTGGGCGACGGCCGCACCCGAGGACGCGCCCCTGCAGTACCTGGAGCGCTACGTCCACCACGCGACCAGGGCCCGCCGGGGACGGACCCCGAAGCGGCCGACGATCGCCGTGGTCCCCGTCACCGGCGGCATCTCCTCGGGTCGCAGCGGCGGCCTGAAGCCGGGCCTGCCCCCCGGACCGGGCACGGGCAGCGACACCTTCGTGTCCGCCGTGCGCGCCGCCGTGGCCGACGACGACGTCGTCGCGGTCGTCGTGCGCGTCGACTCCCCGGGCGGCTCGGCGGTCGCGTCGGAGGTGATGGCCCGCGCCGTCGCCGTCGGTCGCGAGGCGGGGACGCCCTTCGTGGCCTCCATGGGCTCGGTCGCGGCGAGCGGCGGCTACTACGTGTCGGCGCCCTGCGACCGCATCGTGGCCAACGCCACGACGATCACCGGCTCGATCGGCGTGGTGAGCGGGAAGCTCGTCACCGCCGGGCTCCGCGAGCGCCTCCACATCGCCTCCCGCGAGCTCGCCACGAGCGACAACGCGACCCTCCTGTCGTCGCTGCAGGTGTGGGACGACGACCAGCTCGCCCGCATGGAGGCCGAGATCGACCGGGTCTACGACCTGTTCCTCCAGCGCGTCGCCGAGGGGCGCGACCTCGAGCGCGACGCCGTCCACGAGGTGGCGCGGGGACGGGTCTGGACCGGTGCCGACGCCCTCGACCGCGGCCTGGTCGACGTGCTCGGCGGCTTCCACGAGGCGCTGGCCGAGGCCCGTGCGCTGGCCCGCCTCGAGCCCGACGCCCCGGTGGAGGTCACCGGCTTCCCGAAGTCGAGCCCGCTCGACGTCCTGCGCAAGCCCGAGTCGAGCCGCCCCGCCGCCGGTCTCGTCGGCGGACCCGGCGCCGTGGCGGACCTCGCCTCCCTCGTCGACGCCCTGCTGCTCCAGCCCGGCGGGTTGCCCTCGGTGCTGCGGTCGCTCGCCGACCTGCTCGAGGGCCCCGGGGCCCGCGACGCCGTCCAGGCCCGGCTCCTCGGCGACTGGAGCATCCGGTGAGCACGACCCGCCTCGTGCTCGTCCGCCACGGCGAGGCCCAGTCGGCCGTGGAGGGTCGGGTCGGCGGCCGGAACGGGTGCTCCGGGCTGTCCGACCTCGGGCGTCGCCAGGCCGAGGCCCTCCGGGACCGCCTGGCGGCGACGGGCGAGCTGGCCGACGCGACCGCCCTGTACGCCTCGACGCTCCCGCGGGCGTCCGAGACCGCCGAGATCCTGGCGCCGGCCCTCGGCGGCCTCGACGTCGTGGTCCGCGACGACCTGCGCGAGTTCGACAAGGGCCCCGAGGCGGACGGCATGACGTGGGAGGAGTTCGGGCGCCGCTGGCCCGAGCCGGAGCGTCGGACGCCGTACGACAACCAGGTGCCCGGTGGGGAGACGTGGGCCGCGTTCGCCGCCCGCGCCGGAGCCGCCCTCCACGACCTGGCCCGCGACCACGACGGCGGCACCGTCGTCGTGGCGTGCCACGGCGGGGTCATCGAGACGTCGTTCACCGCGCTCCACGGTCGACCGCTCGGGCCGGGCTACGGCTCGGTGCGCATCGAGAACACCGGGGTCACCGAGTGGAGCTGGTGGCACGAGGGCGCGCCGGCGTGGGTCGACACGGCGACGTGGACGCTGGTCCGCCACAACGACCACGCGCACCTGCGGGAGCTCTGAGCCGGTCTGCGGGGCCGGGGCTGGTCCTGCGGGAGCGCGGGGCTGGTCCTGCGGGAGCGCGGGGCTGGGTGCGCCCCGGTCAGCCGGGCCCGCCCCGTCCCGGGGGCAGCCAGCGCGGGTCCACGTCGTCGTCGGGCTCGGGCGGTCGCATCGCCAGGTCGATGGCGGCCCACGTGGACTTCGACACCGGGTAGAAGAACAGCGGCACCCCCACGGCGACCACGAGGGCGACGACGAGCAGGACCGCGACCGGCGGGTCGGGGTAGGTCACGGCGAAGCCCACGGCGATGACGCCGAGGAGCAGGCCGAAGCTCACGATCGTGTTCATGCCGAGCGCGCCGATCCACTGGTCGTCGACCCGGTTCGTCGGGTAGTTGCACGTCGGGCACCGTGCGCGCAGCACGAACCACGACTCGAAGGTGCCGCGCCGGCCGCAGAGGGGGCACCGCCGGGTCAACCCGCGCACGACCACCCGGGTCGGGGTGAGGGGCTGGGGCTGGGGGAGGGCGTCGTCGGCCACGGTCCCATCATGGCGGGACCGGGGGCGCGTCCGTCCCGCGTCAGCGCGCTCGCAGCGGCGTGCCCCGGCGGCGCAGGGGTGCCGGGGCGGCCGGGGCACCGGGGGCCTCGGGGAGGGCCCGGCGGCGCAGCCGCCACCCACCGAGCGCCGTGCCGCCCAGGAGGAGCGCGGCCACGGCCGTGGCCGGTGCGGCCGGGGCCAGCGGGTCGTCGCCCGGCACGGGGACGGCCGCGCCGGCCTCGTCGGTGCCGCGCCTCGGCGCGTCGTCCGGGCGGAGCACGGGGTCGTCGCCGATCCCGGCGGCCGCCGCCGTCTCGAGCTGGTCGGTCACGGCCTCGGGGGGCGGGGGCGGCGCGGCGTCGGCCGTCGTGACCGTGGCGGTGAACAGCGTCGACTGGAGCCCGAGGCGGCGCCGGAAGTCCTGGGGGTCGACCTCGACGGTCCCGGCGTCCCCGTCGACGGCCATGGCCAGGGGGCGCCCGGAGGGGCCCGTGGCCAGGACCCGCAGGTCGGTCACCGTGCCCGGGTACCCGAGCCTCTCCCCGACGTCGTCCAGGGCGACGTCGAGGGCCCACGCCTTGGGGTTGTCGGTCTCGTAGGGCGCGGCCTGCAGGTACGGCACGTCGTAGTCGGCGCCGAAGCCCTCGGCGACCGTGGCCGAGAACCCGCCACCCGAGGCCGAGTAGAAGGTCGAGGCGAGCCGGCCCCGGTAGGTGACGACCCACCCGCGGGTGGCGTCGACGGCGGCCACCTGGCCCGGGCTCTCGTGGGCGGTGCCGGCGTACACCTGGCAGGACTCGCTGTCGCAGATCTCGCCCCCGGCGGCCATCGCCCGGAGGGCGAAGGTGCGGGCGGCCACGGCCTGGGCCTGGACGGCGGCGGCCGGCCAGGTGCCCGGGACCTCGGCCATGCCCTTCAGGTAGTCCTCGACGTCGACGTGGTTGCGCAGGCGCAGCGCACCGGGTTGGCCGAGCACCTCGAACACGCCCCGGTAGGCGCGGCCCCGACCCTCGGACACGACGGTGCCCTGGGCGGGCACGGCCCAGACCGGGGTGGGCGAGCGCGGGGCCTCGGCCGACGGCGCCGGCCCGGGGGCGGGCTCGGGGCCGGGCTCGGGCTGCTCGGGTGCAGGCTGCTCCGGTGCGGGCTCGCCGTCGCAGACGACGCACGGCTGCGGGTCCGGCTCGGGCTCCGGTTCGGGCTCCGGCTCCGGCTCGGGTTCGGGCTCAGGTTCGGGTTCGGGCGCGGGGTCGGGGCAGACCAGGACGCAGTCCTCCTGGTCGGGTCCCGCCCCGAAGCGCACCGCCCCGTCGTCGTCGGCGGCCG
Source organism: uncultured Acidimicrobiaceae bacterium (assembly GCA_964497795.1). Classification (GTDB taxonomy): domain Bacteria; phylum Actinomycetota; class Acidimicrobiia; order Acidimicrobiales; family Salinilacustritrichaceae; genus Salinilacustrithrix. Next base: position 26,896 of record CAZCEZ010000034.1, on the reverse strand, counting down.
CGGCCCGGACGCCGCCGGTCACGACCCGGTAGCCGGTGCCGTCGTGGACGATCTCGGCCACCTCGCCGGGGCCGAGCGGCACCGGGAAGCCGGGCGCCTGCTCCCCGCCCCGGGACGAGCGGAGCTCGCCGCCGGCGGGGAGCGACAGGCGGATCGAGCCGCCCCGGTCGACGACCACGACGACCTCGCCGCCGGCTCCGGCCAGCTCGGTGCCCGGGTAGAAGCGGGTGAGGATGTCGGCTGCGCCGAGCCCGTCGGCGGCCATGGTGTAGGCGCCCCACTGGGACAGGCCGACGCCGTGGCCGTGGCCACGGCCCTCCAGCTGGACCACGGCGACGTCGGCCGGTGCGGTGGGGGCGCCGACGGCGGCCGGGCCGAGGCCGAGCGCGAGGAGCGCAGCGGCGACGGCGAGGAGGGCGCGTCGGGGGAGGCGGGGGTGGAGGGAGCGGCGCATGGTCGGCGGTCCGGAGGGGTCCTCGGCGGCCGGGGACCCGTTCCGTCGGTGGATCCTTCGCCCCCGACCCCGCCGGGTCCTGCCCTTCCTAGGCTGGGGACGTGCCCCGAGGCCGGACCCAACGACTCCTGACGACCGTCGTCGACGACGACGGACGCCACCGCCAGCCCGACGAGGTGGCCGTCGAGGAGCCGCTCGAGATCCGACTCGACGGGCACCTCGTGGGCACCACGATGCGCACGCCGGGTCACGACTTCGAGCTCGCCGTGGGCTTCTGCCACAGCGAGGGCCTCCTCGACGGCGCCCCGGTGCGCTCGGCCAAGTACTGCCGCGGCGAGGGCCCCGGTGCCGTCGTCGAGTCCGAGTTCAACGTGGTCACCGTGTCCACGGGCGGGCTCGCCCCGACCCCCGAGCCCCGGCTCTCGGTCACCACGAGCGCGTGCGGGGCGTGCGGCACCACCGCCGTCGACGAGCTGCGGACCCGCATCCACCCCCTGCCCGCCACCGACCCGCTCCCCGACGCCCTGCTCCGGGCGGCCACCGGCGACCTCCTCGGGGGCACCGACGTCTTCGCCGCCACCGGCGCCGTCCACGCCGCGGCCCTCTTCGCCCCCGACGGCACGGCCGTGGTCGTGCGCGAGGACGTCGGGCGCCACAACGCCGTCGACAAGGTCGTGGGCCACCAGCTGCTGGCCGGAGGCCTCCCCCGCACCGGGCACGGCCTCGCCGTGTCGGGCCGCGTCGGCTTCGAGATCGTCCAGAAGGCCTGGTCGGCGGGGATCACCACGATCGTGGCCAAGGGCGCGCCCACGTCGCTGGCCGTGGAGGCCGCCCGCATCGCGAGGATCACCCTCGTCGGCTGGGCCGGCGGGGACCGGGCCCGCGTCTTCCACGATCCGACCGCCGGCTGACGCCGGCCGGTCCGGTGGGCCTCAGCCCACCTCGGGTGCGTCGCAGCAGCCGGGCGACGGGTACGCCAGCGACGGCGCCGCGACCCCGTCCACCTGCTCGATCTCGGCGAGCAGGAGGCCCACGACGTCCACCTCGCCCACGTCGGGCAGGTCGAGGTGGAACACGTCCTCGGCCACCCCGCAGCGACGCGACGACACGGTGACGTCGGTGATGTCGGCGCCGACCGCGCCCATGCGGGAGGCGACGGCCCCGAGCGCACCGGGGCGATCCGGCAGGCGGAGGGTCACCACCACGTGCTGCGTGCGCACCTCCCCCACCACCTTCCTCCGGACCGGGCTCATCGTTCGCATCACGGTCGGATGATCGACCCTGCGTGGTGCGAGTGTGGCACCTGCGCGTGAACGGTCGATGAACCCCCGGCCGGATGGGGTCGGGCCGCACCGATCCGTAGGCTCGGGGACGTGACCACCACCGACGGCACCAGCACCGACGCCCCCCGCACCGGCACCGAGGCCGCCGGCCCGGCCCCGTCCTCGCCATCGGTCGGCTGGGCGGTGCTGCACCTGTTCTTCGCCACCGGTCCCCTCGCCGACCGGGACGCGGTGGCCGAGGCGGTCCGCGCCGCCGAGGCCGACGGCTACCAGGTCGTCCCCGTCGCGGTCCTCGGGCACAAGGCCGACCTCGGGTTCATGGCGCTCGGCCCCGACCAGTGGCGCCTCCGCCGCCTCCAGACCGAGCTGACCCGTGCCGGCCTGGACCTCGTCGACTCCTACGTGAGCCTCACCGAGGTCTCGGAGTACGCCCAGGAGGTCCCCGAGAAGATGAAGCAGGCCCGGCTCCACCCCGACCTGCCGCCCGAGGGCAAGCCGGCGTTCTGCTTCTACCCGATGTCGAAGCGGCGCGAGGTCGTGGGCAACTGGTACACGCTGCCCTACGAGGACCGGAAGGCCCTGATGATGGAGCACGGGGCCTCGGGCCGCGAGTTCGCCGGGCGCGTGACCCAGGTCGTCACCGGGTCGACGGGGGTCGACGACTTCGAGTGGGGCGTGACGCTCTTCGGCGCCCGCCCCGACGACCTCAAGGAGGTCGTCTACACGATGCGCTACGACACGGCATCTGCCGTCTACGCCGAGTTCGGCACCTTCGTGACCGGCACCGTGGGCACGCTCGGCGAGGTCCTGGACGCCGTCGGGCTCGACTGAGGCCCTCGCCCCGGTGGTCCTCGTGGCCGTCGTCACGCGACGTTCACCCCGGCGGCACGCGCGTTCGCGCACGAGGGCTACGATGCCGGCCCTCGTGAGGAACTCGCTTGCCATACGTGCGCTGGTCCTGCTGGCCGCGCTGCTGAGCCTGGCGGGGGTCCTCGCCCCGGGAGCCGCGGCGCAGGAGGCGTCGGCCGACCAGTCGGTCCGCGGTCGCACGACCGAGCGCGACGCGGAGGGCACCAGGCCCATCGAGGGAGCCGAGCTGCGCGCCCTCGACGACACCGGCGCCGAGGTCGGCACCGCGACCACCGACGACAACGGCCGCTGGGAGATCCCGCTGCCGTCCCCGGGGGCCTACCGGGTCGAGCTCGACCTCGGGTCGCTGCCGGAGGGGACGACGCTCACCGACGAGTCCACGCCCGTCGAGGACGGGATCGCCTTCCTCGAGGTGCAGGTCGCACCGAACCAGAACCGCTCGATCGTCTTCCGGCTCGGTGAGGGGACCACGGGCGGGGACACGCTGCTCCGCAAGGTCCTCCAGCGGACCGTCGACGGCTTCCAGTTCGGGCTGCTCATCGCCATGGGCGCGATCGGCCTGTCGCTGATCTACGGCACCACCGGTCTCGTCAACTTCGCCCACGGCGAGATGGTGACCTGGGGCGGCCTCGTCGCGTTCTGGGCGAACATGTACCTCTTCGGCGGGCTCCACATCATCCCGGCCACGGTCGTGGCCGTGCTCGTGGGCGGCCTGTTCGGGTTGGCCATCGACCGCGGCATCTTCCGGCCGCTGCGCTCCGGAGGCGCCAGCCTCGTCGCCCAGCTGGTCATCACCATCGGCCTGTCGTTCCTGCTGCGGAACTTCTTCCAGTACCTCTTCGGCGAGCTCCCCCGGTCGCTGTCGTTCGGGTCGGCGCGCAACATCGAGATCGGCCCGATCGAGATCAACCCGCTGGCCATCACCATCATCGTGGTGAGCCTGGTGGTCCTCGGCGGGGTCGGCATCGCGCTCCAGACGACGCGCATCGGCAAGGCCATGCGGGCCGTGGCCGACAACCGCGACCTGGCCGAGTCCTCGGGCATCGACGTGCAGCGGGTCATCTCGATGGTGTGGTTCTTCGGCGGCGCCCTCGCCGCCCTCGCCGGCACCCTCACGGCGCTCGACGAGCGGGCCAAGTTCGACATCGGGTTCCGCCTGCTGCTGCTCATCTTCGCCGGGGTGACCCTCGGCGGCCTCGGGACCGCCTTCGGCGCCCTCGTGGGCAGCGTGATCGTGGGCATCTTCGTCAACGTGTCGACGGTGATCATCCCGACCAACCTGAAGAACGTGGGCGCCCTGCTCGTGCTCATCGTGATCCTGATGGTGCGACCGCAGGGCATCTTCGGACGAGCGGAACGGATCGGATAGCGCCATGGACTGGGGTTCCGTCCTCGAGAACACGCTCCAGGCGATGTTCTCCACCAACGCGGTCATCTACGCCATGATCGCCATCGGCCTGAACGTCCACTTCGGCTACACCGGCCTGCTGAACTTCGGCCAGGCCGGCTTCGTCGCCGTGGGCGCCTACGGCATGGCCATCAGCGTCACCTACTACGGGTGGTCGATGTGGTTCGGGATCCTGGTCGGCATCGCCTGCTCGATCGTCCTGGCCCTGCTGCTCGGCCTGCCGACCCTGCGGTTGCGCGCCGACTACCTGGCCATCACCACCATCGCCGCGTCCGAGATCATCCGCCTGGTCGTGAACACGCCCGAGCTGCGCGACTTCTCCGGCGGCGTCGACGGCCTCACCGGGTTCACGAACTCGTTCAAGGACCTCAACCCCTTCGTGGAGAGCGCGGAGTACGGGTTCGGGCCGCTCGTCTACCGCGGCAACGTGCTGTGGTTCCTGGTCACGGGCTGGGCCGCCGTGCTCGCCGTGGCGCTGATCGTGCTCCTGCTGGTGCGCAGCCCCTGGGGTCGCGTCGTCAAGGCCATCCGGGAGGACGAGGACGCCGTCCGGGCGCTGGGCAAGAACGCCTACGTCTACAAGATGCAGGCCCTCATCATCGGCGGCGTGATCGGCGGCCTCGGCGGCGTGCTGCTGGCCCTGTCGAAGGGCTCGGTCACCCCGCAGGACTTCCAGACCCAGGTCACCTTCATCGGCTACGCCGTGCTGATCATCGGTGGCCTCGCCCGGGTGTTCGGACCGATCGTGGGGTCGATGATCCTGTGGGGGATCCTGGCCTTCACGTCGTCGTTCCTGCGCGAGGCCACGGCCGGCAACGACCCGCTCATCCCGTCGTCGATCCTGGAGTCGGGCGACGTCGGCGTGGTCCGGCTCATGCTGGTCGGCCTCCTGCTGGTGCTGCTCATGGCCTTCCGCCCCCAGGGCGTGTTCGGCAAGCGCGAGGAGATGGCGCTCGATGACCGCTAGCACGGAGCCCGCGATGACCGCCGACCACCGGAGCGTGCGATGACCGTCGAGAAGGGCGAGGACTTCGAGCTCGGCGTGACCGCCGGCGGCGGCGGTGCCGGCGCGGCGCTGGCCGCCCAGGCCGACATCCCCAACCCCGGTGCCCACTACCTGGACGGCGTCGACCCGTCGCCCGGTGTGGCCAAGCCCGACCCGATCCTCGTCGCCGACGGGGTGGTGCGGCGCTTCGGCGGCCTCACCGCCGTCTCGGTCGACCACCTCGAGGTGCAGCGGGGCGTCATCACCGGCCTGATCGGGCCCAACGGCGCGGGCAAGACGACGTTCTTCAACCTCCTGACCGGCTTCGACAGCCCCGACGGGGGCACCTGGACCGTCGACGGCGACGACGTGAGCGGCAAGCCGCCCCACGTGCTCGCCCGGCGGGGCGTGGTCCGCACGTTCCAGCTGACCAAGGCGCTGTCCAAGCTCTCCGTGCTCGACAACATGAAGCTCGGCGCCGTCGGGCAGGCCGGCGAGCGGCTCCGCAACTCGATCTTCCCCTTCCTGTGGGGCAAGGAGGAGAAGCGGGTCGAGGCTCGGGCCCGCGAGCTGCTCGACCGGTTCAACATGGCCCACATGGCCGACGAGTACGCCGGCACCCTGTCGGGCGGCCAGCGCAAGCTGCTCGAGATGGCCCGCGCCCTCATGACCGAGCCCCGCCTCGTGATGCTCGACGAGCCGATGGCCGGCGTGAACCCGGCCCTGACCCAGTCGCTTCTCGGCCACGTCAAGCAGCTCCGGGCCGAGGGGATGAGCGTCATCTTCGTGGAGCACGACATGGACGTCGTCCGCGACATCTCCGACTGGGTCGTCGTCATGGCCGAGGGGCAGGTGGTGGCCGAGGGCCCGCACGCCTCGGTGGTCGCCAACCCGCAGGTCATCGACGCCTACCTCGGCGCCCACCACGGCGCCGAGCTCGAGGGACGTCCCACCACCGACGCGGACCGACCGGAGGAGGGCTCGTGACGCCCCGCACCGACGAGAAGGTCATCGACATCGACCACGTGGTCGCCGGCTACGTGCCGGGTGTGAACATCCTCAACGGGTGCAGCCTCGAGCTGTTCCCCGGGGAGATCGTCGGGATCATCGGGCCCAACGGGGCCGGGAAGTCGACGCTGCTCAAGGCGCTCTTCGGCCTCATCCCGGTCCGGGAGGGCTCGGTCACCTTCCGCGGCGACGACATCACCGGCTTCAAGGCCAACAAGCTCGTGGCCCGCGGCATCGGCTACGTCCCGCAGAACCAGAACGTCTTCAGCCAGCTCACCATCGAGGAGAACCTCGAGATGGGCTGCTTCCTGCGGCCCAAGACCTTCGCCGACCGCTTCGAGACGGTCGCCGAGATGTTCCCCCGGCTCGCCGAGCGGCGCTCGCAGCGGGCCGGCTCCCTCTCGGGCGGCGAGCGGCAGATGCTGGCCATGTCCCGTGCGCTGATGATGGAGCCCGAGGTCCTGCTCCTCGACGAGCCCTCCGCCGGCCTGTCGCCGGCGCTGCAGGACGACGTGTTCATCAACTGCCAGAAGATCAACGACGCCGGCGTCGGGATCATCATGGTGGAGCAGAACGCCCAGCGCTGCCTGCAGATCTGCGACCGCGGCTACGTGCTCGACCAGGGCCGCAACGCCTACACCGGCCCGGGCCGCGAGCTGCTCACCGACCCCAAGGTCATCGAGCTCTACCTGGGCACGCTCGGCCAGCAGTAGCGACGGGGCGCACGACCGTGCCCGGCGAGACCGACCTCGGTCGCATGCTGGCCCGGCTCGACCCGTGGCTCGACCCCACCCCGCTGGTGTGGGCCACGGTGCCCGCAGGCGCTCCCGTGCCCGACGTGGCCGCCTTCGCCCGCATCGCCGAGGACGAGGGGACCACCCTGGTGCTCGACGCAGCCGACGCCGCGCGGCTGGGGCTGGAGACGTCCACGCCCAGCCGGCGCATCGTGCTGCGCGTGCACTCCGCGCTCGAGGCGGTGGGCCTCACCGCCGCCTTCGCCACCGCACTGGCCGAGGCGGGGGTACCGGCCAACGTCGTCGCCGGCTTCCACCACGACCACCTGCTGGTGCCCGAGGACCTCGCCGGACGGGCGATGGAGGTCCTGGCCCGGCTCCAGGCGCGGCACCGCCGCTGACCCGGCGCCCGATCCGGGTCCCGGACGCGCAAGCGGCCCGCCTCCGGGGAGGCGGGCCGCTCGTCGGGTCCGGCAGCGGGTGCTGCCCCGATCAGCTCAGTTGATCAGAGCTCGGCCTGCTGGTAGTCCGGGATGGCGATCGCACCGGCAGCGTCGAACTGCGGGATGGCGAACACCGCGGCGCCGGGCTCGCCGGCGTCGATGAACTCGTAGGGACCGCCGACGCCGTCGTAGTCGATGTCGGTGCCCTCGGCGATCAGGCCCTTGCACTCCTCGAACGAGGTGCACTTGGTGCCGTCCTTGGTGACGCCGTTGATCTCGGCGGCGACGGCGGGGCCGTCGTCGGTGCCGGCGATCTCGGCGGCCAGGGCGATGATGATCGCCGCGTCGTAGGACTCGGCCGCGTACGAGAAGTCGACGAGGTCCGGGTTGATGCCGAGCAGGCGCTCCTTGAAGTCGTCACCCAGCTCGGTGAGCGGGATGGTGCCCTTCATGCAGGTCAGCACGGTGGCGTCGTCGAACTGCGCAGCCAGGCTGTTGCCCATGTTGCCGTCGGTGCCGTAGAGCTGGACGTCACGGGGGCCGAAGCCGCGCTCCTCGAGACCGGAGATGATCTGCGAGGACTCGGCGAAGCCGATGAGGACGATGGCCTCCGGGTTGGGGCCGACGGTCTCGTCGATCTCGGCGTCGAAGTTCTGGGCCTGCGGGTCGTAGGACAGCTGCGACACGACCTCGCCGCCGGAGCCCTCGAAGAACTCGACGAAGTTGTCGAGCAGGTTCACGCCGTAGTCGTCGTCACGAGCCATGACCGAGACGGAGGTGAAGCCGTCGCCGAGGACCAGGTCGGAGAGGACCCGGGCCTGGAGGACGTCGGACGGGGCGGTGCGGAAGTACAGCCCGTTGTCGTCGTAGTCCGTGAAGGTCGGCGAGGTGTTGGCGGGCGAGAAGTGGATCACGCCGGCGCCGGTCACCTGGTCGATGAAGGTCAGCGACACGCCGGAGGAGGCGGCGCCGATGATGGCGTCGACACCGGCGTTCAGCAGGCGGGTGGCCTCCTGGGTGGCGAGGTCGGTCGAGGTGTCGCCCGAGTCGCCGTGGGAGAGGGTGACCTCGGAGCCGATCACGCCGCCAGCGGCGTTGATGTCGGCGATGGCGAGGTCGACGCCCGCGAACTCGGGCGGGCCGAGGAAGGCGAGGTCGCCCGTCTCGGGCAGGATCGTGCCGAAGTCGAGCACGCCGTCCTGGCCGTCGGCCGCGGACTTGTCGATCTCCTGCTCCTCCTGGGCCGGGGCGGCCTCGGTGGGCTCGATCGCGGTCTCACCCGTCGGGCAGGTGACGAGGGCCTCTTCGCCCTCACCCTCCTCGGGAGCCTCTTCTTCCTCCTCGGGGGCCTCGCCACCGGTCTCTGCGTCGTCGTCGTCGTCACCGCATGCCGCGGCGAGGAGCGAGAACGAGAGCAGGAGACCGAGGAGAAGCCGGAGCTTGGTCGGCTTTCGCATGGGCTTGGTTTCCTTTGTGTTCACCAACAGGGAGAGGCGGAGCATACGGGTTCCCGACGTGTCGTTCGCCACACCCAGGTGTGAACGTCGTGTGTCGTGCGCGACCGGACCCGCCCGTGCGTCGCGTCCCGCCCGGCGGGCAGACTCGCCCCGTGGCCGATCTCGCCGCGCTCCGCGCCGTCCTCCGCGACCTCGACCGGGTCGCCGTCGCCTTCTCCGGCGGCGCGGACTCGGCGTTCCTGGCCTGGGTCGCCCACGACGAGCTCGGGCCCGACCGGGCCGCCGCCGTGACCGCGGTCTCGCCGTCGCTGGCCGATGCCGAGCACGAGGACTGCCGGGCGCTCGCCGCCGAGTGGGGTCTGTCGTGGCGGGAGGTGCGCACCGAGGAGATGGCCAACGCGGCCTACCGCCGCAACGACGCCGACCGCTGCTTCTGGTGCAAGGACGCCCTGATGGACGCCCTCGACCCGCTCGTGGCCGCCGGCGAGCTGGACGGGGCCACCGTCGTGCTCGGCGTGAACGTCGACGACCTCGACGACCACCGCCCGGGCCAGGACGCGGCCCGGAGCCGTGGCGCCCGCTTCCCGCTGGTCGAGGCCGGCTTCACCAAGGACGACGTGCGCGCCGCCTCCCGGGACCTCGGCCTGCGCACGTGGGACAAGCCCGCCGCCCCCTGCCTCGCCTCCCGGCTCCCCAACGGGACCCCGGTCACGCTCGGGCGGCTCCGGTCCGTCGAGGCCGCCGAGGCCGCGCTCCGGGGCCTCGGCTTCGCCGTGCTCCGGGTCCGCCACCACGGCGACCTGGCCCGGGTCGAGGTGCCCGAGGACCGGCTGGGCGACGTCGTCGCGTCCCGGGACGCCGTCGTCGACGCCGTGCGCGGCGCCGGCTACCGCTTCGTGGCCCTCGACCTGGTCGGCTTCCGCAGCGGCAGCCTCGACCCGCTGTCCCGGGTCGGGCGCTCGGTCACCGCCGGGTGAGGTCGTCCCCCGCGGTCCACAGCGGGAACGAGAGGTGGGCCACGCCGAGGTGGTGCACGATCCGCCCGGCCGCGGCGAAGTCGGCGTAGAGGGCGTCGGCGGTCGCCTTGCCCGCCATCAGCACGAAGTCGGCCCACGGCAGGAGCACCGGCCCGTCGTCGACGTCGCCGTCGCGCACCACGGCCTCGACCTCGAGCGTCGGCCGGGCGGGGTTCGAGGCGTCGAGGCAGTGGGAGTGGTACACGATCCCCTCGAAGACCGACATGGCACGGATCCGCACGGTCCGTAGGTTGGCCCCGATGGCCACCGATGCCAACCCCCCCGACCGTCCCGAGGCACCGGACCGGCCCGCGCCATCCCACCCGGCGCTCGACGACGACGCCACCCGCCTGGCCGAGATCGCCACCCGCCTGTGCGAGGCGACCCTGGACGCCGTGCCCGCCTGGATCGAGGGCCTGGTCGTGACCCGCCTGCGGCAGTGGGCCGGGCACGTGTCGGCCGAGCTCGCCGCCGAGGCCGTGACCGCCGGGGAGGCGGCCCGCGACGAGCTCGCCCCCCGCCTGCGGGGGCTGCTGGCCGCAGAGGTCGAGGACCAGCGCACCAACCCGCTCCAGCTGCTGCGCGAGACCACCCACCACGCGGCCGCGGTCCTGGCCGGCGCCGGCGTGCCCGCCATGCCCCGGGACCAGTTCGAGGCCCGCTCCTTCCCGACCGACGTGTACGGCCTGATGCCCGCGACCTGGGCCGACGTGCACCCCGACCTCCACGAGCTGGGGCTCACCTGGGGTGCGGCCAAGGCCTACGTGTTCAAGGCGCGACGCCGGCAGCAGGGCTTCACGTGACCGGGGAGGGCGGCGGGCGCGTCGTCGTGGTCACCGTGGACCTGATGGACCGGACCCGCCTCGCCGGGGCCCTGCCCGGCGCCACCGTCGTGCGCCCCGGCGCCCTCGCCGCGGAGCTCGCCGCGTCCCCCGCCCCGACCCACGTCGTGGTCGACCTGGCCGCGCCGGGCGCGCTCGACGCCGTCGCCGGCGCGGTGGCCTCCGGCGCGGCCGTGGTCGTCTTCGGCCCCCACGTGCAGGAGGACGCGCTCGCCGCAGCCGAGGCGGCCGGCGCCGTCGCCCTGCCCCGCTCGGTGGCCTTCCGGCGCCTGGGCGAGGGGACGCTGCTCGACGCCGCCGGCGCCTGAGCCGACCCGGACATGCGCCCCGTCGGTGCAGGAACCGGGCGGAACGGCACCGATCGGTCGGATCGACCAGATCTGCGCGTCGGGAATCCCGACCGGTACGGTCGTGTTTCACCGTGCAGGCGCCCCCGGTGGCGCCCGCCCACCCGAACCGCACCCAGGAGCGTGCCCCGTGTTCGACGTCCTCCCCGATCGGATCCCCTGGTGGATCGCCGGCCCCGGCCTCGGGCTGCTCGTGGTCGGCATGTTCGCGCTCGCCAACCAGCCCCTCGGCGCCTCCGGCGCGTACGTCCAGACCATGGGCCTCGTCCGGGGTCGGGCCGAGGTGGCCCGCTGGCGCGTCTGGTACTTCGTCGGCATGTTCGCCGGCGGGTTCCTGGTCACCCAGGTGCTCCGGGAGGGTGCCGAGCTGCGCTCGGGCTACGACGCCCTGAGCGACGCCGCCCCCCTGTGGGTCGTGGTGCCCGCCGTCTTCGTCGGCGCCGTCGTCATGGGCTGGGGTGCGGCCACCGCCGGGGGCTGCACGTCCGGCCACGGGATCTGCGGGACCGCGCAGCGCTCGAAGGCCTCGTTCGCGGCGACGGCCACCTTCATGGCCACCGCCGTCGCCACCACCGCCGTCCTCACCGTCGTCACCGGAGGTGCGCTGTGAACCCGTCCTCGGATGCCCGTCGCATGGACCGCATCGGCCTGCTGTTCGGGATGCTCTTCGGCGGCGTGCTCGCCGGGGCCCGCCTGCACGAGTACGACACCATCCACGCCATGCTCAAGCTCGAGGAGCTGGACGTGTTCTGGCTCATGGGCTCGGCCATCGCGACCTCGGCGCCGCTGCTGTGGTGGCTCGAGCGGCGGGGCACGATCACCCCGCTCGGCGGGCGCCTGCGCCTGTCCCGCTCCGAGATCCGCCCCGAGCACGTCAAGGGCGGCGCGCTGTTCGGCGTCGGCTGGGCCATCGCCGGGACCTGCCCCGCTCCCGCGCTCGTCATGGTGTCCTCGGGTGCCGTGCTCGGCCTCGTGGCCATCGCCGGCATCTTCGTCGGCCTGCGCCTGCACGAGGCCCGGAGCGCGGCGGCGGCCGACGGCGACGGCGAGCACCGGGAGCTGGTCGTCAGCCGCTGATCCAGCGGGCATCCTCGGGGGCATGGAGCTCGCCGAGGTCATGCGCACCACGCCCGCCACCCGCACCTTCACCGACGAGGCGGTGCCCGACGACGTCGTGCACCGGATCCTCGACCACGCCCGCTTCGCCCCCTCGGGCGGCAACCGCCAGGGCTGGCGGGTCGTGGTCGTGAAGGATCCGTCCACCCGGGAGCGGATCGCCGAGGCCTACCAGGCGTCGTGGCGGGAGTACTGGGCCCACGTCCTGGCCGGCAGGGTCGCCTTCCAGCCCGGGTCGACCCGCTTCTCCCAGTCCTGGGTGGACCTCGGCCTGGCCCGGGAGACCCCGGCCCCGAACGACTTCGCCGACCGCATGGCGCAGCACCCGGTGCTGCTCGTCGTGGCCGTGGAGCTGGCCGCCCTCGCCGTGCTCGACCACGGCCTGCCCCGCCAGTCCATCGTCGGCGGGGCGTCCATCTACCCCTTCTGCCACAACGTGATGCTCAAGGCCCGGGACGAGGGGCTCGGCGGGGTGATGACCACGGCCATCTGCCGGGAGGAGGCCGCGGTCGCGGACCTGCTCGGCATCCCCGACACCCACGCGGTGGCCGCCCTCATCGCGCTCGGCCACCCCGAGCAGGTGGTCACGAAGCTCCGCCGGGACCCCGTGGAGGCCTTCGCCACCGTCGACCGCTTCGACGGGGCCGCGTTCGGGGCCTGACCGACGCCCAGCCGAGTCGTGCGCGCAGCGAGCGAGTCGAGGTCGGCGGAGCCGACGCTCAGTCGTCGTCGGGACGGTCCAGGCGCTGCCAGCCGGCGTCGGTGATCGTCCGCGGCTCGAAGAAGAGGCAGTCCTCGGGGCATGCGAAGGGCATCTCCTCGTTCACGCCCAGGCGGCAGCGCTGCAGGACGTCGCCCGCCGGGGTCGAGCGGGTCGAGTAGTGCCGACAGTCCTCTCGCACAGCCACGAACCCACCCTGCCACGCAGGCGGGCCGGGGTCCGCAGGCGCCTCCGGCGGTACCGTGCCCGCCCATGGCCCAGCGACTCCTGGTGATCGGCGGCGACGCGGGCGGCATGGCGGCCGCGTCGCAGGCCCGGCGCCTGCAGCCCTACATGGAGATCGTGGCCCTCGAGCGGGGCGATCGCACCTCGTACTCGGCCTGCGGCATCCCCTACCTCGTCGGTGGCGAGGTCGACGACGCCGAGCGCCTCGTGGCCCGCACCCCCGAGCGCTTCCGGGACGAGCACCGCATCGACGTCCGCATCCGCCACGAGGCCGTGGGCATCGACCTCGACGCCCGCAAGGTCGAGGTGATCGACCACACCCGGGACCGCACCTTCCAGCTCGGGTTCGACCTGCTCCACCTCGCGACCGGCGCCCGGCCCCTGCGCCCCGACCTCCCGGGCATCGACGCCGACCACGTCCACGGGGTCCAGACCCTCGACGACGGCGTCCACCTGCTCGAGCACGCCCGCCGCGTCGACTGCCGTCGGGTGGTCGTCGTCGGCGGCGGGTACATCGGCCTCGAGATGGCCGAGGCCTTCGTCCGGTGGGGCGCGCACGTCACCCTGATCGACGGCAACGACCAGGTCATGGGCACCTTCGACCCGGACATGGCCGCGCCGATCGCCGCCGCCTTGCGGGGCAACGGCGTCGACCTGCGGCTCGGCTGCCGGGCCCTGGGCTTCGAGGGGGGCGGGGTCGAGACGAGCGACGGCCACCTCGCCGCCGACCTGGTCGTCCTCGGCCTCGGCGTGGTCCCCAACAGCGAGCTGGCCGCCGACGCCGGCATCCGCCGGGGCGTCCGCCGGGCCGTGCGCGTCGACCGGCGCCAGCAGACCTCGGTCGAGGGCGTGTACGCGGCCGGCGACTGCGCCGAGAGCTTCCACCGGGTCACCCAGCGCCAGGTCCACGTCGCCCTCGGCACCGTGGCCAACAAGGCCGGTCGGGTCGCGGGCACCAACCTCGGCGGCGGCTACGCCACCTCACCGGGCGTCGTCGGCACCGCCGTGTCCAAGGTCTGCGAGCTCGAGGTCGCCCGCACCGGGGTCAACGAGCGCGAGGCGCAGCGCGCCGGCTTCGAGTACGAGGCGGTCACGATCGACTCGACCGCCCGGGCCGGCTACATGCCCGACGCCCGGCCCCTCACGGTCAAGCTGCTCGCCGAGCGCGGCTCGCGGCGGGTGCTCGGCGCCCAGATCGTCGGTCGGGAGGGGGCCGCGAAGCGGATCGACGTGCTCGCCACCGCCATCACCGCCGGGATGACCGTCGACGACGTCGTCGACCTCGACCTCGGCTACGCCCCACCGTTCTCCGGCGTCTGGGACGCCGTCCACATCGCAGCCCGCAAGGGCGGCGAGGCCATCGACGCCGCCGAGCGGGCCCGGCGTCGCTGACCGCCGGCGCCACGACCGAAAGCGCTCGTCACACGGGGTTCACGGACTCGGGCTTCCGCGCCCGACCGACCGGTCGGTAGGCTGACGGCATGCCGCTCACGGATGCCGCACTCACCGAAGAGCTCTCGCCCGTCGTCGCCGGTCTCGTCGACCGCCACCTCGCCAACTCCAAGGAGTGGTTCCCCCACCGCATCGTGCCGTGGGGGCGGGGCGAGGACCTCGGGAAGGACTGGGAGTGGGACCCGGCCGACGCCGGCCTCTCCGACGACGTCCGCTCGGCGCTGATCGTCGACCTCCTCACCGAGGACAACCTCCCGTACTACTTCGAGACGATCTACAACCTGTTCGGCAAGCACGAGCCGTGGGGGACCTGGGCCAAGCGCTGGACGGCCGAGGAGGGCCGCCACTCGATCATCATCCGGGACTACCTCCAGGTGACCCGCGCCGTCGACCTCGACGAGCTCGAGCGGGGCCGCATGGCGCAGGTGTCCCTGGGTGAGGTCCCCCACCCCGAGACCGTCTGCGACGGCCTGGCCTACGTGACGATGCAGGAGCTGGCCACCAAGATCAGCCACCGCAACACCGGCCGCCTCCTCGAGGACAAGGTCGGCTACCAGGTCATGGCCACCGTCGCCGGCGACGAGCAGCTCCACCACGTCTTCTACCGCGACGCCGCCACCGCCGCCCTCGAGGTCGATCCCGACGGCATGGTGCTGGCCATCGACCGGCAGGTCCGCGAGTTCGCCATGCCCGGCACCGGCATCCCGGACTTCAAGGTCCACGCCAAGCGGATCGCCGACGCGGGCATCTACGACCTGCGCATCCACCACGACCAGATCCTCAAGCCGATGGTGGTCGACCAGTGGAAGCTGGCCGACCTCGAGGGCCTGTCGCCCGAGGCCGACGAGGCCCGCGAGCGCTGCCTCAAGCACCTCGGCCGGGTCGACAAGGCCGCGGCCCGCCTGGAGTCGCGCAAGGAGCGCCGCAAGCTCGACGACGAGCCCGCGCTGGCCTCGGCCTGACCGCGCGAGCGGGGCGGGGCCCGGCCCCGCCCGGCTGACCGCCGGGCCCGACGGGGCCCGTAGGATCGCCCCCGATGGATCTGGGACGCGACGAGCTCGCCGCCGACACCACCCTCGTGGGGCGGGCCCTGTGCGAGGCCTACGCCGGGCGCGCCGACACCTTCCTCGCCGAGCTCTTCGGTCGCGCCGCCGACCACCCCCGGGGCCTCGCCCTCGTCGCGCTCGGCGGCTACGGACGCCGCGAGCTGAGCCTCCAGTCCGACCTCGACGTCCTGCTCCTCCACGACGGGAGCCACGACATCGCGCCGCTCGCCGACGCGATCTGGTACCCGATCTGGGACCTCGGGCTGAAGCTCGGCCACGCCGTGCGCACGCCCAAGGAGGCCCTGGCCCTGGCCGGCGAGGACCTCGACTCGGCCACGGCGATGCTCCAGGCCCGCCACGTCGCGGGCGACGCCGAGCTCACCAGGTCCCTCTGCGAGAAGATCGAGGAGCTCTGGAACAAGAAGGCGAAGCGCTTCCTCCCCGACCTCGCCCAGCGGGTCCGGGAGCGGCACGCCAAGGCGGGCGAGGTCGCCTTCCTCCTCGAGCCGGACCTCAAGGAGGGACGGGGTGGCCTGCGCGACG
The DNA here is from genome assembly GCA_964497795.1 of uncultured Acidimicrobiaceae bacterium. Classification (GTDB taxonomy): domain Bacteria; phylum Actinomycetota; class Acidimicrobiia; order Acidimicrobiales; family Salinilacustritrichaceae; genus Salinilacustrithrix. The sequence goes on along the minus strand of CAZCEZ010000034.1, from coordinate 10,946 downwards.
TCCAGTCCCTGCAGTGGGCCGGCCGGGCCCGCGAGCTGCTGTGGGAGGGCGACGAGGACACCCTGGCCGAGGCCTACGACGTCCTCCTCGACGCCAGGGTCGAGCTGCACCGCCGCACCGGGCGCCAGGGCGACGTGCTCGCCCTGCAGGAGCAGGACGCGGTCGCCGCCGCCGTCGGTGCGGCCAGCGCGGACGAGCTGATGCAGCGCATCGCCGCCGCGGCCCGCCACATCGCCTACCGCTCGGACGACACCTGGCGGCGGGTCGAGTCCGCGCTCCGGGGGCCGATCGGCCGCCTCGCCACGAGGGACCGACCGCTCTCCGACGAGCTCGTCCTGCGCGACGGCGAGCTCCACCTCCGCGCCGCCGCCGACCTGGCCGACCCCACCCTCCCGCTGCGGGTCGTGGCCACGGCCGCCGAGGAGGACGTGACCGTGCACCGGAGCGCGCTCGACGCCCTCGAGGGGGCGCCGCCGCTGCCGTCGCCGTGGCCCGACGAGGCCCGCCACCAGCTGGTGCGCCTGCTCGGCGCCGGGCGGGCCGCCATCTCCCACCTCGAGTCCCTCGACCAGCACGGCCTGCTGACCGCTGCGCTCCCCGAGTGGGACCGGGTGCGCTCGAAGCCGCAGCGGAACGCCTACCACACCTTCACCGTGGACCGTCACCTGTGCGAGGCGGCCGCGAACGCCGCGCCGCTGGCCCACCGGGTCGACCGGCCCGACCTCCTGCTCGTCGGCACCTGGCTCCACGACCTCGGCAAGGGCTTCCCCGGCGACCACACCGAGGTCGGCATGGAGCTGCTGGCCGACATCGGGGCCCGCATGGGCTTCACCGAGGACGACGTCGCCACCCTCGTCGCCCTGTGCGAGCACCACCTGCTGCTCCCCGACGTCGCCACCCGGCGAGACCTCGACGACCCCGAGGTGATCGACCGCGTCGCCGAGGCCGTCGGCCGCCGCGACCGCCTGCACCTGCTCCACGCGCTGACCGAGGCCGACAGCCTCGCCACCGGTCCGGCCGCATGGGGTCCGTGGAAGCGCGAGCTCGTCGACACCCTCGTGCGCCGCGTCGACCACGTGCTCGGCGGCGGCGAGGTCGAGGAGGTCACCGAGGACTTCCCGACCGAGGCCCAGCTCGCCCTGCTGGCCGGCGGCACACGGTGCGTGTCCGGCGTCGACGACGTGCTCACCGTGGTCGACGTCGACCGACCCGGCCTGTTCTCCCGGGTGGCCGGGACGCTCGCCCTCCACGGCATCGCCGTGCTCGAGGCCAACATCGCGACCATCGACGGTCGGGCCCTCGAGGTCCTGACCGTCCAGTCGTCGTTCGGCCCGACCTTCTCCTGGGACAAGGTCACCGAGGACCTCGAGCTCGTCCTGGACGGGCGCCTGGCCCTCAAGGCCCGCCTGGCCGACCGGGCCCGCACCTACCGGCGGGCCCCGGCCGGACCGCTGCTCCAGGCCGAGCCCAAGGTCGAGTTCCACCCCGACGAGTCCAGCCACGCCACCGTGGTCGAGGTCCACGCCCCCGACTCGGTCGGCGTCCTCTACCGGATCACGGCGGCGATCGCCGAGCTCGACCTCAACATCGTCCGGGCCCGGGTCCAGACCCTGCTCGACGAGGTCGTCGACGCCTTCTACGTCCAGGACGAGACCGGCGAGAAGGTGCCCGCCGAGCTCCTCCCGGAGCTGCGACGGGCCATCCTCCACGGGATCGCTACCTGAGGAGCTCGGGGGTCTCCCAGGGCTCGCCCCGGACGTGGTGGGCGAGGAACGCGAACACCGTCTGGTACCAGAGGCGGGCGTGCTGGGGCTGGAGGATCCAGTGGTTCTCGTCGGGGTAGTACAGGAGCTTGTGGGGCATCGTGCCGTCGTCGGCCATGTGGTGGCGGGCCAGCTCGGACCACAGGAAGAGGGCCTCGCCGATGGGGACCCGGTAGTCCTTGTCGCCGTGGATCACCAGCATCGGGGTCGTCATCCGGTCCACGAAGCGGTGCGGTGACCACTCCTCGGCCATCGCCTCGGTCAGCTCGCGGCGCCAGTAGTCGGCGCGGTCGGTGGTCGGGCCGAAGCTGGGCAGGGCCCACAGCGAGGCGTGGGTGACGATCGCGTCGAAGCGGTCGGTGTGGCCCGCCACCCAGTTGGCCATGTAGCCGCCGAACGAGCCGCCCATCGCCGCCGTGCGAGTGGCGTCGACGGCGTCGTGGGCGCAGGCCGCGTCGGCCAGGGCGAGGACGTCGGTGTAGGGCTCGGCGCCCCAGCGGCCCCAGCCGCGGCGGATGAAGTCGATGCCGTAGCCGGTGGACAGGGCCGGGTCGGGCAGGACCACGGCGTAGCCCTCGGCCACGGCCAGCCACGGGTTCCACCGCCACGACCACGCGTTCCACGACCCGAGCGGGCCACCGTGGATCCACACCAGCAGGGGCGCGGGGTCGTCGGCCGAGGCGCCGTCGGGCAGGCACAGCCAGGCGCGCAGCGCGGTGCCGTCCTCGGCCGTGGCCGTCACCTCCACCAGCCGACCCGGCACGGCCGGGTCGGCGCCGGCCGGGCCGGGCAGGGCCTCGGGCTCGCCCGGGACCGCCGGGTCGAGGCGCACGACGTGGGGTGCGGCGTCGACCGGGGCCCGGACCGCGTAGGCCGCGGAGCCGTCGGGTGCGACGACCACGTGCGCGTAGGCCCCGTGGTCGGTGGTGAGCCGCGTGGCGGTCGCGCCGACCGTGCCGCCCGCCGGCAGGTCGGCGGGGACGTCGATGCGGAACACGGGCGCGGCGCCGAGGTCGTCGGCCGTGCACAGCACGGCCGAGCCGTCGGGGAGCCACGCGAACCCGCCCGGCCAGCGGTCCCAGTCGGGGGCGATCGTGCACGTGTCGCCGGTGGCCAGGTCGAGCACGAGGATCCGGCGCTGCGGGGGCTCGGTGGCGTCGCCGTCTGTGGACACGACGACGATCGCCCGGGAGCCGTCGGGGGAGATGGTGGCGCCCCCGAACTCGACGTCGTCGCCGGCGAGCACGACCCGCTCGGGCCCGGGCGTGCCGTCGCCGTCGGGCCCGAGGCCGGTGTCGACCGCCACGAGCACCGAGCGGGGTCCGCCGGCGCCGGGGACCGAGGCCGTGGCGTAGATCGTGGCCCCGTCGGGGGTCACGGCCACGTCGGCCTCGTCGAAGCGGCGGCCGGGCGCAGGGGTGCAGTCGACGAGGTCGACGCGCGCGTCGCCGGGCAGGCCGCCGGCGGCGGCAGCCGCCACGCCCGTCCCGGCCACGAGGCGCGGCTCGTCCGGGCCGAGGTCGTGGTCCCAGTACCGGATCGGGTAGCCCTCGTGGAGGATGGCGGCGACCTTCCGGTCCTTCCGGGCCTTGCGCCGCTCGGCGTCGTCGTCGGCGGTGACCGAGCCGGGCAGGGTGGCGGAGGCGGCGACGACCACGTCGGCGTCCCGGGCCGTGACCGCGCCGGTCACGCCGCCCGGGCGGGTCGCCACGACCCGGGCCTCGCCGACGGGCGGGAGCGCCCACAGGGCGGGGGGATCGTCGTCGGCGGGCGACTCGGCCTCGGCGTCGGGACGCCCCGAGGTGAACAGGAGCGTGCCGTCGGGCAGGAACGCGGGGGCGCCCTCGCCCTTGGCCGAGCGGGTCAGCCGCCGGGCCGGGGCCTCGCCCGCCGGGTCGACCTGCCACAGCGAGGTGACGTGGCGCTTCCGGTCGGGGGACAGCGTCGACACGGCCGTGACGAGGCGCGTGCCGTCGGGGGAGAGGGCGAGGCCGCCGAGGCGGGGCAGGGCCACGTAGGCGTCGAGGTCGGCGAATGGATCGGGGGCGTCGTCGGTCACGGGAGGCTCCGGGGTGGGGTGGGGGACCGCTGCAGTCTCGCAGCACGGGCCGTCGTCGCGGCCCGGGACGGACCCCGCCCGGTCGTCGCTAGCGTCGGGTGATGGCCGACCACGACGAGCCGGACCCGCACGCCGCCCACCACGCCGCCGCCGGCGGCCGGGCCGCCGAGCACGGGGACGGCGCGCCGGTGCACCCGGTCGTGCCGGCCCCGACCCGCCAGGACCTGCTGCGGTGGTCCGAGGCCCTCGCCGGGATCGCGAAGACCGGCCTCGGCTTCACCGACAGCCTGTACGAGCGGGAGCGGTTCGAGGAGGTCCTCGCCATCGCGGCCGACATCCGGGTGTCGGCCGGCACCGACTTCGACCCCGACCACTACGTCGACGAGTGGCTCAAGGGCGTCACCGACGGCGTCCCCGGCTACCAGACCCCGAAGGTGGCCATCGGCGCCGTCGTCGGCAACGACGCGGGCGAGCTCCTGCTGGTCCAGCGGGCCGACTCGGGCGTCTGGCTGTACCCGACCGGCTGGGCCGACATCGGCTACAGCCCGTCCGAGGTGGCCCAGAAGGAGGTGCGGGAGGAGACCGGCATCGAGTGCGACGTCGAGCGGGTGCTCATGGTCCTCGACGGTCTGCGCCTCGGCTTCACGTCGATCCCGCTGTACTCGATCGTGTTCCTGTGCCGGGCCACGGGCGGAGACCTGCACCCGCACCCGCTGGAGACCTCCGACGTCGGCTTCTTCGCCGAGGACGCGCTCCCGGAGCCCCTGGCCGGGTTCGACCACTGGGGCGACCTCGCCTTCCGGGCCATCCGGGGCGAGGACGTGCCCACCCGCCACGACCCGCCCCGCCGGGCGCCCTGGCGCAGCGAGACGGGGGAACCGGGCGCGCCCGAGGGTGACTAGCGCCGGCTGGCGGCGTCGGTGGCCAGCGACCGGGTCGCGGCGGCGACCAGGGCGACGCCGGCAGCGAGACCGCTGGCCAGGGCCAGGGCCACCCCGACCGGGTCGAGGCGCCCGATCGTGGCCCGGCCGACGACGTCGGCCGCCGAGGTGATCGGCAGGAACCGGTAGAGCGCAGGCGGGTCGGGGAACCCGGCCGAGACGAGCAGCGGGGCGAGCACGAGGGGGAGGCTCACGAGCAGGTCGGCGACGCTGCGCTCGCGGCCGGCCCGGCACGCGGCGAACGCGCCGATGCCGACCACGACGGGGAGCAGCGCCAGGCAGCCGAGCAGGAGCCCGGGGACGAGGTCGACGAGCACGTCGGGGGCGAGGCCGAGCTCGGGTGCGGGGGACCCGGCCAGGGCCAGCAGCAGCGTCCCGCCGACGCCGAGCGCGACCAGGGTCCAGGGGGTCAGGCCGAGCGCCGTGCCGATGGCGATGGTGGTGCGGGGCACGGGGAGCGAGCGGAGCGGCTCGAGCGCCCGGGCCGACGCCGCGCCGCTCAGCCCGGCGGTGGCGACGGCCAGGGCGCCGGCCGCGACGAAGCCGATGCCGTAGGCGAGGAGGCGGGCGGCGGGGAGGTCCCGGGCCTCGCGCTCGGCGGGCAGGACCTCGACCGCCGCCGGCGCGCCCGACGGCGCCAGCCGCTCGGCCAGCGCCAGTCGCAGGCGCTGCTGGGCGTCGACGGATGCGTCGCGGTCCTCGTCCGCCAGGGCCCGCAGTGCGGGCTCGCCGAGATCGGGTCGGGGGCGGAGCAGGTCGGCCAGCGCGTCGGCCGGCTCCCCGGGCGGGGGGAGGAGGGCGGCGTCGACGTCGCCGTCGGCCACGGCCCGGGCCGGGTCGTCGACGACCACGAGCCGCAGCCCGGGGAGCGCCACCCCGCCGGTCGGGTCGGTGACGTCCGGGTCCTCGACGTCGCCCTTCGTGCCGTCGACGGAGGGCACGGCCACGACCCTGGTCGACGCCCCCTCGCGCTGCTCGCCGGTCGCGCCGATCTGGCCGACGAGCACGAGGGCGAGCAGCAGGCCCAGGAAGCCGCGCAGGCGGGCCGGCCAGGTGCGGCCGTCGCGCCGGGCGGCGGCGCCGACGAAGCGGGCGACGGCGGCCGAGCCGCTCACCGGATCCGCCCGGCGAGCCCGTCGGCGTCCACGGCCGCGGCGCCGACCCGGAGCAGTGCGACGAGCGCGGCAGCGGTGGAGGCCAGGGCGACGGCGGCGCCGCCCAGGGCCAGCGTCCCCGACAGGGCGAGGCGGACCGCGTCCACCAGCCCGACGAGGGGCACGGCGAGGAGGAGCCCGGGCACGTCGCCGTCGCGGACCAGGTACAGCACCGACAGCGCCAAGGTGAGGCCGAACGGCACGAACAGCAGCAGCCCGGCCTGGGTGTCGGGACGCCTGGCGGCGACCACGGCGCCGCCGACCCCGGTGGCCGCCGCGGTGGCCAGCACCAGGGCGGCCAGCAGCGCGAGCGACACGAGCGCCGCGAGCAGGCCGAGGTCGGCGAGGACGAGGAGCGCCGCCGCCGTCACGATCGCCAGGTGCACGGGGAGCATGGGCACCAGGCACAGGACCGCCTCGACCAGGCCGAGGGCGAGCACGAGGCCGGGGCGGGACACCGGCGAGGCCAGCAGCGGGGGGAGGCGGCCGGCGCTGCGGTGGGCCTGGAACCGGCTGATCGACGGTCCGAACCCGAAGCCGGCCAGGCCGATCAGCGAGGCGGGCAGGGCGGCGGCGAGCACCCGGCGCACACCGGTCAGCGACGGGTCGACGGGGACGGCGACCACGGGCTCGGCCTCGCCGGTGCGCTCGGCCCGAGCCTCGAGCAGGGCGACGCCGGTGCGCCGGACCGTGGTGCGCGACGAGGCGTCGTCGTCCCGGCCGACCACGACCGGTCGGCCGCCGCCGTCCCCGTCGGGCACGAGCGCGGCCTCGGCGTCGCCGGCGGCCACGGCCGCCCGGGGGTCCTCGGCGACCACGGCATCCACGCCGACGCCGTCCAGGGCGGCGACCAGGGGGTCGTCGGCGTCGAGGGCCGCGGCGACCGCGAGGCGGCGGAGGTCGTCGGGGTCCTCGCTCGTCGCGCCGACCACGCCGCCCGCCACGATCGACACCAGCAGGATCCCGAGCGGCAGCAGGCGAGCGAGCACGCCCCGGCGGTCCCGGAGCTCGGAGCGCAGCTCGGCTCGGGCCAGCAGGCCGATGCGCCGCAGCTCCTCACCCACCGAGGACCGCCCCGCCGAGCAGGGACACGATGGCGCTGCGGAAGTCGGGGGCGCCGAGCTGCGCCGTGAGCTCCTCCGTCGTGCCCTGGGCCACGGTCCGGCCCTCGGCGATGCCCACGACGTGGTGGGCGAGGCGATCCACCTCCTCGATCACGTGGCTCGACAGCAGCACCGTCGTCCGGCCGAGCAGGCCGCCCTCGCCGTCGGCCACGGCCTCCTCCAGCAGCCGGTGGAGCCCGTCGGCCGCGACGACGTCGAGGTTCGCGGTCGGCTCGTCCAGCAGGAGCACGCGGGGGCGGTGGACGAGCGCCCGGGCCAGCGACACCTTCTGGCGGTTGCCCTTCGACAGCTCGTTCACCCGCTGGTCCACGAAGGGACCGAGACCGAGCCGGTCGGCGACCTGGTCGATGGACGCGTCGGCGTTGGCTCGCGTCATCCCGTGGACCTCGGCCACCAGGCGGAGGTGCTCGCGGGGCGTCAGGCGCTCGAACAGCCCCGGCTCCTCGGTCACCAGGCCGATGACCCGGCGGGCGCCGAGGGGGTCGGCGGCCACGTCCACGCCCCCGACGGTCGCGGTGCCCTCGTCGACCGACAGCAGCGTGGACAGCACCCGCATCGTCGTCGTCTTGCCCGCCCCGTTCGGCCCGAGCAGGCCGGTGATGCGCCCCTCCGGCGCGTCGAAGCAGAGCCCGTCGAGGATCGTCGTCCCCCCGAGGGTCTTGGTCAGCCCGTCCACGTGGATGCCCGCCTGCACGACGGAGGGTTCTGCGCCGCCCGGGCGCGATCCTCCCGTCCCGTCGACGACCATGGGGGCGTGCGCCGCCTCCTCGCCCTCGCCGTGCTCGCCGTCGTGGCGGCGTGCACGTCGGCCGGGGACGGCGCCACCGCCACGGCCCGGGCCCCGGCCGCCGACGCCGGGGAGGCCGTGGCCGGGGTCCCGCCGGCGAGCGCTCCGGCGACGACGGTCACGACGGTCGGACCGGGCCCGACCACGACCACGGCACCCCCGCCGGCCACGACGGCCCCGGCCGGCGTGGACGCCTGCCCGACGCCGGGACCGCGCCGGGCCCCGGACCCGGCCCGCCCGACCTACGACGTCGACCTCGCCGTGGCCCTCGAGGGAGCCACCACCGCACGGGTCACGGGCACCAGCACGATCGCCTTCACCCCGGACCTGCCGGTCGACTCCCTCGTGCTGCGCCTGTGGGCCGAGGCCCCCCGACCGGCCGGGGCCGGCACGCGCATCGACGTCGGCGTCGTCACCGAGGTGGTGGGGGAGCGCCGCGAGCCCCGGGCCACGAGCCGGCCGGACCCGACCACGCTCGTCGTCGAGCTCGGCCGCTGGCTCCCAGCGGGCGAGACCGTGCGGATCGAGGTGCCCGTGGAGCTGGTCGTCCGGGGTCCCGTGAACGACCGGATCTCGGCCCAGGCCGGGTCGCTCCGGCTCGGCTCCGGGCTGCCGCTGCTGGCCTGGGAGCCCGGTCGCGGGTGGTCCCGGGAGCCCGCCACCGCCCTGTTCGCCGAGGCGGTCTCCTCGCCGACCGCCGACTGGACCCTCGACGTCGCCGTGCCCGAGGGCCTCGGCGCCATCGCCTCGGGCGTCGAGGTGGCCCCCGGCCGGTGGCGGGCCGAGGCGGTGCGCGACGTCTCGGTGGCCGTGGGCCGCTGGACCACGCTGGAGGCGACGGCCATGGCGCCCGACCCGGTGCGCGTCACGGTGTCGGTCCACGACGGGGTCGACGACCCCGGCGCCTACCTGGCCACCGTGGTCGCGTCGCTCGAGCGCTTCGCCTCCTGGTATGGGCCCTACCCGTGGCCCGCCTACCACCTGTCGATCACGCCCGACCTGTCCGGCGGCATCGAGTTCCCCATGCACGTGCTCCAGGGGCCCGGCACGCAGGGGCGGACCACGCCCCACGAGGTGGCGCACATGTGGTTCTACGGGCTGGTCGGCAACGACCAGGGTCGGGACCCGTGGCTGGACGAGGGGCTGGCCACCTGGGCCGAGGGCCGGTTCCTCGGGACGCTGCCCGCCATGCGCGGCCGCGACGTCCCGGCCGCGGGTCGGGGTCGTGCCGCCGAGCCCCTGACCTACTGGGCGGCCCACCCGAGGGCCTACTACCGCTCGGTGTACGTGCAGACCGCCGCCGCCCTGTCCCGCATCGGCGGCGGCTCCGACGAGGCCACCGACCTCGTGGACTGCGCGCTCGCCCTGTACGTGGCCGACCGCGCCCACGCGGTCGCCGTGCCCGACGACGTCCGTCGCGCCCTCGGCGCGACCTTCGGCGCCACCGACTGGCGCACCCCGCTCGGCGAGGCGGGCCTCGGGTGATGCAGGGGGCGGGGCGCTACTCGAGGCCGCGGAGGAAGCGCTCGACCTCCTCGACCAGCTCGCCCGGCTCGGCCTCGGCCAGCTCGGTGTCGTGGCGCTCCTCCAGGGCGGCGACGTAGGCGGCGGTCTCGTCGTCGTCGGCGACCAGCTCGTCGATCTGGCGCTCGTAGGACGCCGTCGCGATCTCGAGGTCGGTGGTGACCACGGGCTCACCGAGCAGCTCGGCGGTCTTGGCCACGAGGGCGAGGGTGGCCTTCGGGGATGGCGCGCCGGGCACGTAGGTCGGCACGGTGGCCCACAGCGACGCCGATGCCACGCCCGCGTCGCGGCAGGCGGCGTGCAGCACGCCCACGATGCCGGTCGGGCCCTCGTAGCGGGACGGGCTCAGCCCGAGCCGGGCCACGACCTCCTGCTCGTAGGCGGTGCCGACCACGTTCACGGGACGGGAGTGGGGGACCTCGGCGAGCAGCGCGCCCAGGCTCACCACCATCGACGCGCCGAGGTCCTCGGCGACCTCGAGCACCTGGGCGCAGTAGGTCCGCCACCGGAGCTGGGGCTCCACGCCCTGCAGCAGCACGACGTCGCGCCCGGTCCCGGGGAGGTGCGTCACCGACAGCTCGTTGCGGGGCCAGTCGATCACCCGACCGCCGTCGGTGATCCGGACCTCGGGCCGCGTGGCGGTGAAGTCGTAGAACTCCTCCGGGTCGACCTCGGCGAAGGGCGTCGCATCCCAGCGGTCCGCGAACCAGGCCAGTGCGGACGATGCGGCATCACCGGCGTCGTTCCACCCCTCGAAGGCGGCGACCACGACCGGTTCGTCGACCTCGGGTCGGTATGACCATCGCAGGTGTCCCACGGATCCGAGGCTACCGGCGACCCCGCCGGCCCCCGTCGGCCGTGCGCTGGATGGCGAGCCCCCGGCGCCGCGCCCGGTTCAGGCCGTGGCGGCGTCGTGCTCGGACGGGCGGGGCGGCACCCGTCGGGCGAGCGCGGCGACGGCCGCGTCCTCGCGCCGTCGCCGCTCCAGCTCGTCGCGGCAGTTGTCCACCGCGCCCTGCGTCCCCACGGCCCGGTCCAGCGCGGCCGAGACCGCCCGTCGGACCGCCGTCCCGATCGTCTGCTGCGTGCCCACGGCGCGAAGGTACGCACCGTCGGTGACCGACGGATCATGGCCCGGTTGCCGATCGGTCAACGCCGTCTGAACCCTCCCTGTCGGTCGGGCCCGGCGGTACGGTCGGCGCCATGTTCATCGAGATCGTGGGCGAGGTCAGCGACGAGCTCGTCGAGGCCATGGCCCGGCTGGTGCCGCAGCTGTCCTCGTCGAACCCGCCGCCAGACCGGGAGGCGCTCGAGGACCTCGTCGCCGCCCCGGCCACCGACCTGTTCGTGGCCACCGACGACGACGGCACCATCGTCGGGACCGCGACGCTGGCCACGTTCCGCATCCCCACCGGGCGCCGGGCCTGGATCGAGGACGTCGTCGTCGACGACGCCGGCCGGGGCAAGGGCGTGGGTGGTGCCCTGACCCGGGCCATGGTCGACCGGGCCGAGGAGCTCGGCTGCACCACGGTCGACCTCACGTCCCGGCCGAGCCGGGAGGCCGCGAACCGCCTCTACCTGCGGGAGGGCTTCG
>CAZCEZ010000033.1:5102-33737 GCA_964497795.1 uncultured Acidimicrobiaceae bacterium | reverse complement strand
GCCCGCCGCCGCTGCCGGGGCTGGGGCTGGGGCCGGTGCCGGGGCCGGTGCTGGGGCTGGGGCAGCCGCTCCGTCGGCCAGGGCCCGCTCCAGCGCCTCGATGCGCCGGACCAGGGCGTCGACGTCGGTGGAGGCGTCGGGCCGGGCCAGACGGACCAGCGCCACCTCGAGGGGGATGCGGGGATCGGGGGCGTGGCGCATCTCCACGATCGACTCGCCCACCGCCTCCAGCGCACGGGTCAGCGCGGCGGGCCCGAGCGCCCGGGCCACCTCACCCGCCCGGGCCACCTCGCGGTCGGTCCGCCCACCCGCCGGTGCCCCCATCGCCTCGAGGAAGGCGTGGCGCAGCACCTCCACGAGGGCCTCGGCCAGGACGCGGGGATCCCGCCCGGTGCGGACGGCGGCGTCGACGGCGACGAGCACGGCACCGGCGTCGGCGCGGGCCAGGCCGTCGACGAGCTCGTCGAGGGGGATGCCGTCCTCGGCCACGCCCCCGGCCGCCGCCACCTGGTCCAGCGCGGAGAGGGTGTCGCGGGCCGATCCACGGCCGGCCCGCACCACGTGCTCGACGGCGGCCTCGACGTCGCCGTCGAGGTCGATGCCGGCGTCGGCGATGACGTGGCGGACGTGGTCGGCGAGCACGCCCGCCGGGAGCAGGTTGAACTCGAAGTGCTGGGTGCGGCTCCGGATGGTGGCCAGCACCTTCTCGGGCTCGGTCGTGGCCAGCACGAACACGACGTGCTCGGGCGGTTCCTCGAGGGTCTTGAGCAGCGCGTTCGACGCCGCCGTCGACAGCATGTGGACCTCGTCGAGCACGTACACCTTGCGGTTGCCCGACGTGCCCATCGAGACCCGGCCGAGCAGGTCCCGCATGGCGTCCACGCCGTTGTTGGAGGCGGCGTCGAGCTCCTGGAGCCAGTCGACCGGCCGCCCCTCCTGGACCGCGACGCACGCATCGCACTCGGTGCACGGCTCGCCGTCCTCGGGCGCGGCGCAGTTCAGGGCCTTGGCGAGGATGCGGGCCGTCGACGTCTTGCCCGTGCCCCGCGGACCGGAGAACAGGTAGCCCTGGGCCACCCGACCCTCCCGCACGGCGTTGCGCATCGCGGTGGTGACGTGGGTCTGGCCCAGCACCTCGTCGAACCGGCGGGAGCGGTAGCGGCGGTAGAGCGACTGGTACGCCATGGGCGTCCGACACTACGCCGCGCCCGGGGGCCCGCTCCGACCGACTCGCCCGCGCCCGTGCCGGGGCACCGGGCCCGGCCGCGACCGTGGCGGGCCACCGGATCCGGTGGCCCGCCACGTTCCGAGCGGAGGGAGTGGGATTTGAACCCACGGTGGGTTGCCCCACACACGATTTCCAATCGTGCCGATTCGGCCGCTCTCGCACCCCTCCTCGGGAGTCGACACGATACAGTGCGGGCACGCCTGCTCCGAAGGTGGCGGCCGGGTCCTGTGCGATCCCAGCCCGTGAACCGAGTCAGGGCCGGAAGGCAGCAGCTCTCAGCGGAACCTGGGATGCGCCGCAGATCGCCTGGCCGTCACCCTCGGAGCAGGCGTCGTGCTGTCCGGGCACGATCCGGGCGCGCCGCCGACCGGCACGCCGGACGGCCCCAGCCCCGCCCGACGCGACCCGGCGGTCGGCGGGTGACGTCGGTCTCCCGCCCGTCCTTGGGTTCGCCGTGGTCGGCGCGAACTCCTTCCCGGCTACGGTGCGCCGCCGTGCCCGACCGCACCACCGACGCCGTCCCCGCCGACGACGCCGCCCTGATGGCCCTCGCCCTCGAGGAGGCGCGAGCCGCGGCCGCCGAGGGCGAGGTCCCCGTCGGCGCCGTCGTCGTGGTCGACGGCGAGGTCGTCGCCCGCGGCCGCAACCGGCGGGAGGCGAGCAGCGACCCCACGGCCCACGCGGAGCTCGTGGCCCTGCGCGAGGCGTGCGCGGCCGCCGGCTCGTGGCGCCTGCCGGGGGCCACCGTGGTCGTCACCCTCGAGCCGTGCCCGATGTGCGCCGGCGCCATGGTCTCCGCCCGCGTCGGCCGGGTCGTGTTCGGCGCCCCCGATCCCAAGGCCGGGGCGTGCGGCTCGCTCTACCACCTGGGCACCGACCCCCGGCTGCCCCACGAGTTCGCCGTCACCGCCGGCGTCGAGGCCGAGGCCTGCGGCGAGCTGCTGCGGGACTTCTTCGCGGCCCGGCGCTGACGGCGGGCCTCCGGGCACGACGTCCGCCGACCGCCCGCGGTCCCGCTGGGAGGGGCCGGGCGGGGTTCGCTACTGTCCGGCTCTCCCGGGAGGGATGCCAGAGCGGACGAATGGGACGGTCTCGAAAACCGTTGAGCACTTCGGTGCTCCGTGGGTTCAAATCCCACTCCCTCCGCCACCCGGAGCGCCGGCCAGCGCCCGATCCCCGAGCGGATCGGCTGGCCGGCGGCCCGCGCCCCTCAAGAGGTGCTGAACGCGTGCCGATGGGGAGGCATGGCCCTGGAGGACACCGACCCGACGCGCCCCGGTGACCCCGGGGGGTCGCCCACCGGCACCGTGCGCGACCGCGTCGACGACCCCGGCGCCGGCATCGACGACCTGCGCACCCACCTCGTGCACGCCCACCCGATGCGCCCCGAGTGGGTCGCCGAGCTGGCCTCGGCGGACCTGGCTGCGCTCCACCGCCGCCTGCACGGCCGCGCCGTCGACCCCGACCCCGAGCTGGTCGACGCCCACCTGCTGGAGGTGCGCACCGACCCGGACGGTCCGGCGACCACGTCGCTGGGGCTCCAGGACGCCGTCGACGGGCCGTCCCGGGGCCGACCGCTGGCCTGGCTGCCGCTGCGCGTCGCCGACCTCGTCCACCACGCCGACGCCCCCGGCCACCAGGGCAGGGGCGGGTGCCGGGCCTGCTCGGACGTCGTCGACGCCGTGATCCGGGCGCTGCGGGAGCTCGACCGGACCCCGCAGGCGCGCATCGCCGAGCTCGAGCACGACCTGGGCGGCGCGGCCCACGCCCTGACCCAGGCCCGGTCGCTGCTGTTCGGGCTGCTCGCCGAGCACGGCCCCGCCGAGGGCGACGTCACCTGGCCCACGCCGCCCGCGCTGGCCCTGCTCCAGGGGTTCGGCGCGCTCGAGGAGGCCCTGGCCCGGCTCGCGGTGCTCGACCTGCCCGGACCGCCCCCGGGGGGTTGCGCGACCCCCTGAGCCGGGGGCGAAGACGACGCGGGGCGGGCGGACGGGTCCGTCAGTGCCGGACGAAGACGGCCTGGAGGCCGGTCCCGCGCTCGACGTGGGGCGGGTCCTCGCCCCGCTCCCAGAGGCGGCGCACGAACAGCCGCCAGCACAGCCACAGGAACAGCGCGAAGGCGACCCCCCCGACCGTGGTCCGGGCCAGGACCTCGGCCCAGCCGGCGTCGGACAGGTCGTTGCCCTCCACCCAGGACGGGCCGCCCCAGGTCAGGTCGAGCTCGGCGTCGGCGCCCGTCCGTGCGTAGGTGAACCACGACGTCATGCGCCCGAGCCCGTAGAACAGGAAGCCCCAGTACAGGCAGAGCAGCCCGGCCTCGGGCAGGCGCAGCCGTCGGTGGAGCCAGCCCCACACCCGGGGGTCGGCGGCCACGACCACGTCCCGGAAGTACGACGGTCGCAGCACCTGGCGGGCGTAGAGGACCAGGACGACCAGCCAGAACAGGTCCCACACGCCCCCGAGCGAGGAGTAGTAGGCCGCCGCGTCGCCGTAGCGGCCCTCGGCGGCGGCGTGCTTCCACATCTGGATCGTGACGTTCTCGGTCGAGAACGGGAAGAACGGCATCGTGCCGGCCGTGTCGCAGAAGTCGGTGAACACGTGCGCCCAGTGCCCGATGAGGATGCCCAGCGCCCAGGAGCGCGACCGGAACACGGCCAGCACCAGGACGGCGAACGCGAACCCGAAGATCAGCGAGTGGGAGAAGCCCACACCGGGCCAGCCCCGGTGGAACTGCGCGGGGTCGTCGGACGCGTACACGAAGGACTTGGTGAACAGGTCGGGCAGCTGCGCGCCGAGCACGATCCCGAGGAACGAGGCCTTCACGCCCACGTGCTTCTGGATCACGTAGTTCTCGAACTCGTGGGCGGCCCAGCTCACCGGGCGCCACCCGTCGCTGTCGGCCCGGCCACCGGGTCGGTCACGGCCGCGCCACCCGGCCGGGGCCGCGTCACCCGGCCACGGCCCGGCGCAGGGCGCGCGCCGCCCCGGGCAGGAGCACGAGGGTGACGAGCAACCAGAGCGGCCCCACGACCCAGTTGAGGACCACGCTGCGCAGCACGAGCCCGAGCACCACGTAGGCGAGGAAGGAGGCGACGAACCACCCGGGGCCGGGGAGGCCGGGCACGGACTCGCCCGCGCGGGTCGCCGGGTCGGGCGACGGGCCCGACGGCCGTGAGGTGGCCGTCACGGACGGACCGGGGCCGCCGCGTCGGCGCGCGCCGCGTCCGGGAGGCTCGCCCCGGCCGGCACCGTGGGCGGCGCGCCGAGGGTGGCGAGCGGATCGAGGCCGAGCCCGGCCAGGAACGCCGCGTTGGACTCCCAGGTGGCCTGGTCCCGCTCGAGCCGGGAGCGCCCCACCAGGCGGTCCCGGATGCGCTCCCACCGGTTCAGGGCGTAGGCACCGACGAGCACCGCGTTCGTGGCGGCGACGTCGACGGCCGTGGTGCACGTCACGCACATGGCGCGGACACTACCCCTCGGCCGGGGCGCCGGCGGCCGGATCGCCGTCGGGCGCGGCCGGCAGCAGCAGCGTGAAGGTCGAGCCCTCCCCCGGCGTGCTGACCAGCCGCAGGCGACCGCCCTGGAGCTGGGCGAACCGGCGGGCCACGTTGAGGCCCACGCCGGTGCCTCGCCGGCCCGTGGCCGCAGGGCTGGCCTGGAAGAAGGCCTGGAAGACCCGGGCCTGGTCCTCCGGGGCGATCCCGATGCCCTCGTCGACGACCGCCAGGCCGACCTCGCCGCCGACCGGTCCGGACGGGTCGTCCCCCGGGGCCTTCGGGGCCGTCCCGCGGCTGCCCGAGACGGTGATCGTCGAGCCCTCCGGCGAGTACCGCGCCGCGTTGGTCAGCAGGTTCCGGAGCACGTGGTCCAGGGCGCGGCGGTCGGCGAGGGCGACGAGGTCGGCGGGCACGTCGGCCACGACCCGGTGCCGGCCCAGGGCACCGGCCAGCCGCTCGAGGATGGCCTCCACGGCGTCTCGCAGGACCGTCGGCACCGACTCGACCTGCACGCGCCCGGCGTTGAGGCGGGAGTAGTCGAGGAGCTGGTCGACCATGTCCTCCATCTCGCGGGCGTTGGCGGCGATGCGCTCGAGGAGGTGCGACGCCTGGGCACCGGCGGACTCCCCGTTCTCGGCCAGGAACGCGCTGAGGCCCCGGACCGCCGTCAGCGGCGTGCGCAGCTCGTGGGACACCGTGGCCAGGAAGGCGTCCTTGACCCGGTCCGCCTCCCGGAGCCGGGCCATCTCCTCGCGGTCCTGCTCGTGGAGCCGCCGCAGCTCGGCGTCCGCGTCGGCGTGGCCGGTCACGTCGCGCAGCGTGCAGACCAGCCCGCCCACCCCCGGCCGGTCGAGCCGGTTGACCACGGTCGCCTCGACGGTCCGCCAGCCGCGGCGCTCGTGGTTGATGCGGAAGGTGACGTCGTCGCGGGCGCCGGGCGCGCCCATGACCCGCTCGAGCGACGCGACGACGGCCGGGAGGTCGTCGGGGTGCATGTCGTTGAAGGCCGACTCGCCGACGTTGGTGTACGCGGGGGCGTCGACGAAGCGCTCGATGCCCGGGCTCGTCCAGGACACGGTCAGGTCCGGTGCCAGCACGACGATCGCCTCGTCGAGATCCGCGACGACGGTCTCGAGCAGCTGGCGACTCGCCTCGAGCGCGAGGTCGGCCCGGACGCGATCGCTGACGTCGCGCACGGTCACCACGTGGGCCGGCGCGCCGTTCACCTCGACTGGCGCCGACACGTCGGCCTCCACGTGGTGCCAGGAGCCGTCGGCGAAGCGGATCCGCAGGGGGAGCGCGCTCGAGACCTCCTCGCCGGCGACGAGCGCGGCGAACGTCGCGGCGGCGAGGTCCCGGTCGTCGGGGTGGACGAACTCGAGCATGCTCGCCCCGCTCGCCTCCTCCTCCGAGATGCCGGTCAGGCGCCCGGCCGCGGCGTTGGAGAACCGGATCCGGCCGTCGCCGTCGAGGGCCGTGATGATGTCGGAGGTCGAGGCGAGCATCGCCTCGAGGCGCTCGACGCGGGCGAGGTCGGGCGCGACGGGCGGGGCGTCCGCGCCATCCCCCGACCTCGTCCCCTCGCCAGCCGACACGTCGTCAATCGTCCCACGCGGGGGTGGTGTCGGGCGGGACCGGACGGACGGTTCGCCCTCCTCCGCCGGGACGCGCGGCGGCGGGGCACCCGTAGCCTGAGCGGGTGCGACAGGGCCCCCACTCGATGATGCCGAGCGACGCGAGCGCCCTGGCCGGCGCGTCCCTCGACCGCTCGACCCTCCGTCGCGTCGGGGACTTCGCCGTCCCCTACCGGGGGATGATCGCCGGGTTCCTGGCTGCGATCGTCGCCGCCGCCCTCCTCGGCCTCGCCCCGCCGCTGCTGTTCCGGTCCATCCTCGACGACGCCATCCCCTCCGGCGACCGCGGCCGCCTGTCCCTGCTGGCCGGGCTCGCCGTCGCCGCCGCCGTGGCCGACTCGGCCCTCTCCCTCGTCGAGCGCTGGCTGTCGTCGCGGATCGGCGAGGGCCTGATCTTCGACCTGCGCTCCCGCGTCTTCGACCACGTCCAGCGCCTGCCCGTCGCCTTCTTCACCCGGGCCCAGACCGGTGCCCTCGTGTCCCGGCTCAACAACGACGTGATCGGCGCCCAGCGGGCCCTCACCGGCACGCTCGGGTCGGTCGTGTCGAACCTGGTCGTGCTGACCACGACGGTCGCGGCCATGGTCGCCCTCGAGTGGCGGCTCACCCTGTTCGCCGTCGCCCTCCTCCCCGCGTTCCTGATCCCGGCCCGGCGCGTCGGCACCCGGCTCCAGGCCATCTCGCGGGAGCAGATGGAGCGCAACGCCCGCATGAACTCGACGATGACCGAGCGGTTCGGGGTCGCCGGGGCGATGCTGGTCAAGCTGTTCGGCCGGGCCGACGACGAGTCGGCCCGCTTCGCCGACGACGCCGCCGGCGTCCGGGACGCGGGCGTCCGCGCCGCCGTCCTGTCCCGGGTCTTCTTCGCGACCCTGTCGCTCGTCGGGGCGCTGGGGATCGCCGCGGTCTACTGGTGGGGCGGCGCGCTCGTCATCGACGGCGACATCACGCTCGGCACGCTGGTCGCGCTCGCGGCCCTGGTCCAGCGGATCTACCAGCCCCTCACCGCCCTCACGAACGCCCGCATCGACGTGATGACCGCCTTCGTGTCCTTCGACCGGGTGTTCGAGGTCCTCGACATCGCCAACCCCATCCAGGACCGGCCCGGGGCCGTCGACCTGGTCGACCCCCGCGGCGAGATCGTGCTCGACGACGTGTGGTTCACCTACCCCACGGCCGAGGACGTCTCGCTCCCCTCGCTCGACGGCGCCGTGCCCGACCACGACACCTCGGCGGGACCGGTGCTGCGGGGCGTCGACGCCACGATCGCGCCCGGCCAGCTCGTCGCCGTCGTCGGCCCCTCGGGCGCCGGCAAGTCCACGCTCGCCTCGCTCCTCCCCCGCCTCTACGACGTCGACCGGGGTGCCGTGCGCATCGACGGCCGCGACGTCCGCGACCTGACCCAGGCCAGCCTCCGCGCCGCGATCGGGATGGTCAGCCAGGACCCGCACCTGTTCCACGACACCCTGGCCGCCAACCTGCGCTACGCCCGGCCCGACGCGACCGACGAGGACCTCGAGCGGGTCTGCCGGGCGGCGCGGATCCACGAGACGATCGCCCGCCTCCCCGACGGCTACGACACCGTCGTGGGCGACCGCGGCTACCGGCTGTCGGGCGGCGAGAAGCAGCGGATGTCGATCGCCCGCATGCTGCTGAAGGACCCCCGGATCGTGATCCTCGACGAGGCCACGTCCAGCCTCGACTCCGAGAACGAGGCCGCCGTGCAGGCCGCGCTGGCCGAGGCGCTCCGCGGCCGCACCGCCGTGGTCATCGCCCACCGCCTCTCGACCATCACCGAGGCCGACCAGATCCTGGTCGTCGACGCGGGGCGCATCGTCGAGCGCGGACGCCACCGGGAGCTGCTCGACGCCGACGGGCTCTACGCCGAGCTCTACCGCACCCTGGTCCGCGGCGAACCGACCACGACGGCCTGAACCCGGGCGCGACACGGCCGGCACCCGAGGGTGCCGGCCGCGGTCCGCTCCCGCCCAGGGCGGACGATCAGGGGAGGGCGGGCAGCCCGGGCAGCTCGGGCGCCGGCAGGCCGGGCAGCTCCGGCGTGCCGCCGTCCTCGGGCGGCAGGCAGAAGGCCTCGTCGGCGCCCTCGCCCTGGATGTCGACGTGCAGGTCGACGCACAGGCTCGGGTCGGCCTGGGCCGAGGGCGCCAGGGCCAGGCCCCCGGCCAGGGCGAGCGCTCCAGCGGCGCCGGCGATCGCAGCGGTTCGACGGTTCATGGGTTCCCCCGTGTGGTCCGGCCCGGCCGATCCGAGCCTCTCGGGAGGGGGAACGTGCCCCGCGCCGTTCCCTTTCGGTGCCGGGTCTCCGGGTCTCCGGCTAGAGGTGCTCGCGCAGGAAGGCCAGGTCGTCCTTGCGGCCCTCCTCGGCCGTCTCGCAGATGACCGGCGCGTTCGCCGTGCGCACGACGTGGAGGATGGCCTCGGGGTCGATGCGCCCCTTGGTCAGGTTCTCGTGGCGGTCGCGGCCCGAGCCGCAGTCGTCCTTGGAGTCGTTGCAGTGGACCAGGTCGACCCGGCCGGTGATGCCGATGATCCGCTCCACGGCCTCGACCAGCTCCTCGCCCGCCGCCCAGGCGTGGCAGGTGTCGAGGCAGAAGCCGATGCCGGTGTCGGCGATGTGGTCCCACAGCCGGGCGATCGTGTCGAAGTGGCGGGCCATGGCGTGGTCGCCACCCGCCGTGTTCTCGAGGTACACGGGCATGTCGGTCTCGAGGCTGTCGAGGGCCTTGCGCCAGCGCACGAAGCCCTCGGCCTCGTCCTCGCCCTCCTCGATGTGGCCGCCGTGGACGATCACGGCCTCGGCGCCGACGTCGGTGGCCGCGTCGCAGGTCTGCTGGAGGATCTTCCGGGACGGGATCCGGACCCGGTTGTTCGGGGAGGCGACGTTGATCAGGTACGGGGCGTGGACGTAGATCGGCACGTCGGCGGCCCGCAGCTGCTCGGCGTCCTCCCGGGGCTGCGGCTTCTTCCAGGACTGCGGGTTCCCGAGGAAGATCTGGACGCACTCGGCACCCTCGGCCGCGGCGGCACCGAGGGGGTCGTCGGCGGAGACGTGGCTTCCGAGGAGGGGGAGGTCGGCCATGCCCCGATCGTAGGGGGCGCCGACGGGCCGCCGGACGGCGTGCCGGGGGGCGCGCAGCTGGCGGAGGGCGCCAGCCAGGTCACCCTCCGCCGTTGCGCAGAAAGGAGAGGTACCTCCGTTCCGATCCGATCAGAGGTGAGCCAGCCAGGAACTCCTCGATGATCGGACGTGTCCAGTCTGGACCGATCTGCGACCCGGGTCAAGGAGGCCTGCCACCGCCCGTCACCGGACACCCACCCGGCACGGTCGGCGCGCGGACACCGGCACGCGACGTGCCGGCACCAGACGTCCCGCCCGTGGAGCCATCCTGGGGGCGTGGGAGGGCTCGGGACGCGGCGGAGGTGGGCGGGGGCCGTCGCCGGGCTCGGCGCAGGTGCCTGCTCGGCGGCCACGACGCTGCCCTGGGCCCGCTCGGGGGCCACGGCGCGATCGTCGTACTCGCTGCTCGACGTGGCCGAGCGTGCCGGGGTGCTCCCCGAGGGCCTCGGCGACCTCGCCGCGACCTGGTACCTCATCCCCTCCCTGACCGGCCTCGCCCTCCTGCTCGCCGCGCTCGGTCGGCGCCGGACGGCCGGGGCGGCGACGGCTACCCTCGGCATCCTGGTGGGTTGCGGTGCCCTGCTCGTGCTCCGCTCGCCGCTGCCGATCCTGTGGGGGGCGTGGCTGGCGCTCGGGGCCGCGCCGGTCGCCGTGGTGGGGGGCGTGGCCGTCGCCCGGGACCGACCGGGACCGACGGAGCCGACAGGAGCGAGCACGTGAGCGACGACCCGACCACACCCGACGGCACGCCCGACCCCTGGGCCCGTCCCGACGGCGACGACGACGGGATCCGGTCCCACGGCGACGGGATCGGGCCCCACGAGGGCGGGATCGGGCCCGACGTCCTCGACCGGCTCGTCGTCGACGCCGCCGTGCCCGTCGCCGAGGTCCGGCGCGGGGGCGTCGGCGCCCGCGTCGTGGCCGCCGTGGCCGGGGTCGCCCTGCTCGTCGGCGGGGTCGCCTTCGCCGCCACCCAGGCCGGCGGGGACGGAGCGGGCAGCCCCGAGGAGGCCGTGCAGGACCTCTTCGACGCCGTCGCCGCCGAGGACCTCCTCGGCGTGCTCGCCAGCCTCGACGCCGGCGAGCGCGACGCCATGGTCGAGCCCGTGACGGCCTGGTTCGACGAGCTCCAGCGCCTCGAGGTGCTCGACGGCTCCTTCGACCCGTCCGCCGTCGCCGGCCTCGACATCGAGATCGAGGGCCTCGAGCTCGACGTCCAGCCGGTCCGCGACGACCTGGCCCGGGTCCACCTCCGGGGCGGCACCGCCCGCATCTCCACCGACGGCGAGGCGCTGCCCCTCGGCGCCTTCGTCACCGACACCCTCGAGCGCTTCGGCGTGGATCGCGCCACGCTCACGTCCTCGGACTCCGGTCCGGTCGACGAGGGCGACGACACCTTCCTCGTCGCCCACGACGGTCCCGACGGGTGGCGGGTCAGCATCGGCTACACCGCCGTCGAGTCCGCCCGCCTCGACCTCGGTGCACCGGTGCCCGCCGGCGGCCTCGCCCCGATCGGCGCCGACGACCCGGCGGCCGCGGTGGAGGACCTCCTGCGGGCCGGCTTCGCCCTCGACCTCGACGGCGTGATCGCCCGGCTGTCGCCCGCCGAGCTCGGCGCCGTCCAGGACTACTGGCCCGTGCTCGGTCCCGGCCCGGGCGAGGCGCCGGAGCTCCCCGAGGGCGTCGAGGTCCGCCTGGTGTCCCTCGACACCGAGGTCGAGGCCGACGGCGACCGCGCCCGGGTCCGGCTGCGGGGCGTCGACGTCGAGGTGGACACGCCCGACGGCGACCTCGGCATCCTCGTCGGAGACGGCTGTCTGGCGCTCCGCGGCTCCCTCGCCGAGGAGATCTACGCCGAGGCGGCCTCCGTCGGCGGGATCGACCTCCCCGACCCCATCTGCATCGACGACCTCCCCGCCCTGGTCGAGGAGCAGCTGGGCCTGCTCGGCAGCGGTGACCCCGCCGCAGACCTCCTGGGCGGCCCCTTCGCCCAGCTGGAGCTCCCCGACGCCGGCGGCCTCGCGCTCCCCGCGCCGGTCGTGGCCGCCCAGCGCGTCGACGGCGCCTGGTACGTCGCCCCGGTCCGGACCGGGGCCGAGTCGTCCGTGCAGGGGCTGCGGGCCCTCGAGCGGAGCGACCTCGACGCCGTCGTCGACGTCGTCGAGCAGCTGGTCACCGGGTTCCAGGACGCCTTCGCGTTCCCGGTCGGCGGCGCCCTCGACGGGTCGAGCGACGACCTCTTCGCCGACGACCTCTTCGGCGACGTCGACCTCGGCGGCGGCTTCCCGGGGATCGACGACGACGACCCGGACCCCTTCGGCTACGCCTCGCTCCCCCGCCCGGGCGCCAGCGACGACGTGTTCGCCGCCGAGGCCTGGGAGGTGCTCCGCAGGGCGGCGTCGGTCGCCACGCCCGACCCGACGGCGGCGGCGTGCGTGCTCGACGTGCTCCAGGCCACGGCGTCGACGTCGGAGCTGTACGAGCTCGCCGACCGCACCCTCTACGACCTCCCCGCCCGGACGCCGGTCGCCCGACGCTGGGACGAGGCCCTCGCCGCCTGCGGCGCGGGCTGACCCGAACCCGGGAGGACCGGACCGGCCCGGCTGCCAGACTCGGCGGCGTGCAGCTCCCCGCCGGCTTCCGGGCCCACACCGCCGCCATCGGCATCAAGGACGACTCCACCGACTTCGCCGTCGTGGCCGCCGACCGCACCTGCGCCGCCTCGGCCGTCTTCACGCAGTCGCGCTTCGCCGGCCCGAGCGTCACCCTGTCCCGCGGCCACGTCGCCGACGGCCGGCTCCGCGGCATCGTCGTGGTGTCCAAGAACGCCAACGTGGCCACCGGCCCCGACGGCGACGCCGACGCC
Source organism: uncultured Acidimicrobiaceae bacterium (assembly GCA_964497795.1). Classification (GTDB taxonomy): domain Bacteria; phylum Actinomycetota; class Acidimicrobiia; order Acidimicrobiales; family Salinilacustritrichaceae; genus Salinilacustrithrix. The sequence goes on along the minus strand of CAZCEZ010000033.1, from coordinate 21,373 downwards.
CTCGAGCTGGTCGAGGGCATCGCCCGGGCGCTGGGGTGCGACGCCTCCGAGGTGCTCGTCGCCTCGACCGGCGTGATCGGGCGGCGCTACCCGATGGACCGGATCCGGGCCCACCTGGCCGGCCTCGGCGAGCCGACGGGCACCGACGCCGACGCCGTGGCGCAGGCCATCATGACCACCGACACCCACCCGAAGACCGCCGAGGCCACGCTCCCGACCACCACGGGAGGCGAGGCCCGGGTCGTCGGGATCGCCAAGGGGGTCGGGATGATCGAGCCCGACATGGCCACGATGCTCGCGTTCGTCCTCACCGACGCCGAGGTCGACGCCGCCGTGCTCGACCACGCGTTCCGGACCGTGGTCGACCGGACCTTCAACTGCCTGTCGGTCGACACCGACACCTCCACCTCCGACACCGCCTGCGTCCTGGCCTCCGGGGCGGCCGGCCCGGTCGCCGAGGCCGACCTGGAGCGGGCCCTGGAGGCCGTGTGCCTCGACCTGACCCGCCAGCTCGCCGCCGACGGCGAGGGGGCCGAGACGCTGCTCGTCGTCACCGTCGACCAGGCCCGCGACGACGCCCAGGCCAAGCGCGTCGCCAAGGCGGTCGTGAACTCGCCCCTGGTCAAGACCGCCGTCCACGGCGCCGACCCGAACTGGGGCCGCATCGCCATGGCCGTCGGCAAGTGCAGCGAGGACACCGACATCGACCAGCGGGCCGTGACGATCCGCATCGGCGGCGCCGAGCTCTACCCCGCCGCCGCCGGGGAGGCCGAGCTGGCCGCCCTCACCGAGTACCTCCGTGGCGACGAGGTCGCCATCCACGTGTCGCTGGGCATCTCGGACGGCACCGCCACCGTCTACGGCTGCGACCTCACCGACGGCTACGTCCGGATCAACGCCGACTACACGACCTGAGGGGGCTTCCTCGCTGCGCTGCGGGGAGCCCCACGTCTGCACGGAACCGCCGCACCCCGCCTGCCGGGGCGGCGTGCACCCGGGCGACGTGGCCCAGCTCGGCCTGCCCACCGAGGCCGGCAACGCCTTCCTGCTCCACCTGACGAACCTCGCCGCCATCGTGTTCGCCGCCGGCCTCATGCTCCTGGCGAGCGGGTTCCGCCCGACCGTGGCGAGAGCGGCGCGGCGTGGGCCGGCCGCGGCGGGTACATCAGCGACCGGACCGGCGACGGCACCAGCTTCGCCCTCGACCTCGACCGTCGGGCGTCCCGGCTCCTCGCCGAGACCGAGGTCGTCGCCCCGGACGCGTCCGACCTGCTCGCCCCAGACGTCCGCAGCCAGCTGCTGGAGGGCGTCATCGGCTGGGTGGCGCGCCAGGAGCGCCTGCCCGAGCTCCTGACGACGATGGAGGCGCTCCGCACGGGCGGCTGACACCGGGCTGCTGGGACCGGGCTGCCGGCCCGGCGGGCTCAGGCGAGCCGGTCCAGCCCGGGACCCTGGAGGCGCTCGACGACCGGGCCGCGCCGCCCGGCCAGCACGGTGACCAGGTCGACGGCGCGTCCCCGCACCTCGGGACCGGCGCCGACCCGGACGCCCAGGTCGTCGGCGACGAGGGACACCGGCGGACGGGGGCGGCCGAACGCGACCCGACCGATCCGCCGGTACACGACGAGCAGGTCGGCGAGCGCGGCGGCCGGGGCGCCGACCACGGTGGCCCCGTCGATCCCCAGCGGGTCGAGGAGGTCCCCGGCGTGGACGACCAGCTCCCCCAGGGCCACGACCGGCGGGGCGCCGGGCACCCGGAACCGTCCCGGTGCCGCGGCCCGGAGCCGGGCGGTGAGCTCGGCCGGCGGGGCCTCGGCCACGGCCACGGCGCTGCGTCGGAGCCCGCGGTCGGGGCCCGGGCCACGGCGCACCAGGTCCCGCGCCATCGACGACGTCGACGCCTCGGCGAGGTGGACCAGGTGGGCGAGCACGTCCACGCACCGCCAGCCCTCGCAGCGCGACGGGGCGTCCAGGGCGTCGGGGTCGTCGGCGACGATGCGGTCGACCTCCGCGGCGATCGCTCGCCGCCCGCCCGCCACGGCGTCCCAGACGACCGACGTCGCCGCTCGCACGTCCCGGCCCCTCAGGTCGCGACCAGGAACACCATGCCGATGTGGCAGGCGGCGGCGAGCACGGTGCAGGTGTGCCAGATCTCGTGGTAGCCGAACACCATGGGTCGGGGGTCGGGGGTCTTGAACAGCAGCACGAGCGCACCGACGGCGTAGGCCACGCCGCCGGCCACGAGCAGACCCAGGGCCGGCGCCTCGACGGCGGCGACGATGCCGGGCAGGGCGAGCAGGCCGGCGCCGCCCATGATCCCGTACATGGAGTTGGCCAGGCGGGGGAAGCGGTCGACGCCGAAGGCCTTCAGCCCCATGCCCGTGGCCGCGGCCAGGAGCACCCCGACGAGGAAGCGCCGCCCCTGGGCCTCGGGCAGGACGAGCAGGCAGATCGGGACCCAGGTCCCGGCGATCAGCAGGTAGATCATCGTGTGGTCGGCCAGCTGCATGCGTCGGCGCGCCGTGGGCGACTTGGCCAGCCGGTGGTACGACGCCGACGTCGCGAACACCGTCAGCTGGGCCGCCACGTAGGCCGACGCGGCCACCGTGGCCGTCCCCGACGACGCGGACAGGATCAGCCACAGCCCGACCGGCACCATGCCGAAGGCGGAGATTGCGTGGAGCATGCCGCGGTACTTCGGTCGTGGCCACAGGTACGACGGCGTGTCGTAGCGCGGCGCGATCCGGAACATCTCGGCGGCACCCATCGCCCTCCATCCTCGCGGACCGGGACCGGTCGACCGGGAACCGAGCGTCGACGCTCGACCGCCGGAGACCGCCGCGAACCCGACGGACCGCCAGGATCGCGAGGCGGCGGCGCCCTCGTCGGCGTCGGCTCGTCGCGCCCGGCTCAGCGGACGGGCTGGGCCGGACCCGACGACGCCCGCGAGCCCCGTGCGGGCTCCGTGGCCGGGACCCGGTCGAGCACGGCCGCTGCCGGCTCGGGATCCGGAGCGGGGAGGCCGGCCAGGTCGGCGACGGCGGGAGCCGGGTCGCTGCACCACTCGGCGGCGAAGGGGTACGGGTTCACCGAGCCGCGCCCGGCGAGCATGACCTCGAAGTGCAGGTGCGGCGTGGAGGCGTTCCCGGTCGTCCCGACCGTGCCGAGCTGCTGGCCTGCCTCGACCCGGCCCGACGTCACGTCGAGGCGTGCCAGGTGGGAGCCGAAGTACGTGTTGCCCTCGTCGTCCTCGAGGTAGAAGCCGAGGCCACCGAGGCTGCTGTTCGACGGCCGGATCGTGCCGGCGACCGTGGCGAGGACCGGGTCGCCGTAGGGAGCCATCATGTCGACGCCCTTGTGCCGGCGGCCCCCGGAGCGGGCGAAGCCCCACGAGTCGATGAACTCGGCGGTGGGGACGGGGCAGGCCGGGGCGGGCGGCGTGGCCTCCTCGACCAGGGCGACCACGGTCGCGGACGCCCCCCGGGCCTGCGCGGCGAACGTGCGGACCACGGGGTCGAGCACGGCGTCGAGGGCGACGGCCACGGGCACGTCGACCGCTGCGGCCGCGGGGTCGATCGCACCGTCCTCGGCAGAGGCGGCGGCCGGCAGTCCGACGAGGCCGGCGAGGGCCAGGGTCGGGGTGGCGAGGGCGGCGGCCACGGCGGCACGCGCACGCGTCGAACGGCGCGCGCCGCGGTGGGAGGTCGTCCTGGGCATCGCATGACGCTTCCATGACGAACGCGTTGCGGTCAAGTCGACGGACGCAACATTCGTCATCGCCTCGTCACGAGCCCTGGGCATCTCGCGGGCGACGACCGGGCCCGGACGCGACGATCGCCGCCCTCCCCGTCGGGGTGGGCGGCGATCCGCGTCGCTCCCGGCGCCGCAGCGCCGGGCAGGTCGTGCCAGCTCAGGCGCTGGACGATCTCAACTCAGGCGCTGGACGATCATCGCCGGGTCGCCTGGGGCGGTCGCCCGCCCGGACGTCACGACATCCCGCAGCGTCAGCTCAGGCGCTGGACGATCATCGCCATGCCCTGGCCGCCGCCCACGCACATCGTCTCGAGGCCGAACTCCTTGTCGTCGGTCTGGAGGCCGTTGATCAGCGTGGTCATGATCCGGGCACCGGTCATGCCGAAGGGGTGGCCGAGGGCGATCGAGCCCCCGTGGGGGTTGAGCTTGTCGAGGTCGATGCCGAGGTGCTTGGCCGAGGCCAGCACCTGGACGGCGAAGGCCTCGTTGATCTCGACCTGGTCGATGTCGTCCATGGTCATGCCGGCCCGGGCCAGGGCCATGCGGGACGCCTCGACCGGGCCCATGCCCATGATCTCGGGGTTGAGGCCGGTGACGCCGGAGGAGACGATCCTGGCCAGCGGGGTGATGCCCAGCTCGGCGGCCTTCGCGTCGGACATGACGACCACGGCAGCGGCGCCGTCGTTGAGCGGGCAGGCGTTGCCGGCGGTGATGACGCCGTCGGGGCGGAACACCGGCTTCAGCTGGGAGACCTTCTCGTACTCGGTGCCGGGCCGGGGGCCGTCGTCCTTGGACACGACGGTGCCGTCGGGGAGCGTGTACGGGGTGAGCTCGCGGTCGAAGAACCCGTTCTCCTGGTTCTCGACGGCCAGGTTCTGGCTGCGCACGCCCCACTCGTCCATCTCCTGGCGGGAGACGTCCTCGATCTGGGCGACGTTCTCGGCGGTCTGGCCCATGGCGATGTAGATGTCGGGCAGGTACTCGCTCGGGGGCTGCCAGGCGTCCGCGCCGCCGCCGGAGCGCTCGGCGGTCCGGGACTCGGCCGAGGCGAAGGCCCCGTTGTGGGGGCCGGTGTCGGAGGCGCCGTGCATGTAGCGCGAGACGGCCTCGACGCCGGCGGCGATGAAGACGTCGCCCTCGCCGGCCCGGATGGCGTGGGCGGCCATCCGGATGGTCTGCAGCGACGACGAGCAGTAGCGGTTGACGGTGACGCCGGGGACGTCGGCCAGGCCGGGCACGTCCTGGGACGCCAGCACGGCGGCGACGCGGGCGAGGTTGTAGCCGGCCTCACCCGCGGGCTGGCCGCAGCCGAGCATGATGTCCTCGACCAGGGCGGGGTCGAGGGCGGGGACCTTGGACAGGACGTCCTTCAGCACGAAGGCGGTCAGGTCGTCGGGACGGGCGTCGACGAGGGACCCCTTGTTGGCCCGACCGATCGGGGTGCGGGATGTGGCGACGATGACGGCTTCGGGCACGGTTGCTCCTGGGGTTCGGCAGCGGTGACCCACCCGGCCACCTGCCGCCGTTCTAGCCCGACGAGGCGTCCGGGACCACCTGACCGAGGACGGCGGGCAGCTCGGAGGCCGCCACGGGCGGGCTGAGGAGGAACCCCTGCGCGTGGTCGCAGCCGAGCTCGCGCAGGAGCTGGAGCTGGCCGATCGTCTCGACGCCCTCGGCGGTCACCGACATCCCCATGCCGTGGCCGAGGGCCAGCGTGGCGGCGACGATGGCCTGGCCGGAGGGGTCCGGACCCTCGAGGTCGGCCACGAAGGAGGCGTCGATCTTGAGGGCGTCCGCCCCGGCGAAGCGGCGCAGCTGGTTCAGCGAGGAGTAGCCCGTGCCGAAGTCGTCGATGGCGATGGCCACGCCGAGCGCGGCGAGCGCCCGGACGGGTCCGTCGGCACCGTCGTGGGCCAGCGCCGACTCCGTGATCTCCAGGCACAGCCCCTCGGGCGGCAGGCCGACCATGGACAGCGCGTCCCGCACGATGTCCACCAGCGAGTCGGTGAGCTGCACCGGGGAGACGTTCACCGCCATCACGAGATCGGACCAGCCGGCGTCGCGCAGCTGGGCGCCGACGGCCACGGCCTGGTCGAGCACCTCGATGCCGAGGTCCTCGATGAGCCCGGCGCCCTCCGCGATGGGGACGAAGGACCCCGGGGGGATGAACACGTCGCCGCTGCGACGCCAGCGCACGAGGGACTCCGCGCCCACCACCCGGAACGTCCGCAGGTCCACGACCGGCTGGTAGTGGACCTCCAGCTCCCGCCGGGCGAGGCTCTGGCGCAGCGCGTCCTCGGTCGCGACCCGCTCGAGCATCTGCTGGCGCAGGAGGCGGTCGTGGACCCGGACGCGGTTGCGCCCGTCCCGCTTGGCCTGGTGCAGCGCGGCGTCGGCGTCGCGGACCAGCAGGTCGGCGTCGGCCTCCGCGTCGGCGACGGCCACCCCGACCGAGGCCGCGACGCGGACCCCCTCGCCCCGGACGACCACCGAGGTGTCGAGCGTGGAGCGGATGCGCTCGGCCCGGGCCCGGGCCTCGTCGAGGTCGGCGACGTCGGTGAGCAGCAGGAACTCGTCGCCGCCGAAGCGCCCGACCACCTCGTGCTCGCCGAGGCCGCGCCGGAGCAGGGCGGCGACCTGGAGCAGGATCTCGTCGCCCGCGTCGTGGCTGATCGTGTCGTTGGCGACCTTGAACTCGTCGAGGTCGACCATCAGGACCGCCGTCCGACGGTCGCCCCGGCGGTTGCGGTCCAGGGCCTGGGCGATCCGGTCCACGAGCAGCCGGCGGTTGGGCAGCCCGGTGAGCGCGTCGTGGAGGGCGGCGTGGCGCACGCGGCGCTCCTCGCGGGCCCGGGCCATGGCCAGGGCGGCCGTCTCGGCGGCCTTGCGGCACTGGCGGTACAGGTTCGCGTCGGGCTGGGCGTCGTCGGGGAGGAAGACGGCGAGGAGCCCGACGAGCTGGTCCTCGTGGTCGATCCGGACCGTCAGGCAGCGGCTCAGGCCGTCCTCGGCCACGACGTCGGCTGCCTCGGGCAGGGCGGCGGCGACGTCGTCGTACACCACCACGCCGTCGGCACCCCGGGCCGCGTCGGCCCACGGGTGCGTCGGGGACATGGCGTCGAGGGCGGCCAGGATCTCCGGGCGCAGGGTCGGGGCGAAGCGGTGGCGGATCACCCCGTCGTCGTCGATCGAGCCGATCGTGCACCGGGCCCCGGGCCACTGCCACTCGAGGAGCTGGGCGGCGCCGCGCAGCACCGTGAACACGGGGTCGCCGGACGCCACCCGGTCGAGCAGGACGGCCTCGAGCGCCGTGGCCCGCTCGGCGTCGGGGAGGTCGCCCAGGTCGTGGCCGGCGAGCTCGACCCCGCCGTCGTCGCCGGCGAACACCCAGAACCGGCCGACGGCCGGGCCCGAGGGCGACTCCAGCCACAGGTCGACGGGCCCGATCTCGGTCCCGGTGCTGCGGGCGTCCGCCGCGGCCCGCACGAGCGCCCGGAGGCTCGTCCCCGAGGCCAGGTCGTCCAGCCTGCGCCCGACGACGTCACGGGCGTCGCGGAGCCCGACGAACCCCGCGAGGGCCGCGGAGGCCCCCGACACCTCGCCGCGGGAGTCGACGTGGGCCGCGAGCGGACGGGCCTGCTCAGTCGGGGACATCGGCGTCCTCGCCGGAGCCGTCGGTGCCGGCGCCCCGTCCGCGGGCGTGCGAGTGCCCGTGCCCGTGGCGCTGGTCGAGCCAGCGCTGCAGGCCCTCGGCGTTGGAGTGGATGCCCGACAGCGTCTCGAGCCGCTCCCGGGCCTCGGGGTCGAGCCCGTCGTCGGGCCGGCTGCCGAAGGCGGCCTCGAGCGCAGCGGTCACGTCGCGGTCCTCCCGCCAGGCGGCCTCGGCCACCTCGGCCCAGCGCCGCAGGGTGTCCTCGGCCTCCTCCAGGATCGCCGCCGGGTCGGGGACGAGGCCGTAGTGGGCGAGGGCGATGCCCTCCGGTCGGCGCTGGGCGAAGCGGCGGAGGGAGTCGATGGCCGCGTCGAGGTCGAAGTCGGGCGGCGGCGTGGCCGGGCGGAGCACGCCCACGTCGGGCAGGCGGACCCCGACCGCGTCGCCGGCGAAGAGCAGACCCGACCCCTCGTCGTGGATGGCGAGGTGGTGCTTGGCGTGCCCGGGCGAGTCGACGGTGGTCAGGTGCCGGCCGGGCGACACGGTCAGGCGGTCGCCGTCGTGGAGGACCTGGATGCGGGCCGCCTCGGTCGGCTCGAGCCGGCCGTAGAGGTCGTCGAGCAGGTCCCCGTAGACCATGGCCGCGGAGCGGACGAGGCGCTCGGGATCGGCCAGGTGGCGGGCGCCGCGCTCGTGGACGTGGACCGTGGCCCTCGGGAAGGCCCGGGCGACGTCGCCGACCCCGCCGGCGTGGTCCAGGTGGATGTGGGTCACCACGACCGCGGCCAGGTCGTCGGGCCCGACCCCGAGGGCGTCGAGCTCGGCGAGCAGCGTCGGCACCGAGGACTGCGCGCCGGTCTCGACGAGCACGGGCGCGTCGCCCTCGACCAGGAAGCCGGCGGTGACGCGCTCCCACCCGCCGAGCATCGTGTCGATCTGGACGACGCCGTCGGCGATCGCGGTGGACATGCTGGGCTGGCCTCCCGACTCCGAGTGCGGGGGTTACGGTCGCCTGGACCGTACCCCCGGAATCCCGGCTGCGCCCCTGCCCGATGGACGATCCCGACCACGTTCCCGCGGCCACCGCCCCCACGTGGGCGGTCGGCGACCTCACCGCCACCATCGGTGAGCAGGTGCGCGGCGCGTTCCCGGAGGAGGTCTGGGTCCGGGGCGAGATCCAGGACCTGCGGCGGGCCCGGTCCGGGCACGTCTACTTCTCGCTCCGCCACCTCGAGGCCGACGGCGACGCCGGGGCCCACCCCCCGCAGCTGCCGGTGATGCTCTCGTCGCGCACCAAGGACCGCGTCAACCGGTTGCTGCGCCGCTCCGGCGGGGCGGTGCGGATGACCGACGGGACCGAGGTCCGGATCCGGGGTCGCGTCGACGTGTGGGAGCCGCGGGCCCAGGTCCAGCTGCGGATGACCTCGATCGACCCGGCGTTCACCCTGGGCCAGCTGGCCGCGGCCCGGGCCGAGCTCGTGGCCGCCCTCGCCGCCGAGGGGCTGCTGCGGGCCAACGCCGCCGTGCCGATGCCGGTGCTGCCGCTGCGCGTCGGGCTCGTGACCTCGTCGGGCTCGGCGGCCGAGGCCGACGTCCTCGACACGCTCCTCGCGTCCGGCTTCGCGTTCCGCGTGACCGTGGCCGACGTGCGGGTCCAGGGACCCGACGCACCGGTGTCGGTGGCCGCCGCGATCGGCGGGCTCTCCCGGGCGGGCGTCGACGTGATCGTGCTGGCCCGGGGCGGGGGCGCGCAGACCGACCTCGCCGCCTTCGACACCGAGCTGGTGGCCCGGGCCGTGGCCACGGCGACCCGTCCGGTGGTGTGCGGCGTCGGCCACGAGACCGACCGTCCCCTCGTGGAGGAGGTGGCCCAGGTCGCGGCCAAGACCCCGACGGCCGCGGCCCAGCACCTCGTCGGCCTCGTGGCCGGCGCCCTCGAGCGGGCCGAGTCGGCCTGGGCCGGGATCGCGGTGCGGGCCGAGCACGTGCTCACCCGGGCCGAGGACCGCCTCGACCGGGCCCGGACCCGGGCCGCCGGCGCGGCCCGCAGCGCCACGGCTCGCGAGCTCGCCCGCGTCGAGGCCGCGCCCCACCGGCTCCGCCGTGCCGCATCGGCGCGCCTGGACGCTGCCGACGCGACCCTCGACGGTGGCCGCCGGCGCCTCCTCGACGCCCCCGAGCGACGCCTCGAGCGAGCGGCCGGCCGCCTCGACGTGCTCGCGGCCCGGACCGTCGCCCTCGATCCGGCCCGGGCCCTGGCCCGGGGCTGGTCCCTCACCCGGGACGGGGACGGGCGGTTGGTACGTTCCGTCGCCGACGTGGCGCCCGGCACCGTGCTCGCCACCACCGTGACCGACGGCGAGGTCCGCTCGACCGTCGAGCGCACCGAGGTCCGGGAGGAGCAGGCATGAGAACCGCAGCAGACGACGACCAGCCGGGCGGCGAGCCGTCGGGGTACGCGGCGGCCGTGACCGAGCTGGAGGCGATCCTGCGCGAGATCGAGGACGCCGAGGTCGACGTCGACGTGCTCGGCGACCGCGTGCGACGTGCGGCCACGCTCATCGAGTGGTGCCGGGGCCGGATCCTCGCCGCCCGCTCGGCGGTCGAGGACGCCACCGCCGGCCTCGACGACGCCTGAGGCCGGCTCCGACCGCGATCAGCCGCCGCGGGCCTCGTCGAGCGGTTCGGCCGTGCACCGGGCCCGCACCTCGAGGCGTCCGGGCTCGACCGCGCTCCCGTCGACGACGAGCGCCTCGGCGTCCACCTCGATCCGGTCGCCCCGGACCGAGGCCCGCTCGATCGTCCCGACCGACCCGGCCGCCGCGCCGATGCGGTCGGCGTCCCCGGCTCCGAGGGTCCCGCGGGCGCCGAGGGTCACCGTGACCGCCGAGGCGTCGCGGTCGACCTCGTCGCCGTCGACGACGAGGAGGAGCTGGAGCAGCACGGTGGGCGAGGACGCCCCGAGGACGATCACGTCACCGTCCCGGCCGCAGCCGTCGACGTCGAGCGTGGCCGACGACCCCGGGGCCCGGATCCGCGCGGTGTCGGCCTCCAGGCCGTCCCCCGTGGTGCAGCCGGCCCCGAGGAGCCCGCCGGCGAGCACGACGGCGACCAGCGCCGGGGCCCGGACCGCCCCGGGTGATCGGGGACGGGACGCGGGGAGGGTCACTCGTCGAGGCGATCCAGCGTGCGCAGGACCTCGAGCAGCAGGGCCGGGTCGTGGTGGCGGAGCTCCACGTAGGTCGACTCGCTGAGCCGGGCCCGCAGCGCCGAGGTCCGGAAGCCGGGCTCGAGCCAGACCTCGTCCCAGCGCGGCACCTCGATCCGCACCGCAGCGCCGCCCGAGAGCTCGAGCGGGCCGCCGGCGAAGGCCTCGGCCACCTCGAGCAGGTCCGGCCCGGAGGCGTAGAAGCGGACGACCTCGCTGCCCGAGGACCCGCGGCCCGGGATCGCCCCGCGGAACACGGCCCCCACCTCGACGTAGCCGTCGGGCACCCGGGGCACGGTCACGAGGTCGTCCAGGGTCTCCTGGTCGGCGGGCAGCGCCACGGTGGTGAAGGCCGCCGCGAAGTCCTCGGCGCCGTCGACCTCGGGCGTCGGGTCGAAGATCGCCTCGTCGACGGCCAGGCCGATCTCGATCTCGGTGGCGGTCCGGGTGACGACGGGGCGTCCCTCGATGGACCAGGCCTCCGACAGCACGAGCCCGGCGCCGTCGATGCACAGCTCGGTCTCCTCGTCATCGGTGCCCGGCGCGGTCGGGGTGCCCGCCGAGGTCGGCGCGCCGGTGAGGATCCGGGTGCAGGGCCGGCCGGCGACGGTCCCCTCGCCGAGCACCTCGACGATCCCGAGCGCCTCCATCGTCCCGACGGCCCCGGCGGCTCGCTGGTCGAAGGCGGCGCGGTGGAGCTCGGGCTGGACCTCGAGCCACCCGTCCCGGTCGGAGAGGAAGGTCCGCAGCGACGTGCGGCTGGTGGACGTGCCCGACTGCAGCTCGCCGTCCCGCTCCGAGGTGACCAGCGACTCGAAGGGGCGCCGGACGATCCAGGTCTCGCTCCGGGCGAGGCCGTTCTCGACCACCTCGTAGCGGACCCGGTACGTGGTCGGCGGCTCCTCGGCCAGGCCGGGCGCGACGACACCGGACGGGTCGACCGGGTCGGGCAGGGTCGTGGTGGTGGTCGTCGGGACGGTCGTGGTGGGTGCGGTCGTCGACGTCGTCGTGGTCGCCGCCACCGGTGCGGCCCCGTCGTCCCCGCCGCTCGCGGCGACGACCGCGATCAGCACGCCGCACACCACGACGGCCACCACCGCGGGCACCAGCGGATGGATGCGCGGGCCCCGACCGACCCGTCCTGCGTCTCGTGTCCCCCCGGCCATCCGCCCAGCATGCCTCAGGCCGGCGCCGGCGGCGGAGGCGCCCGGGAGAGGTTCGGGGGGTCCGCCCCCGTAGCATCTACTACCCATGGGCCTGCCCCCGTCCCGCTCCGCCGTACCGGTCCCCCCGTCCCTCCTGCAGGTCGCCGAGCTGGTCGAGGCGCGGCTGACGACGCTGCTCGACGACGAGCAGGCCCGGTGGACGGCCATGACCCCCGACCTGGCCGAGCCCCTGGACGCGCTCCGGGCCCTGGTGATGGCCGGCGGCAAGCGGCTCCGTCCGGCGTTCTGCTACTGGGGCTACGTCGGGGCCGGCGGCTCCGCGGAGGACCCGGTGGTCGTCGACGCCGGGGCCGCGTTCGAGATGCTCCAGGCCTTCGCGCTCGTCCACGACGACGTGATGGACGGCTCCGACACCCGCCGCGGGTTCCGGACCGCCCACCTCGCCTTCTCGGACCGGCACCAGGCCGAGGTCTGGCGGGGCGAGCAGCGCCGCTTCGGCGAGGGGGTCGCCATCCTCATCGGCGACCTGGCCCACGTCTACGCCGACCTGCTGCTGCGCAGCGCACCGGTCGGCGTGCTCGAGGTGTGGGACGAGCTGCGCATCGAGCTCAACGTCGGCCAGTACCTCGACATCCTCGGCACGGCCCGGGGCGACACCGACCCCGAGGCCGCCCGCCGCATCGCCCGCTACAAGTCCGGGAAGTACACGATCGAGCGGCCCCTCCACGTCGGGGCCGCCCTCGCCGGCCGCTACGACGAGCTCGGCGGGCACCTCTCGGCCTACGGGGACCCGCTCGGCGAGGCCTTCCAGCTCCGCGACGACATCCTCGGCGCGTTCGGCGAGTCGACCGTCACCGGCAAGCCGGTGGGCGACGACCTGCGCGAGGGCAAGCCGACCCCGCTGCTCGCCGCCGCCAACCGCCACGCCTCCCCCGCCCAGCGCGACGTGCTCGCCCGGGTCGGGGCCGAGGCCGCGCTCACCGACGGCGAGGTCCTCGCCATCCAGGAGGTGCTGCGCGACACCGGCGCCCTGGCCGAGATCGAGGACCGGATCGAGACCCTGGCCGTCGGCGCCATCGAGGCGATCGAGGCGGCACCCGTCGACCCGACCGCCACCGCCGCGCTGGTGGACCTCGCCCGCTTCGTGGCCTGGAGGGAGAGCTGATGCAGGTCGTGGTGATCGGGGCCGGGTTGGGCGGGCTGTCCGCCGCCGCCCACCTCCGGGGCCGGGGCCACGACGTGCTCCTCGTCGAGCGGGAGGCCATCCCCGGCGGCCGCAACGGCCTGCTCGAGCTGGACGGGTACCGCTTCGACACGGGACCGACCGTGTTCACGATGCCCGAGCTGCTGCGGCAGTCCTTCGACGCCCTCGGCTACGAGATGGACGACTTCGTCCGCCTGAAGCCGGTCGACCCGATGTACCGGGGCACGTTCCACGACGGCACCGAGCTGCGCGTGTGGCACGGGCGGGACCGGATGAAGGCCGAGATCGCCGAGGTCGTCGGCCCCGAGGCCGCCGCCGAGTTCGACCGCTTCGCCGCCTGGCTGAAGGGCCTGTACGAGCTCGAGCGCGACCACTTCATCGACGCCAACTTCGACTCGCCCCTCGACCTGGCCTGGCCGCTGGGCCCGGCGCTGAAGCTGGTCGGCATGGGCGGCTTCGGGAAGCTGGCCAAGCGCGTCGCCCGGTACTTCGACGACCACCGGCTCCAGAAGCTCTTCTCGTTCCAGGCGATGTACGCCGGCCTCGCCCCCTACGAGGCCCTGGCCATCTACTGCGTCATCACCTACATGGACTCCATCCAGGGCGTGTACTTCCCCGAGGGCGGCATGCACGCCGTGCCCCAGGGCCTGGCGAAGGCGGTCGAGAAGGCGGGCGTCGAGATCCGCTACGGCGTGGACGTGGACCGGATCGTGCTCGCCGAGGGCACCAGCGGCGCCGTGCGCGGCGTGCACGTCACGAACCCCGACGGGAGCACCGAGCTGCTCCGGGCCGACGCCGTGGTGTGCAACCCGGACCTGCCCGTGGCCTACCGGACGCTGCTGCCCGGGCTGAAGCAGCCCTTCGCCGTCCGCCACGGCCACTACTCGCCGTCGTGCGCGCTCTGGCACGTGGGCGTGGTCGGCGACCTCCCCGAGGGCACCAGCCACCACAACATCCACTTCGGCGAGGACTGGGACGGCGCCTTCGAGGACCTCCTGTCCCGCGGGACCCTGATGGGCGACCCGTCGATCCTGGTCACCGTCCACTCCCTCGACGAGCCCTCGCTCGTGCCCGACCGGGGCGACGGCCGCCAGCGCCACTCGCTCTACGTGCTCGAGCCCACGCCGAACCTCGACGGCAGGGTCGACTGGTCCGTGGCCCGCGACCGCCTGCGCGACTCGCTGCAGTCCCGCCTGGCCGCCATGGGCTACCCGGTCGGCGACGACCAGATCGAGGTCGAGGCCTTCGTCGACCCGGCCGACTGGGAGCGTCAGGGCATGGAGCGGGGCACGCCCTTCGCGCTGTCCCACAAGTTCCGCCAGACCGGCCCGTTCCGCCCGAACAACGTCACCAGGCACGCCCCCGGCCTGGTCTTCACGGGCTCGGGGACGCTGCCCGGCGTGGGCGTGCCGATGGTGCTGGTGTCGGGCAAGCTCGCCGCCGAGCGCGTGGACCAGCTGTGACCCGGCGTCGGGAGCGCACGCGAGCAGCCGGGACGCGAGCGAGGACGAGCGCGCCCGGACGAGGAGGTCGGAGCGAGCCATGAGCGCAGTCACGCTCGAGCAGAGCTACGCCCACTGCAAGCGCCTGAACAAGCAGAACGGCACGACCTACTACTGGTCGACCACCGTGCTGCCGAAGGTCAAGCGCCACCACGTGCACGCCCTGTACGGGTTCTGCCGGTACGCCGACGACATCGTCGACGACCTCGGACCGGTCTCGGCCGACGTGCGCCGCAAGGCGCTGCACGAGTTCGGCGAGCGGTTCTTCGCCGAGTACGAGCAGGGCGACTCCGACGACCTCGTCCTCAAGGCCACCATCCACACCGTCCGTGCGTTCCGCATCGACCCCGACTGCATCCGTCGCTTCCTGCGGTCGATGACGATGGACCTCACGATCGAGACCTACGAGACCTGGGACGACCTCCTCGACTACATGGACGGCTCCGCCGCCGTGATCGGCGAGATGATGCTCCCGATCCTGGAGCCGACCAGCGACGCCGCCGTCGCACCGGCCCGCGACCTGGGCAACGCCTTCCAGCTCACCAACTTCCTGCGCGACGTCGACGAGGACCTGGACCGGAGCCGGGTCTACGTCCCCCAGGAGGACATCCGCCGCTTCGGCGCCGAGTCCGCGTTCGAGACCCGGACCGCGACACCCGAGTTCCGGGCCCTGATGCGCTTCGAGGTCGAGCGGGCCCGGGCGCTGTACGACCACGCCGACACCGGCATGGGGCACCTGCCGGAGCGCTCGGCGCGCTGCATCCGCGCCGCCCGGCTCCTCTACTCCCGGATCCTGGACGAGATCGAGGAGCTCGACCACGACGTGTTCTCGGGACGGGCCCGGGTCCCCACCTGGCAGAAGGTGGGCACGGCCGGGCGGGCGCTGCTGCTCGGGCGTTGACCGGCGCCGTGGCCACCGGGTCGCGGGACGGGCGCGGGGCCTCGGCAGCGACGCCCACCCGACGGGCCGCCGTCGCCGCGTTCGCGGTCCAGGCCGCGCTCCAGATCGCCATCCCCCTCGTCGAGGACGACCGGACCCTGACCCTGGGCGTGATCGTCGCGTTCACGACGGCGACGGCCCTGTTCGCGGTCGAGGCCTGGGGCGCGGCCCGAGCCGGCGCCGCCCTCGCCGTCGTCGCCGTCGGGACCCTGGCCCTGGAGCGGGTCGGCTCCACGACCGGGTTCCCCTTCGGCGAGTACGACTACACCGACCTGCTCGCCCCGCAGGTCGGTGGGGTGCCGGTCATCGTCCCCCTGGCCTGGTTCGCCATGGGCGTGCCCGCCCTGGCCGTCGGGCGCTCGCTCGCGGGCCGGGTCGCCGGCCCGGGCCCGCAGCGGCTCCTCGGCGTCGTGCTCGGCGCCGTGGCGCTGACCGCGTGGGACGTCTTCCTCGACCCGCAGATGGTCGGCGAGGGGTACTGGGTGTGGGAGGCCGACGGGGCGTGGCGGGGCATCCCGCTGTCGAACTACGCCGGCTGGCTCGGCTCGTCGCTCGTCGTCCTGGGCGTGGTCGACCGGCTCCTCCCGACGCGGTCGCCCGAGCCGCTGCGCTGGCTGTACCTGTGGTGGGCGGTGATGAGCACGCTCGGGTTCCTGCTGTTCTTCGGCGACGCGGTGGTGGCCGTGGTCGGCGGGGCGCTGATGGTGCCCCTCGCCGTCGCCGCCCTCGACCCCTCCGAGGTGCGGGCGGCCGCGGCCGCCCTGCGCCGCCGGGTGCCGGCCCGTGGCTGACGTCGTCGTGGCACCGACCGGCACGGACCGGAGCGGGCGACGTGGCTGACGTCGT
>CAZCEZ010000033.1:0-5002 GCA_964497795.1 uncultured Acidimicrobiaceae bacterium | reverse complement strand
TCGGCGCCGGCGTCGGGGGGCTGGCCGCCGCCATCCGGCTCGCCGCCGCCGGGCACGACGTGGTGTGCGTCGAGCGCCTCGACCGGGCCGGCGGCAAGCTGGCCGAGCACCGGGCCGCCGGGTTCTCCTGGGAGACCGGCCCGTCGCTGCTCACCCTGCCGCAGGTGTTCCGGGACCTGGTCGCCGTCGCCGGCGCCGACCTCGACGACCTCGTCTCGCTCCGGCGCCTCGACCCGATCTGCCGGTACCGCTTCGCCGACGGCACGTCGTGGGACCACCGGGCCGACCCGGCCGCCGCCGTCGCCGCGGTCGAGGGCCTCTCACCGGGCTCGGGGGCCGACTGGGAGGCGTTCCTCGCCCGGGCCCGGACGGTGTGGGAGGTGTCGGAGCGGACGTTCTTCGCCGGCCCGATGGCCTCGCCGCTCCGGTTGCTGCAGCGGATGCGCTCGCCCCGGGACCTGGTCGCCGTCGACTCGCTGCGCACCCTCGCCGACCGGGCCGAGCGCACCTTCGCCGACCCCCGGCTGCGTCAGCACGTGGGTCGCTACGCCACCTACTCGGGCTCCTCGCCCCACGAGGCGCCCGCGACCCTCGCCTGCATCGGCGCCATCGAGCAGGACCTCGGCGCCTGGTACGTCGACGGCGGGCTCGGACGCCTCGCCGAGGCGCTCGCCGACCTCGCCCGCTCGGTCGGCGTGGACCTGCGCCTGTCGACCTCGGCCGAGGCGCTGGTCCACGACGGGCAGCGCGTCCGGGGCGTGCGGGTCGAGCCGACCGCCTCGGCGGGCTCGGGCGACGAGGCCGAGGTCCTGCACGCCGACGCCGTCGTGTCCGACGTGGACGCCCTCCACCTGTACCGGGACCTGCTGCCCGACAAGCCCCTGCGGACGCGGGTCGCGGCGTGGCGCACGGAGCGGACCGAGCGGTCGTCGTCGGGGTTCGTGCTGCTGCTCGGCGTCGAGGGCCGGACCGAGGACGCCGCCGGCGGGCTGGCCCACCACAACATCTCGTTCTCGGCCGACCACGAGGCCGAGTTCGACGCGCTCTTCGCCACCGGCACGCCGATCGCCGACCCCACGGTCTACGTGTGCGCGTCCTCGGTGACCGACCCGACCACGGCGCCCGAGGGCCACGAGAGCTGGTTCGTGCTCGTGAACGCCCCGGCCGGTTCCGGTGCCATGGACGGCTACGGCGACCACCTGCTCGAGGTGATGGCCCGACGGGGCTGGGACCTGTCGGGCCGGATCGTGCACCGCGAGCAGATCACCCCGGCCGACATCGAGGACCGGTACCGCACCCCGGGCGGGAGCATCTACGGCACGTCGTCCAACGGCGCGCTGGCCGCCTTCCTCCGCCCGGGCAACGCCGGGCCGCTCGACGGGCTGTTCCTGTGCGGCGGCTCGAGCCACCCCGGCGGCGGCCTGCCCCTGGTCGCCATCTCCGGTCGGATCGCGGCCGACCTCGCCGTGGACCACCTCGGGTGAGCAGGGCCCGGTCGGGTCGCTGAGCCTTCCCGCCCGAGCGACGTCGCGCCGGCACCGGACCGGCACCTGATCGCAACACGAACGACTGGAACGGTGGGCACGCTCTGCCGAGGAGCAGATAGTGCCGCTGCTCGTCGTCGCCCTGCTGGTGGGGTTCGCCCACCACGTCGCCCGGTCCACGGGCGCGCGCCGGGCCGACCTCGCGCTCGTGGCGTCCGTGGCGGTGCTGGTCGCCGCCGCGGGCGATCCCGCCACCGCCGGAATCGCGCTCCTGGCCGTCGTGGTCGGCGACGCCGCACCGGTCGCCCTCGCCCACCGCTGACGCCCTCGCCCACGCGGACCGAGGCTCCTGGCGACGCGGCACGAGCTCAAGGTCACCGGCGGATCTGCCGATGTCCTCGGCAGGTCATGGTGGTTCGTGGCCGATCTGTGCGGCGGCGCCGGGACGCGGGTGACAGGGCCACGTCCCGGCGGTGCTGCGCGCTCGACGGACGGAGCGGGGCGGCCAGCCGACGGCCCGCGCACCCGACGACGCGGTGCATCCGCCGAGGGGCATCGGCAGGAGATCACCCGCCGCCCGCCGAAGTCCCGACGTGCGCAACTCGACGGGCACCGTCGCCGGTCGCGGCGCGCAGGACCGACCGCCGTGCCCCCACACGGCCCTTGTGAGGAGGACCACTCGCATGCCCATCCCCCGCCGCCGCGCGCGGACGCTGATCGCCCTCGGCGTCGCCGCAGCCCTCGGCACGGCGCTGGCGCCGAGCAGCCAGGCGCTCGACACGACCCTCGACCCGGTCCTGGAGGAGGCCTTCGCCCCCCAGCTCGTGACCGTCGACACCCCCACGAGGGCCGACAAGGCACGGCTGACCACGCTGGGCCTGGACCTCACCGAGCACGCCGGCCACGACTACGTCGAGGTGGTGCTCCACTCCGCGGAGGACGTCGCCACCCTCGTCGGGGCCGGCTTCACCTACGACGTCCGCATCGCGGACCTCCTCGCCCGCCAGGCCGAGCGCATCGCGCTGGACGAGGCCTTCGCCGCCGCCACCGTCCGCAGCGCCCTGCCCTCGGGCCGCGACACCTACCGCGTGCTCGACGACTTCGCCGCCGAGATCGACGCCCTCGTCGCGGCCGCGCCCGACATCGCCAAGCGCATCTCCATCGGCCGCAGCGTCGAGGGCCGCGACCTCGTCGGCATCGAGATCGGCGAGGGCGTGAACGAACCCGAGGACGGCCGGCCGGTCTTCCTCATGTTCGGCGCCCACCACGCCCGCGAGTGGCCGTCGGCCGAGCTCCCGATGGAGTTCGCGCACGACCTGGTCCAGGGCTACGGCACCGACCCCCGCATCACCGACCTCCTGCAGCGGGGTCGCGCCATCATCGTCCCCGTCTCCAACCCCGACGGCTACGACGCATCCCGCACCTCGGGCGACGTCGTCGACCTCCGCGAGCTCGGCGGCAACGTCGCCGTGCTCGGCACGCCCGGCAACGCCTACAAGCGCAAGAACTGCCGCCTCGTCGACGGCCAGACCCAGCCGGCGGGCACGTGCGTGGCCTACGCCTCACCCGGCGGCTTCGGCCTCGGCGTGGACCTGAACCGCAACTACGGCGCCCTCTGGGGCGGGCCGGGCACCAGCGACAACCCCGTCGACCCCGTCTACCGCGGGCCGGCGCCCTTCTCGGAGCCCGAGACCCAGGCCATCCGGACGCTGATCTCGACCCGCCAGGTGACGACGCTGATCAGCAACCACACCTTCTCCAACCTGATCCTGCGCCCCGTGGGCGTCGCCCCCTCCACGCTGACCCCCGACGGCAGCCCGGCCGGCTTCGCCCCCGACGAGTGCTTCACGGGCCCCGAGGGCGCCGACATCGGCATGCAGGCACTCGGCGAGCGCATGGCCGCCCAGACCGGCTACACCAACCAGTTCGGGTGGGAGCTCTACGACACCACCGGCACCACCGAGGACTACAGCTACAACGCCACCGGCGGCTACGGCTACACCTTCGAGATCGGGCCCGACGAGTTCCACCCGCCCTACGCCGACGTCGTCGCCGAGTACACGGGCGACACCGAGGCCGCCCGGTCGGTGACGCCGGAGAGCGCGCCGTCGCTGACCACCGAGACCGCCGACGACTGCGCCGGCGACGACCACGCCCACGACTCGGTCGGCGGCGGCAACCGCGCCGCCTTCCTCGAGGCCTTCGAGAACGCCGTCGACGCCAGCACGCACTCGCTCATCACCGGCCTCGCCCCCGAGGGCGCGGTGCTCAAGCTGCAGCGCACGGGCGTGTTCCCGCTGTGGGACGGCTCCCTCGTGGCCGACACGGTGGCCACCACCATGTCGACGACGGCGACCGGCGCCTTCGCCTACCACGTGAACCCGTCGACCCGGCCCTTCGTCCAGTCCCGGAAGGCCGCCGTGCTCGGCGAGCCGAAGGACGTGCTGTCGACGACGGGGAGCGCCCCGCCCTTCGTCAGCTCGGACACGCCCTTCGAGGTGACCGAGGCGGCCGACGTGCTCAGCGCCACGCTGACCCACACGGTGCCCTCCGGTGACGACACGGTGCGCAACATGACCCTCGTGCTGCTCGATCCCAGCGGCGCCGAGGTGGCCCGGGCCGACGAGTTCGCCCAGGTCAACGCCCTCGCCTGGTCCGGTCCCGACGGCGCCGGCGTCCCGGCCGGCACGTACACGCTGCGGGTCCAGAACGTCGCCGGCGTCGTCCCGCTCTACGCGCTGGAGGCCTCCACGGCCGACGTCGTGAGCGAGGCCACCGAGCGGCAGTTCGAGCAGTGGACCCTGACCTGCACCACGGCCGACGGGATCGTCGGCCAGGTCGGCGTCAGCGTCGAGCGCGGCCGCTCCGTCGACGTGGGCGACGTGTGCGACGCCGGCCTCGGCGGCGGTTCGGGCGGCCCCGGCGACGACACCGGCGGCCCGGGCGACGGCCCCGGCAAGGGGAAGGACAAGAAGCCCAAGCGGACCCCGCGGGGCTGATCCCACGACCGGCGGGCCCCCGCACCCCCGTGGTGCGGGGGCCCGTGCGCGTCCCGAGCCGGTCGCCCGAGGTGGGCGCCGACCGGGCCGGGTCGGTCCGGGGTCGTGCTCAGGCGCCCCGCAGCCCGCGGGCGATGGCCGCCACGTCGTCGCCCCGGCGCAGCGGGCGCAGCGCCCACGACCAGCGGGCCGGGCCACCCGTCACCCGGTAGGGGGGCAGCGTGTCGGGGCCGCAGGCCCCGGTGCCGAGCCCCCGCTGGGTCACGTCCACGTGGACCTCGATGGTCGGGCTCATGGCCAGGTCGGCGATGGTCGTCGCCGCGTACAGGTCGGCGTCGTGGTGGTGACGGGCCGAGAACCCGAACGGGTCGAGCCGATCGGTGGAGGACACGAGCAGCCCGACCGCACCGTCGGGCACCACGGCACCGCCGTCCAGCGGCGCGTCGGTGAGGGCGAACCAGCGCGTGTCGGTGTGGTTGCCGTGCTCCTGGGGCAGGACGTAGGGCACGTACTGGTCGG
>CAZCEZ010000032.1:0-35027 GCA_964497795.1 uncultured Acidimicrobiaceae bacterium | reverse complement strand
GGGTCAGCAGGAACTCGTCGGAGAAGATGTCGCCCGACAGGTCGTCCCAGTCGGAGGAGTCGTCGCTGGAGTTGCCCTCCGCCTGGATGCGGAGCAGCTGCTTCTTGTAGTTCCACTCGTAGAGCGCCTTGGACTCGTCCAGGCCCTCGTAGCACTGCAGGCGGATCAGCCGGGCGCCCGACATCTCGGCCACGGACTTCGCCAGCTGGGTCTTGCCGGTGCCGGCCGGGCCCTCGACGAGGATCGGCTTGCCGAGGCGGTCGGCCAGGTAGACGATGCCGGCGATGCCCTCGTCGGAGAGGTAGTCGACCTTCTGGAGGCGCTCTCGGACGTCGGGGACGGAGTCGAAGCGGGGTTCGGCCATCCCCGGACCCTACCGGCGCACTTGACCGGTCGGTCAACTTTGCTCAGCGTCTGCGGCTCCGCCGCAGCCGTGCCGGGCGGGTCTCAGCCCTTCTTGCGGCGGGCCTTCTTGGCCGCGGCCTTGAGCTTGCCCTTCATCGTGGAGGCGATGGATCGCAGCGCCGAGGGGTCCTCCTCCTCGTTCTGCTCGATGAGCACCTTCAGCGTGGCGGCCTCGTCCGGGTCGAGCCCCACCGCGACGGCGTCGCCCCGGGCGATGGCCTGCTGGGCCTCGCCGGGCAGTCCGTCGCCTGCGGTCTCGATCGCCTCGATGGCCTCGTCGAGCAGGTCCTCGTCGGCCTGACCGGGGCGGTCGGCCACGAGGTCCAGCACCTCCTCGGCGACGTCGCGCTCGAGGAACACGACCTTCTGGTCGTCGTCTGCCATGGGTTCCTTTCGGTTGTGACCACGGTGACGCCCGTCGCCCCGTGGTGGTCCCCTCCAGGACTACCCGATGCGGCGCCCGACGAGAACCTCGCCGGCGCCGACGACCGTCAGCCCCGCGTCTGCCCCGTGCCGCGGACCACGAACTTCTCGGTGGTCAGCTGGCGCAGCCCCATCGGGCCACGGGCGTGGAGCTTCTGGGTCGAGATCCCGATCTCGGCGCCGAAGCCGAACTCCTCGCCGTCGACGAACCTGGTCGATGCGTTCACGACGACGGCGGCGGCGTCGACCTCGGCGGCGAACCGGTCCGCGGCGGCCAGGTCCCCGGTGACGATGGCCTCGCTGTGGCCCGAGCCGTACCGGGTCACGTGGTCGATGGCCGCGTCGAGGTCGTCGACGACGCCGACGGCGAGCACCAGGTCGAGGAACTCGGTGGCCCAGTCGTCGTCGGTGGCCTCGCCCATGGCCGGAACGATGGCCCGGGCCCGGTCGTCGCCCCGCAGCTCGACGCCGGCCAGGGCCTCGGCGGCTCGGGGCAGGAAGGCCTCGGCGACGTCGGCGTGGACCAGCAGGGTCTCGGCTGCGTTGCAGACGCCCGGCCGCTGCGTCTTGGCGTTCACGATCACGTCGATCGCGACGTCGAGGTCGGCGGCGGCGTCGACGTAGACGTGGCAGTTGCCGTCGCCGTCGATGACGAAGGGCACGGTCGCGTTGTCGAGGATGGACTGGATCAGCGACCGCCCGCCCCGCGGGATCAGGCAGTCGATGGCGCCGCGCAGCTGCATGAACTCGACGGCGGCCTCGCGGGACACGTCCTCGACCAGCACGAGCGCGTCGGCGGGCAGGCCTGCCTTGGCCACGCCCTCGCGCAGGGCGGCCGCGATGGCCGTGTTCGACTCGATGGCAGCCGAGGAGCCCCGCAGGAACGCCGTGTTGCCCGACTTCAGGCACAGGCCGAAGGCGTCGCTGGTGACGTTGGGACGGGACTCGTAGATGATGGCGACCACGCCGAGGGGCACCCGGACCTTGTGGATGCGCAGGCCGTTCGGTCGGGTCCAGCCCTCGGTCACCTCGCCGACCGGGTCGGGCAGGGCGGCGACCTGGCGGAGCCCGCCGGCCATGGACTCGATGCGGGCCTCGGAGAGGCGGAGCCGATCGAGCAGCGCAGGGGCCATGCCCGCGGCGGCCTCGCGGGCGACGTCGACCTCGTTGGCGGCCAGGATCTCGGCCCGGCGCTGCACGAGCAGGTCGGCGGCGGCCAGGAGGGCGGCGTCCTTGGCCGCGGTCGAGGCCATGGCCAGGGCGCGGCTCGCGGCCTTGGCCCGGGCCCCGAGGGCCTGCATGTCGGTGGTGTCGGGCTGGGCCATGGGTCGCTCCTGGTGCGGCCGTCCGGGTCGGGCGGCCGAGCCTACGGGACCCCGCCCGGACGGCCCGAGCGAGCCCCACGCCCACGACAGCCGGCAGCACACCCCGGGGTCCGCCCCCGGGTGCGGCAGACTCCGGACGTGCGACCCGACCCCGCGCTCGCCGACGCCGTCACCGCCTTCTGCGACGCGCTCGGCCCCCGGCTCGCAGACCTCGGCGCCCGGGTGTCGGGCGTGGACGCCGCCGCCCTCGAGGTCGACGTCCAGGTCGAGGCGTACAACCTCGCTGCGGCCTTCGTCGACGCCGACGGGCTGCACACCGACGCCGAGCTGTCCGCCTTCATCGCCGCGTTCGCGCCCCGCTTCGGCGGCAGCCTGGCCAAGGCCACCCCGGCCGACCTGCGCCGGGCCCGGCTGCTCGTCGGCCGCAAGGCCTTCCTCGACGAGCCCTCCGAGCTGGCCGAGGTGCTGCTCGCCGCGGACGCCCGGGAGGGCACGGCGCTGGCGTCGCTCTACTACGACCGGGCCGTGGGCATCGGCTTCACGGTCGCCAGCATCGACCAGCTGGCGTCGCCCGTGGAGCTGGCCGCCATCGAGTCCTTCAGGGGACGGCTGCTCGACCGGATCGCCGAGACCCGGGGCACCAGCACCCGGGACGCGGCCCACGACGTCGGGACGCCTCCGCCGGTCGCGGCGGCGACCGCAGACGCGTCCCCGGCGACCGACCGGCCCGAGCTGCCCCCGGCCCGGCCCGTGGAGGAGGTCCTGGCCGAGCTGCACGAGCTGATCGGCCTCGACGCCGTGAAGGTCGAGGTCGAGCGCGTCGCCGACCTCACCCGCGTGCAGCTGCTGCGGGCCGAGCGGGGACTGCCCGTGATCGACCAGTCCCGCCACCTCGTCTTCACCGGCAACCCCGGCACCGGCAAGACGACCGTGGCCCGGCTGCTGGCCGAGATCTACCGGTCGCTCGGCGTCGTGTCCCACGGCCACCTGGTCGAGGTCGACCGGTCCGGGCTCGTCGCCGGCTTCGTCGGCCAGACGGCGCCCAAGGTGACCGAGGTGTTCGACCGGGCCGACGGCGGGCTGCTGCTGATCGACGAGGCGTACTCGCTGATCCGGGGCAGCGAGTCCGACTTCGGGCGGGAGGCGATCGACACCATCGTCAAGCTCGTGGAGGACCGCCGGGACTCCGTCGTGGTCGTCATGGCCGGGTACCCGGGCGAGATGGCCCAGCTGGTCGGGGCCAACCCGGGGCTCCGGTCGCGGTTCCCCAAGACGATCCACTTCCCCGACTACACGACCGACGAGCTGGTCCGGATCTTCGAGATGCGCTGCTCGTCCGGTGGCTACGAGCCCACGCCCGAGGCGCTCGCATCCGTGCGGGCCGCCATCGACGCCGTGCCCCGGGACGAGGGCTTCGGGAACGGCCGCCTGGCCCGCAACGTGTTCGAGGAGGCCGTGGTCCGCCAGGCGTCGCGCCTCGTCGACGCCCAGGGCGGCGGGGCCGAGCTGGCCGACGACGACCTGCGGGCCCTCGTCGCCGACGACGTGCCCTCCCCCGCCGAGGTCGTGGCCGCCGCCGGCGGTCGGGGCGACGTCGCGCCGGGCGCGCCCTGAACGCGCCCGGCGGACCGGGTCACGGGCGACCGGTACCCTTCGCCGGCACATGAGGCGAGTGGGCGCCCTCCTCGGGGCGGTGGCGATGGTGGTGGCGGCGCTGGTCCTGCGCGGCGCGCTCGGCGGCGGCGGCGACGGCTCCCCCGTCGACGCCGACGGGTCGGACGCCGTCGACGGCGACCGGGCGGGGCTCGTGTGCGCCGCCGACCTGGCCGAGGTCTGTCGGGCCGCCGGGCTCGACGTCGTGGCCACCCCCCGCGCCGGCACCACGGCCGACCGCCTCCTCGAGGCCGGGCTCGCCGACGACCTGGGCGGCCGGGCCTGGATCACGACGCGGGCCTGGGCCGACCTCGTCGTCGCGGAGCGCGACCGGCTCGGCCTCGACCCGCTGTTCTCGGTGAGCGCGCCGCTCGGGCGCGACGCCGTCCGGACCCTGGTCTGGGCCGACCGGGCGGCTGCGCTGCGCGACCGCGGCTGCACCGACGTCGACGCCCGCTGCCTGGCCGAGGCGTCGGGCGTCGCGCTCCCGAGCGGCGACCGGGTCGTGCTCCGCGGGCCCGACGTCGACACCGCCCTCGGCCTCCCCGTGGCCGCCTCGCAGGTCGCCGCCCTCACCGGCCGCCGAGACGTCGCCTCCAACGACTTCGACGCCACCTTCCGCGACCTGGCCGCCCGCCTCGCCGCCGCCCAGGACGGCGATCCGCTCACCCGGATGCGCACCCGCGGGCCGGGCGACACCACGGCGGCGGCGACGGTCGGGACCCGGGCGACCCAGACCGCGTCCAGCTTCGGGACCCTCGAGGTCACCGACGTCGACCTCGTCTGGCAGGTGGAGGTCGTGGCCCTCGTCCCCGCCGGCGCCGACCTGCCCGGCGGCGTGGCCGACGACCTGGGCGCCGCCCTGGCCGAGGCCGGGTGGACCGTGCCCGGGTTCCCGCCGCCCGACGACGACCTGCTCGAGCCGCCCGCCGACGCGCCCCCCGGCGGGGTGCTCGCCGCCATCCGCACCGTCTGGAACGAGGGCCGGTGACGGCCCCCACCCGAGAGGACCCCTCCGTGACCCACACCACCGTCCCACGGCGCTCCCGTCGCCTGCCCGCCGCCGCCGTGGTCGCCCTCGGCCTGCTCGGCGCGGCCTGCTCGGTCGGCGGGGACGGCAGCGACCTGTCCTTCGACGACGACGGCGGCATCGTCGTGGACCGCGACCGGTGCGTGATCGTGGACGCATCGGTGTCCTCGGAGAAGATCGACCTGCTGACCGACCTGGCCGCCGACTTCAACGACAGCGACCTCGCCACCGTGGAGGTCGACGGCGAGGCCACGTGCGCCCAGGTCGCGGTGCAATCCAAGGCGTCCGGCGGCGCCGCCCAGCTGCTCGACCGGGGCTGGGACGAGGACGCCGAGGGCCCCCGCCCGGTGCTCTGGTCGCCGGCGTCCTCGGCCTGGCAGGCGGTCCTCAACCAGCGCTACGAGGCCTCCGGTCGCGAGCCGATCGCGAACGAGGCCACGCCGTTCATGCTCACGCCGCTGGTCATCGCCATGCCCCGCCCGATGGCCGAGGCCCTCGGCTGGCCCGACGAGCCCCTCGGCTGGGGCGACGTGCTCGGCCTGGCCCGCTCCCAGCAGGGCTGGGGCGAGTTCGGGCACCCGGAGTGGGGCGCGTTCCGGCTCGGCAAGACCAACCCGAACTTCTCCACCTCCGGCCTGTCCGCGCTGATCGCCCAGACCTACGCGGCGGCCGGCAAGGGCCAGGGCCTGTCCGAGGAGGACCTGCGCCGGCCCGAGGTCATCCAGTACGGGACCGACGTGGAGTCCGCCGTCGTCCACTACGGCGACACCACCCTGACCTTCCTGAACAACTGGTACCGGGCCGACCAGCGCGGCAACCCCTACGCCTACACCTCCGCCGCGGCCGTCGAGGAGGTGTCGGTGATCCAGTACAACCAGGGCAACCCCGACGGGCGCCTCGACCAGGGCGAGCAGCCCCGACCGCCCCGCGTCCCGCTCGTGGCCATCTACCCCGAGGAGGGCACGCTCTACTCGGACAACCCGCTCATCGTCCTCGACGCCGACTGGGTGTCGCCCGAGGAGCAGGTCGCGGCCCGGGCCTTCGTCGAGTTCGTGCAGCGCCCGGAGAACCAGGCCAAGGTCCTCGACTTCGGCTTCCGACCCGGCAACCCCGACGTCGCCGTCGACTCCCCCGTCGACGCCTCGAACGGGGTCGACCCGACCCAGCCCCAGACGCTGCTCGAGGTGCCCGAGCCCGCGGTGCTCGTCGACGTCCTCGACGCCTGGTCGTCCCAGCGCAAGGGGGCCCGCGTCACCCTCGTCATCGACGTGTCCGGCTCCATGGGCGAGCGGGCCGGGGGCGAGGGCTTCGAGACCAAGCTCGACCTGGCCCAGGCCGCCGCCGTCGACGCGCTCGACGAGTTCAAGGACGACGACGAGATCGGCCTGCGGATCTTCACCACCGACCTCTCGGCCGAGGGGGCCACGTTCGTCGACGTGGTCCCCCTCGCCCGGGTCGGCGACGTGCGCGAGTCGCTCGCCACCGCCATCCGGAACCTCGTCCCGCTCAACGGCACCCCGCTCTACGACGTGACCCGCGAGACCTACGAGACGCTGGCCGAGGGCTACGACCCCGCCCGCATCAACGCCATGGTCCTGCTCACCGACGGGCGCAACGACGACGGCGTGGGCAGCGACGACGGCCAGCAGCTCGACGCGCTCCTCGCGGCCCTCACGGCCGGCACCGAGGGCACGACGAGCCGACCCGTGCGCGTGTTCCCCATCGCCTACGGCGCGGATGCCGACCTGACCGTCCTGCGCCGCATCGCCGAGGCGTCCAACGGTGCCGTCTACGACGCCTCGGACCCCCGGTCGATCACCAAGGTGTTCACCGCCGTCGTCTCGAACTTCTGAGCGCCGGCGCTCAGCGGGCGACGTCCGCGGTGCCCGAGGCGGGGAGGCGGTCGTCGCCGATGACGTTCACCAGGTCGCCACGGCGGGAGTAGTCGACGAACGCGGAGGTGCGCAGCGGCCCGTCGGGCAGGCGCAGGTCCTCCCACGAGATCTCGAACCTGAACGTGGAGCCGTCGATCGTGAAGGTCCCGGGCAGCGCCCGGGGCTCGTCCCGCCCCACCGTCAGGTAGGCGAACCACCCGTCCGCGTTGCCGATGGCGAAGAGCTGGCTGTCGGACAGCCGCGGGTTGTCGGACTCGACGAACAGGTCGACCCCGAGTCCCTGGACGCCACCGTCGGGCACGACCGCCGGGATCGCCGCCGCGACGTCGACCTCGACCGCCACGTCGACGGCGTTCGCCGAGATGCGGAGCGCACGGCCGTCCGCGTGGTCCGGCGCTCGACGGGTGACGTCGTGGTCTCCGGCAGGGTCGGCGAGGTCGAGCCGTGACGTCATCGGACCGGCGGAGGCAGCGGGCGGTGCCGTCGTCGAGGTCGCTGACCGATCGGCCTGCGAGGTCGTGGTCGGCGCGGAGGCCGCCGTGGTCGGCGTTCCACCGTCGACCGTCGTCGACGTTCCCGCGCCGGGGTCGTCGAGCGGTGCGGTCGACGGCACGACGACGGCAGGCGTCCCGGCGGCACCCGAGGGGAGGCCGTCGCCGGCATCCTCAGCGGGGTCGTCGCCGAAGCGGGCGCAGCCCGTCAGCAGCGTGCACGCCATGAGCAGGACGAGGAGCGGGCGGCGCGTCACGGGAGCATCGTGGCCGATCGTGGTCCGTGGTGCAGAACGGGACGGGCCCGGCGTCGCCGCCGGGCCCGTTCCTCGATTCCGTTCGCCTCAGGAGGCGATCAGGCCTTCGACCACTCGGCGTTGTCGTCGAACGCCCGGTTGTCCTTGCGCATGTCGTGGGGGACGCGGACGATGAAGTCCACCGGACCCTCCTGGTCGCACATCTCGCCGTCGAAGGTGGCGTCGAAGCTGATCTCGTAGACCCGCCCCTCGAGCTGGTCGGTGTAGCCGGCCCGCTCGCGCACGACGTACGCCGTGGTCTCGGCTCGGCCCTCACCGCTGACGTCGAGGTCTCCGCCGAAGTCGTCGCTGGTGAAGGACTCGTCGGAGGCCGACGCGTCGACGGTCAGGACCAGGGTGACCATGGCGGCGTCGTCGTCGGCGTCGGCGGCAGCGAGGAAGTCGACCTGCCGGTGGTTCGGCGGCCACAGGAGGGTGGCGCCGTCGAACTCGAGGACGCCGTCGGCGTCGGGGCAGTCGTAGGTGTAGACGCCGTCGCCGGACTCGTAGCCCTTCGGGCCGTGGTTGGCGTCGCCGCCCTGGCCCACGCCGCCCTTGGCGGCGAAGGTCGGGGTGACGACGGCGAAGCTTGCGGCGAGGCCGAGCACGGCCACCTTGGAGATTCGGTTCATGGGTTCCCTCGTTCGGTCGTTCAGCTGGCAGGAACGGTGTTCACCGGCCCAATGACTAGTCCGTTCGTGCCATGGCACCACGATCCCTGCCCCCGAACGACGATGATCTGGAGCAGATCGTGCAGAAACGAGGACGGCCCGTGGCCGAGCGGTGACGTGACGGAGGACCCCCGCACGCTCCGTGCGGCGAGCGCCCCGATCCGAGACATCGGTCACGCACCGGGATCCGGATCGACACGAGCCCGATCGACGTGTGCACCGTCGGCCCCCGCCCCGACCGGGTGCGCACGCTCCGGGCCGTGAACCACCGGCCCGCCGCCCACGGGCCGTAGCCTCGCCGCCGATGGCCCGACCGTCCTTCAAGGACCGCTTCCTCACGCCGCCCGTGGCCGAGGCGATGCTGTCCCCGTCGGGGATCCTCCTGGCCGGCGCGGGGGCCGCGGCCGTCATCGCCACCGGGCTCCCCCTGGCCGTGGCGCCCGTCGTCGCCGTCGGCGCCTGGGCCGGCCGGGTGCTCGCTGCGGTGCCGAGGGCGGCGCCGACGGAGCGCATCGACCCCTTCACGCTCCCTGCGCCGTGGCGGGGCTTCGTGGTCGAGGCCCTCAAGGCCCAGGTCCGGTACCGCCAGACCGTGGACGCCGCCGACCCGGGCCCCATCCGCGACCGGCTCGCCGACATCGGGGAGCGCATCGACGACGGCGTCCAGGCCGCGTGGCGCATCGCCCGGCGGGGCGCCCAGCTGGTCGAGGCCCGCACGGCGGTCGACGACGTCGCCGCCCGGCGGGAGCTCGCCCGCCTGGAGGCCGACGCCGCCGAGCCGTGGGCGGCCGGCTCGGCGCTGGCCCGGACCGCGGAGGCGCTGCGCGCCCAGGTCGCGTCCGCCGATCGCCTCGACGCGACGATCGCGGATGCCCGATCGCGGCTGGAGCTGCTCGACGCCCGCCTCGACGAGTCCGTGGCCCGGGCCGCCGAGCTGTCGGTGCAGGTCGGCTCGGTCGACGAGCTCGGCGGCTTCGGCGCCGACGTCGACGGCCTCGTCCAGGAGATGGAGGCGCTGCGCCAGGCCCTGGAGGAGACCACGGGCGAGGGCCGCGCCACGGGGACGGCGTGACGGGGGACGACCCGACCGGGACCGACGTGGGAGGGGCCGGCGGCACCGGCACCGGCGATCGCAGCACCGACACCGGCGACCCCTCCCCCGGGCCCGGCGGTGCCGGGGCGTTCGCCGTGGGTGCCGGCATCGCCCTGTCCCGGATGGCCGGCCTGGTCCGCGAGATCGTCACCGCGGGCTTCCTGGGCCTCGGGCTGGCCGCGGACGCCTTCCGAGCCGCCCTGCGCATCCCGAACCTGCTCCAGAACCTGCTCGGCGAGGGCGTCCTCTCGGCCTCGTTCATCCCGGTGTACGCCCGGCTGCTCGAGACCGACGAGGAGGAGGCGGGGCGCACCGCGGGGGCCGTCGCCGGCCTGCTCGCGGCGGCGACGGCCGCCCTCGTCGTCGTCGGGATGGTGCTCGCCCGGCCCCTCACCATCCTGCTCACCCCCGGCTTCCGGGACGACCCGGAGAAGCTCGACCTCACCGTCGACCTCGTCCGCCTCATGTTCCCCGGCATCGGGCTGCTCGTGCTCTCGGCCTGGTGCCTGGCCATCCTCAACTCCCACCGGCGGTTCTTCCTCTCCTACGTCGCCCCGGTGCTGTGGAACGTGGCCCAGATCGTCGTGGTGGTGGCCGTGGCCATCGGGGGGAGCACGCAGGCGTCCCTGGCCAACGGCCTGGCCTGGGGCGTCGTCCTCGGCGGTGCGGCGCAGCTCGGGATCCAGCTGCCCGCGGTGCGCGCCCTCGTGCCCGACCTGCGCCTGAGCCTCGACCGGCGGCGGCGTGCCGTCCGCGACGCCACCCGCCGGCTCGGCCCGGTCGTGCTCGGGCGGGGCGTGGTCCAGCTCTCCGGCTACCTCGACCTGCTCCTGGCCAGCCTCCTGGTGACCGGGGCGGTCGCGGCGGGGACGTCGGCCCAGGTGCTCTACCTGCTGCCCGTGTCGCTGTTCGGCATGAGCGTCGCCGCCGCCGAGCTGCCCGAGCTGTCGCGCCTCGACCGATCGGCGGCCGCCCGTCGGGCCGTGGCCCGGCGGCTGGAGTCGGGCCTGGCGCGGGTCGCGTTCTTCGTCGCGCCGACGGCGGTCGTGTACGTCGCGCTCGGCGAGCTCGTGGTCGGCGCGCTGTTCGAGCGCGGCCGCTTCGGGCCCGACGACACCCGCCTGGTGTGGCTGGTGCTGGCCGCGTACGCCCTCGGGCTGCTGGCCACGACGTCGTCCCGGCTCCTGCAGTCGAGCCTGTACGCCCTCGACGATCCCCGGACCCCGGCCAGGATCGCCCTCGTCCGGGTCGTGGCGTCGAGCGCGGTGGCGCTGCTCGTGATGTTCCCCCTCGACGGCCTCGTGCTCGTCGGCACCGAGATCCGGGCCGAGACCGCGGCCACGGCGGGCGCCTCGGTCCTCCACCTGGGCGCCGTGGGCATCGCCCTCGGATCGGCCGTCGGCGGCTGGGTCGAGCTCGCCCTGCTCCGGATGGCGCTGGCCTGGCGCATCGGCCCGGTCCACCTGGGCGGCGGCCGCCTCGGCCCGCTGCTCACCGCAGGGCTCGTCGGCGCCGCAGCCGGCCGCCTCGTGCTCCTGGTGGTCGGTGGCCTCCCGGCGCTCGTGGCCGTGGTGCCCGTCCTCGGGGTGGCCGGCGTCGTCTACCTGCTGAGCGCGGGCGCGCTCGGCGTGGACGTGGCGGGAGCCCTCGGCCCCCTGGGGCGTCGCCTGCCCCTGATCGGGTCGGGCGGGCGCCCGGGGCGCTGACCGGATCCGGGCGGATCGCTCAACCGCGATCGATCGCGGACGAGGAGATCGTCGTGCAGGAGGGGGACCAGCAGGAGCAGGCGCGCGTCGCGCTGGCCCGACAGCCGATCCTCGACCTCGACCACGTGCGCGTCGGCTACGAGCTGCTCCACCGCGGGCAGGTCACCGAGGGCTCCCGTCGGACCGCCGAGGTCATGGTCGAGGCGATCGCGACCCTCGGGCTCGCCAGCGTCGTCGGCGACGCCCGCGCCTGGATCAACCTGCCGCTGCGCTCCCTCACCGCCGAGCACCACCTCGTCCTCCCCCCGGACCGCGTGGTGCTCGAGGTGCTCGAGGAGGCCGACGGCGACGTCGTGCGGCCGATCATCGACCGAGCCAGGGCCGCGGGCTACACGGTCGCCCTCGACGACTACGGGGTCGGCTCGACCCACGACGACCTCGTCGAGCACGTCGACTGGGTCAAGGTCGACCTCCTGCTCCCCGGGGCCTGGTGCACGATCGAGCAGCTCGCCCGCCGCGGCATCCCCGTGCTGGCCGAGAAGGTCGAGACCGTGGCCGACCAACGACGGGCCACCGACGCCGGTGCGACCCTCCTCCAGGGCTTCTACTTCGCACGTCCCGAGCTGGTCCCGCGGACGGTGCCGGGAGAGGTCGGCGTGGCCCTCATCCGCCTCGTCGGGCTCCTCCACGCCGCCGAACCCGACCTCGACGCCGTCACCGCGACCATCAGCACCGACGCCTCCCTCACCGCCCAGGTGCTGACGCTCGTGAACTCCTCGTGGGTGGCGCCGGGCCGGCGGTTCACCTCGGCCCGCGAGGCCGTCGTCCACCTCGGTCTGGACCAGGTGCGTCGCATCGCCACCATCAGCCTGCTGCGCGGCCTGGGCAGCCGGGCACCGCTCGAGACGCTGCGGACCGGGATCCTGCGCGCCTCGCTGTGCGAGGCCGCCGCCGACCGGACCGAGCGCAGCACCGCCTACACCGTCGGCCTGCTGTCCGTGCTCGGCGCCGCGACGGGCGACGACCTCACCGAGGAGGACCTCGAGCCCCTCGGCCTGCCCGGCGAGGTGGCCGCGGCCATCTCGTCGCGGACGGGGCCGCTCGGTGCGCTGCTGGCCGATGCCGACGCCTGCGTGCGGGGCGAGCGGGTCCCGACCATGGACGACCACTTCCCCGAGGCCGCATCGGCGGCCGATGCCGTGGTCGCCTCGTTCGAGCCCGCGACCGGGCCCTGAGGGAGCATCCGGGCAGCCCGCCCGCGGGCCCCGTCTACCATCGTCGCCATGTTCAAGCTCCTGAGGCGTTGGTGGAAGTACACGGTCGCTCGGCTGAGCGGGTCCTTCGACGAGAACGCAGACCCGAAGGTCCAGCTCGAGCAGGCCATCGCGGAGGCCCACGAGCAGCACAAGCGGCTGACCCAGCAGGCGGCGAACGTCATCGCCAACCAGAAGCAGACCGAGATGCGCCTCAACCGGGTCATGGACGACCTCGGGAAGGTCTCGGCCAACGCCCGCCAGGCGGTGATGATGGCGGACCAGGCCACCAAGGCCGGCGACGCGGCGAAGGCCGCCGAGTACACCCAGGCCGCCGAGTCCTTCGCCAACCGCATGATCGCCCTGGAGTCCGAGGTCGAGGACCTCAAGGCCCTCCACTACCAGGCGTCCGAGGCCTCCGAGCAGGCCAAGGCCGCCGTGCAGCAGAACTCGACGGCGCTCCAGAAGAAGCTCTCCGAGCGCCAGGCCCTCCTCGGCAAGATCGACCAGGCGAACATGCAGGAGGAGATGAACAAGGCCATGACGCAGCTGTCGATGACCGTCGGCGAGGACGTCCCCTCCCTGGAGGAGGTCCGCACCAAGGTCGAGGCCCGCTACGCGAAGGCCAAGGGCATGTCCGAGCTGCAGGGCGCATCGGTGGAGGGCCGGATGCTCGAGGTCGAGCAGGCCGCCATGAACGTCGAGGCCCAGAGCCGACTGGCCGAGATCAAGGCCCAGCTCGGTCTGGCCCCCGCCGAGGAGGGCGCCACGGACGCCCAGGCGGCGATCGGCGAGGACCCCACAGCCGAGGGCGAGACCCAGACCGGCACCGCCTGACGCAGCGACGAAGACGCGGCGAGCGTCACGGGAGCACGACGAGGTCGTCGCGGTGCACGACCTCGTGGGGGCTGCCCTCGGGGAGGTCGACGGTCTGGGCCCCGGCGATCGAGCGGAGGCCGGCGGCGTCGAAGCGGCTGAGCCCCTTGGCGAAGACCACGCCGTCGGTCCCGGCGATCTCGACGGCCGCGTCGGCGTCGAAGCCGCCCTTGACCTCGACGACGCCTGCCGGGAGCAGCGAGACGCCCCGCTCGGTCAGCGCCCGTCGGGCGCCGTCGTCGACGACGACGGTGCCGTCTGCGCCGACGGCGAAGGCGATCCACAGCTTGCGAGCCGGGAGCCGGTCCCGCCGGGGCTGGACGACGGTCCCCACACCCGGCACCCCGGCGACGGCGTCCTCGAGCACCCGGTCCCGGCTGGCCTGGGCGATGACGGCCCGGACGCCGGACCAGGCCGCGATCTTGGCGGCGGCCAGCTTGGAGGCCATCCCCCCGCTCCCCCGGTCGCTGCCCGCACCACCGGCGAGCGCCTCCAGGCCCTTGTCGACCTCGAGGATCTCCTCGATGAGCGACGCCGAGGCGTCGAACCGGGGGTCGGCGGTGAGCAGGCCGGGGGCGTCGGTGAGCAGCACGAGCAGGTCGGCCCGCACGAGGTGGGCGACGAGGGCGGCGAGGCGGTCGTTGTCCCCGAAGCGGATCTCGTCGTCGGCGATGGCGTCGTTCTCGTTGACCACGGGCACGACGCCCAGCTCGAGGAGCCGTCCCAGCGTGGAGCGGGCGTGCAGGTACTGGTCCCGGACCATGAAGTCGAGCGGTGCGAGGAGGACCTGGCCCGCGACGAGCCCGTGGGTCGACAGGGCCCGGTCGTAGACTTGGAGGAGGCGGTGCTGGCCGACGGCGGACACGGCCTGCAGGGTCACGGCGTCGCGTGGGCGGGCCTCGAAGGCCAGGGCGGGCAACCCGGCGGCGATGGCGCCCGAGGTCACCATGATCACCCGGTGGCCCCTGGCCCGGAGCCCGGCGACCTCGGTCGAGAACTTGGCGATCGCGTCGTCCTGGATGGTCCCGTCGGGACCGGTGATCGACGAGGACCCGATCTTGGCCACCACGATCTTGCGGTCGTCGCCCGCAGCCACCTGCGCCTCCACGACGACACCTTGGCCGACGGGGCCGGGAGCGGGCGAATGCCATCGGGGGATCGATGGCGATCCTGTTGCAGACGCGCTCGGGCGCCCGTTGCGGGCGCGCACCGGACGGCACGATGGTGGCCATGGCTGCGTCGCGCTTCCCGATCCTGCGCACGTCGTGGGTCGTCCCGGCCCTCCTGGTCCCCTTCGCCGCGTCCTGCGGCCTGGTGGTCCCGTGGCCGTGGGCGGGCCTCGTCATCGTCCTCGCCGCCGGGCGCGTCGTGCGCTGGCGCCGGGAGCGCCGGCACCGTCCCGAGGTCGTGGTCGACGAGTTCGGGCTGCAGGTGCTGGGCCGTCGGGTCGTGGAGGAGCGCGACCTCGCGTGGAGCCAGATCGCCGGCTGGGCAACGCCACCGCACCTCGTCGGCCTCCGCCCCGGGTGCCTGGCACGGCGGGCCGCCGAGGGGTTCTGGGTGCCGCTGCGGCTGCACGACGGCCACGACGTGGTGATCCCGGCCGTGACGCGGGCCCGCGAGCTGCACGACATCGTGGAGACCCGGGCCCGGGCGGCGTGACGTCGCCCCGGCCGGGGCCTCAGCCCTCCTCGTAGTCGAACTCCAGGGAGCCGATGCGCACCGTGTCGCCCACGCGCACGCCGGCCCGGGCCAGGGCCCGGTCGATGCCCATGGACTTGAGCCGGCGGTGGGCCTCGTCGAGGGCCTCGAGGTTCGTCAGGTCGGACAGGGCGACGGCGCGGATGGCCTCCCGACCCCGGACGACCCACGCGCCGTCGTCGTCGCGCACGACCTCGTAGCCGGCGCCCTCGAGGCGGTGGACGACGTAGGCCTCCCGCTCGGGCAGCTGGGCGCGGGCCTCGGTGACGGCCTGGACCATCGCTCCGACGAGCTGGGGCACCCCGTCCCCGGTCGGCGCGCAGATGCGCATCCCGTCCCAGTCGTGGGTGCCGTCGTCGAGGTCGGCCTTGGAGCCGACGAGGACGCGCGGGCGGGTCAGCAGGACCGGGTCGTAGTCGGCGAGCTCGCCGAGGAGCAGGTCGACCTGCGCTGCGGGCGGGTGCGGCGCCATGGGCGACAGGTCGACGAGGACGGCGAGCACGCGGGCCCGCTCCACGTGGCGCAGGAAGCGGTCACCGAGGCCGCGACCCTCGCTGGCCCCCTCGATGAGGCCGGGCAGGTCGGCGACGACGATCTCGACGCCGTCGTCGGTGCGGACCACGCCGAGGTTCGGCTCGAGCGTGGTGAACGGGTAGTCGGCGATCTTGGGCTTCGCCGCCGAGATCACCGAGATGAGCGTCGACTTGCCGACCGAGGGGAACCCGACGAGGGCGACGTCGGCCAGGAGCTTGAGCTCCATGCGCAGCCAGCGCTCCTCCCCCACCTCGCCCTGCTCGGCGAAGCCCGGGGCGCGGCGCCGGTTCGACAGGAACTTGGCGTTGCCCCGACCGCCCTTCCCGCCCTCGGCGGCCAGGAAGCGGTCGCCGGTGGCGACGAGGTCGGCGAGCACGGTGCCGTCCTGGTCCTTGATGACGGTCCCCTCCGGGACGGGGACGACGAGGTCCCGGCCCTGGTGGCCGTGGCGCTTCTTGCCCGAGCCGTGGGTGCCGTCCTCGCCCCGACGGAAGGGGTGGTCGCGGAAGGCCAGCAGGGAGGCCACGTTGTGGTCTGCGACGAGCCAGACGTCGCCGCCGTCGCCGCCGTCGCCGCCGTCGGGCCCGCCCCGGGGGACGTGGGCCTCACGGCGGAACGACACCGAACCGGCACCGCCGTCGCCTCCCTTGACGTGGAGGCCGCACTCGTCGACGAACTGGGACACGGGGCGAGCCTACGAGGGCGACCCGTCCCCGCCCGGTTCCTGCGTGCATGGCAGTCTCGGGCCGTGCCCCCGTCCCCCGACCACGAGCGAACCCCCGGGGCCGGTCCGGTGCCCGCGGACGGGCTCACCGAGCGCGAGCGGGCCTGGGGCGCCACCCACGGCGGCCACCGGGCGGGGGCGCCGTCGGGCGAGGTCGGCGTGGTCCGCCACGCCCACGAGGACACCCACGCGGGAGTGGGCGACGTGACCCTCGCCGTGCGCGAGGACCGCGAGGCGCGCGAGGACGACGAGCTCGCCCCGGGCGCGACCCGCGCCCGCGGGGCGGGCGACCGGGCCGTCGAGGAGGCGCCGGATCCGCTGCGCACCTGCTTCGAGCGCGACAGGGACCGGATCGTGCACGGCACGGCGTTCCGGCGCCTGGCCGGCAAGACGCAGGTCTTCGTGTTCCCCGACGACCACCAGCGGACCCGCCTCACGCACGCGCTCGAGGTCGCCCAGGTCGCGGCCTCCGTGGCCCGGGCCTGCCGGTTGAACGTCGCGCTCACCGAGGCCATCGCGCTCGGCCACGACTGCGGGCACGGGCCCTTCGGCCACGCCTCCGAGGACGCGCTGGCCCCGTTCGTGACCGAGGGCTACGACCACGCCACCTGGGGTGCCGACGTCGTGCTGGAGCCGCTGAACCTGTGCGCCCAGACCCTCGACGGGATCCGCAACCACTCGTGGTCGCGCCCGGCCCCCGCGACGCCCGAGGGCGAGGTCGTGTCCTGGGCGGACCGCATCGCCTACCTGTGCCACGACTTCGAGGACGCCGTCCTGGCCGGCGTGGTCACGCCCGACCAGCTCCCCGAGGAGGTCGCGGCCCGCTGCGGCACCGAGCGGCGTCGCCAGCTGGCCACCTTCGTCGAGGCCCTGGCCCGGACCACCGTGGCCTCGGGCACGGTCGGCATGGACGAGGCGACGACGGAGGCGCTGGCCGCGTTCCGTCGCTTCAACTACTCCCGGATCTACCTGCGCGACGAGTCGCGGCGGCAGGCCCGCGCCGTGCACTCGCTGCTCGGGGCCCTCGTCGAGTGGTACGTGGAGGACCCCGGTCGCCTCGCCGCCGAGGGCCGACCCGTCGACGACCGGGACCCGGTGCGCGAGGCCGTCACCTTCGTGGGTGGCATGACCGACCGCTTCGCCCACGACCGGGCCGTGCGGAACCTCGGCTGGGACCCCGCACGCCTGCCGATCGGCCTCGACGCCCACTGACCCGAGCCCGGGCGGTGGTCCAGGTGGACCACGCGCGCCCGACGACGTGACCACGCGGACGCCCGCGGGCGGACCGGGGCGAGGGGGACCGACGGACCGGGGTGCGGTGGCCGTCGGGACCTGAGGGACGCACGGCGGTCGACCCGATCACCAGGGCATGCCCCGAACCGGATCGCTCCGCACCCTCCTCGTCGCCGACCTCACCCTCCTCGCCGCAGCCGCCGCCGTCGC
Organism: uncultured Acidimicrobiaceae bacterium; assembly: GCA_964497795.1. Taxonomy (GTDB): domain Bacteria; phylum Actinomycetota; class Acidimicrobiia; order Acidimicrobiales; family Salinilacustritrichaceae; genus Salinilacustrithrix. The sequence continues at coordinate 17,508 of CAZCEZ010000032.1, read as the reverse complement.
ACTGGCCGGCGGACCGCTCCCCCTCGGGGTGGCCGGCCAGGACCCCACCGTGCAGCCACCGACGCCCTCGGCCGCCGTGGCCCCGGCGTCGGACGTGGTCCCGGCCGCGGACCCGAGGACCTCGGTCGTGATCGGGTCCTTCGACGTCGCACCGCCGGCGACCACGGTCCCCGCCACCACGGCCCCGGCCCCCACCGCTCCGGCGAGCGCGACGCCGACGGCGACACCGACCGGGGCTGCACCGGCGCCGGCACCGCCCGAGACGGCGCCGACCCCACCCGCACCGCCTGCGCCGGTCCCGGCTGCGTCACGCCGGGACCGGGTGGAGGATGCGCTGCGCGGCGCCGTCCCGCCGGCGTGGCTCGCCGCCACGTCCCCCCGGATCGAGATCATCCCCGGGGCCACCTCCTTCGCCCACGGCGACGGCCTGATCGAGGTCGGCACCACCCACGCCGACGGCTCCGACGCCCACCTCGCCGACGTCCTGGCCCACGAGGTCGGTCACCTCGTGGCCTTCGGCTGGGGCACGCAGCGCTTCGCCGGGGCCGCCCCCGAGGGGTGGCCCGCACCCGCAGGGAGCGCCGACCCCGCCGAGGCGTGGGCCGACTGCGTGCAGCTGGTCTTCACCGGGCGGGTCAACCCGTCGCACGGGCTCGCGCCCTGCCCGGAGGATGCTCGGCGCTGGACGGAGACGTGGCTCGCTGCGGGCCCCGACGCGCACGGGCGGACCCGATGACGGCGTCAGCGGCCGAGCAGGCCCCGCACCGCGTCGGCGTCGTCCCACCCGACCCGGTCGACGTCCCGTCGGGCGAGGACCGGCACCCCGAGGTAGGCCGCCTCGTGCTCGATGGCCACCCACCGACGGTCACCGGGCTCGTCGAGCACCAGGGCGTCGATCGGCTCGGTCGACAGCACGGCCACGGCGTCGCCCGTGCCGGCGGGGTGGACCACCTGGACCGAGCTCGGGATCCCCGCCGGTGGACGCCGACCGAGCACCACGAGCCGCACCGGCGTCCGACGTCGACGGGTCCGGGCCCCGACGACGGCCGGAAGGCGGAGCTCGACCTCGGCGCCCCCGGTCGGGGTGTTGCGGATCGCGAGCACGCCGCCCGCCTCCCGGGCGAAGCGGTCGACGGCGAACAGCCCCAACCCCGATCCGCCGACGTCGGCCCGGCCACTGGCGAAGGGCTCGGCGAGCGAGCCGAGCCGGTCGGGGTCGATGCCCGGTCCGTCGTCGGCGACGCCGACCACGACCTCGGGACCACGGGTCGCACCCTCGGCGGCGGCGGGCTCCTCACGACGTGCGTAGACGTGGACGTGGCCGGCGCCGTCGGGCAGGGCCTGGCCGGCGTTCACCAGCAGGTCCAGCAGCGCTCGCTCGAGCCCGGCCCGGTGGACCAGCACGGGGGTCGGGACCGTCGGCAGCGCCAGCGACAGGCGCCGACCGGGTCCGAGGAGCTGCCGGGCCACGGCCTCGAGGCCGACCAGCACGTCACGGACGTCGACTGCGGCCGGCTCGGCCTCGCTCCGCCCCACCCGGAGCAGGTCCTGGACGATCTCGATGCCCCGCCCGGCGGTGCGCTCGATCGCACGGAGCGCCTCCAGGTCGATCCGGCCCCCCTCGGCTGCGTCGAGGGCCAGGTTCGCCTGCGCGGCCACCACCCCGAGCACGTTCTTCAGGTCGTGGGTGGCGCTGGCCGCGAGCAGACCCGTCAGCCGGGCCGCGTCGGATGCCGCCGCCCGCGCCTCGAGCCCCGCCTCCGCCGACACGTCCGACACCACCCCGAGCAGTCGCACCGGGCGCCCGTCGGGTCCTCCCACGGACTGGAGGCGGTGGAGCAGCGTCCGCCGACCATCCCTGGTGCGATGGCGGAGGCGGTACGGGCCGGGCTGCTCGACCACGCGCCGCGTCACGGCATCGACGACGGCGCGGTCCTCGGGGTGGACCGACGCCAGGAAGCCCTCGAGCGAGGCCTCGGTCAGGCCGAGGACGGCGAAGGCCTGCGTGGACCAGTAGACGTCACCCGAGCCGAGCTCGAGCTCCCAGAAGCCGACGTCGGCGAAGCGCTGCAGGTGCTCGAGCACCTCGCCGTCGGGGGGTGCGTGCACGCCTCAGCCACCGGTTCGGGGGCTCGGTGGCAGCAGGTCCCGGCGGCGGGCCTCGCTCACGGCCTCCAGCCGGCTGTGGACGCCGAGCTTCTGCAGCAGCGACCGCACGTGGTTGCGGACCGTGTTCACCGAGATCCCGAGCGCCTCGGCGATCCCCTCGGTCGAGCGGCCGTCGGCCAGGAGCACGAGCACCTCCCGCTCGCGGGCAGACGGCGCGGCGCGGTCCGGACCCCGGTCGCCCCGGGACCGCCGCAGCAGGGCCGGCAGCAGCGCGGGTGCGACCACGACCTCGCCGCCGGCCACGCGGCGGATGCCGGCGAGGATCTCGTCGAGCGGCTGCTGCTTGCAGAGCAGACCGGCGGCTCCCCGGTCGAGGCAGTCGTCCAGCACGCGCTCGGTCGCCCACCCCGTGACGACGAGGAGCGCCGTGTCCGGGGAGGCGTCGCGGAGCTCGTCGGTCGCGGTGGTGACCTCGGACGTCCCGATCCGCAGGTCGGCGAGGAGGACCTCCGGACGGTGCCGGCCCACGGCCGCGACGGCGCCGTCCAGGTCGTGGACCACGGCCACGACCTCGAGGTCGGGCGTCGAGCCGATGGACAGCGCGAGGGCGTCGGCGACCATCTCGTGGTCCTCGAGGATCACCACCCGGACCGGTTCCAGGACCTTCGCCACACGTGCCACCTCCCTCACGTCTGCACGTATTGTACTGTTTGTACTACGCAACGAGCGGACGATGGGGGATCCGAGCGATGAGCACCGAACGCTGCCCACAGGGCGAGCGCGCCCGACCGATCGTCGAGGCGTTGTCGGAGCACCGCCGGGTGCTCGCCCGCCAGCTCCACGACGGCGCGATCCAGGATCTGACGGTGGCCCACGTCGCCCTCGGCATCCGCCCTCCGGCAGAGGCCGGGACCGACGTCGACGCCCTGGTCCGCCGGGGTGTGACGAAGGCCGTGGAGGAGGTCCGCTCGCTCCAGGCTCGGCTCCTGGCCGGCCGTGCGCCCGTCACCCCCGACCGGGCCTGGGCCCGGTCCCTGGGCGCGGCGACGGCGCTCGACGCCGACCCCGACGCCCGGCCCCTGTGCCCGTCGTGCGCGGCGGCGTGGGACCTGGTCATCGACGCGGTGCGCCCCGGCGCCTCCCCGAGCGTCCGCAGCGTTCTCGACGCGGTCCACGTGGACGACGTCGACGGCCGCGACGCCGTCGCCCTGGCGGGGACCCTCGGGCTCGACCTCCAGGTCCGGGACCGCGCGCTCGTCGCGAGCCACGGGTGCGCCGTGGCGAGCCGCCCGACGCCGCCGGACCGGACCCCGGCACCGACCCGGACCCCGGTGACCGGCCAGGGGCGGCCCGCCCCGACGGCTCCCCCGGCGGGCGGGGCCGGCCGGGGCGGCGTCGTGGTCGTCGTGGAGGACGACCAGGACGTCCTCGACGTCGAGCGGCGGATCCTCGACCGGGCCGGGATCCCCAACCTCGGGTGCCGCGACGCCGGCTCCGCGCTGCGCGTCGTGCTGGCCGACCCCGGCGCGGTGCGGTGCGTGGTCACCGACCAGCGCCTCGGGGCGGGTCGCGGCACGGCACTGGCGGCCGCGCTGCACGAGACCCTCGGCGACGGGGTCCCGCCGGTCCTGGTCGTGTCCGGCGCCCACGTCGCGGCGCCCTCGGGCATCGGACCGGTCGCCGTGCTGGCCAAGCCGTTCCTGCCCGACGCCCTCGTCGCCGGCATCGCCGACGCCTGCCTCGGGGCCGCCCGGGAGCCGGCGACCGTCGACGTCGCCGTCAGCGAGCCAGCGCTGCCGGTGGCGTCGGGCTGATCAGGCCACGACGCTCGGCCTCCCGCACCGCCTCGACACGGGAGGAGGCCCCCAGGGTCGCCTCCACGGCGGCGATGCGCGCCCGGACGGTGTGCGGGCTCCAGTAGCACCGCTCGGCGACCTCCTCCGTGCTGCCGCCGTCGGCGAGCAGCCGGAGCATCCGCAGGTCGTCCAGGTCGAGGCGGGCGCCGCGGGAGGCCGAGGCGAGGGCGGCGAGCTCGCCGACGAGGGACGGGTCGACGACGACCTCGCCCGATGCGGTGCGGCGGACGGCGTCGGCGAGCTCGTCGAGGGTGCGCGCCTTGGACAGGAAGCCGGAGGCCCCGGCCGAGAAGGCCTCCTCCAGGTCGTGGACCGACGGCCAGCCGGTCACCACGAGCAGCGCCGTGCCGGGGCTCGCCGCCCGCAGCTCGTCGAAGCGGGCCGTGGCGCGGGCCTCGCCGAGGAGGAGGTCGACCACGGCGACGTCCGGGCGGTGCCGGCGGAGCAGCTCGACGGCGGAGTCGACGCAGCTGGCGGCAGCGAGGACCCGGAGGTCGGGGCACGTCCCGAGCGCGTGGACGAAGGACGCGGCCACGGCCTCGTGGTCGTCGACGACGATCAGGCGGAGCGGACGCACAGCACGAAGCGTAGGATTCTCCGCGCTCTACGTACATAGGGCGAACTGCCCATCGACGCGACACGACCCGGGCACGGGTGCCCGGGTCGTCGTCGTGATCGGGGTGGCGCCGGAGCGCCGGCGCTCACTCGGCGGGGAGGATGTCCACCAGCTTGCGGCCGTGGCGGGACCCGAACTTCACCACGCCGTCGGCGGTGGCGAAGAGGGTGTCGTCGCCGCCCTTGCCGACGTTGCGGCCCGGGTGGAACTTGGTGCCGCGCTGGCGCACGAGGATGGAGCCGGCCGTGACGGCGGTGCCGTCGAAGGCCTTCACGCCGAGGCGCTTGGACTCGGAGTCTCGGCCGTTCCGGGTGGAACCGCCGCCCTTGGTCTTGGACATGAGGTGACCTCTCGGACTCGGTCGATCAGCGGCTGATGCCGGTGATCTCGATCTGGGTGTACTTCTGGCGGTGGCCCCAGCGACGACGGTTGTTCGTCTTGTTCTTGTAGGTGAAGCCGTTGATCTTGGGACCCTTGGCCTCGCCCACGACGCGGGCGGTCACGGACGCGCCCCCGAGGGCGTCGGGCGTGGACAGGACGGTCTCGCCGTCGACGAGGAGGACGGGTCGGAGCTCCACCGAATCGCCCTCGGCGGCCCCGAGGCGCTCGACCTCGAGGACGTCGCCTTCGGCGACTCGGTGCTGCTTCCCACCGGTGGCGATGACTGCGTACATAGAGTCCGACATCGTAGGGCGGGGCACGTCGTGCGACCAACCCGGCGGAGCCGGTGGCCCCGAGCCCCCTCCCCTCAGCCCTCGAGCAGCTCCTGGTCGAGCACCACGCCACGACCGGCGCAGGTCTCGCACTCCTGGGTGAAGCCCTGGAGGAGGCCCTCGCCGATCCGCTTGCGGGTCATCTCGACCAGGCCGAGCTCGGAGATGTCGAAGACCTGCGTGCGGGTCTTGTCCCTGGCCAGCGCCTCGCGCAGGACCCGGGAGACGTCGTCGCGGTTCTTCTTCACCTCCATGTCGATGAAGTCGATGACGATGATCCCGCCGATGTCGCGCAGGCGCAGCTGGCGGGCGATCTCCTCGGCGGCCTCGAGGTTGTTCCGGTAGACGGTGTCCTCGAGGGAGTCCTTGCCGACGTTCTTGCCGGTGTTGACGTCGATGACGGTCAGCGCCTCGGTGTGCTCGATGATCAGCGAGCCGCCCGAGGGCAGCCAGACCTTGCGGTCGAGCGCCCGGTGCAGCTGCTCGTGGACGTGGTGGCGCTCGAAGAGCGGGAGCCCCTCGGCGGCGGCGTCGTAGTGCTGGACGCGGTCGGCGAGGGCGGGCATGAGGCCCGACACGTAGCCGGCCACGTCTCGGTAGAGCTCCTCGTCGTCGATGACGACGGCCCGGTAGTCCTTGGAGAACTCCTCGCGGATGACCCGCACGGCCATGTCGGGCTCGCGGTAGAGCAGCGCCGGCGCACCGCCCTTGGCCACGGTCTGCTTGGCCTTGGCGTCGATCTCGTCCCACAGGGCCACGAGGCGCTGGACGTCGGCCTCGATCTCCTCGGCCGTCACGTTCTCGGCCGCCGTCCGCACGATCACGCCGTGCTCGGCCGGCTTGGCGCCGTCGAGGATCCTGCGGAGCCGCTTGCGCTCCTCGTCGGGCAGGCGCTTGGAGATCCCGTAGGTGCCCGAGTTCGGCACGAGGACGACGAAGCGGCCGGGCAGGCTCACCTCCTGGGTGAGGCGGGCCCCCTTGACGCCGATCGGGTTCTTGGTGACCTGGCAGACGATGGTCTGCTTGGCCTTGAGGACGTCCTCGATCCGCGGCTTCCCGCCGCCCTCGACGTCGTCGGGGTCGTAGGTGACGTCGCCCCGGTACAGCACCGCGTTCTTGGGCGTGCCGATGTCGACGAAGGCCGCCTCCATGCCGGGCAGGACGTTGGCGACCTTGGCCACGTAGATGTTCCCGTGGATCTGGCTGACGTCGTCGGCGGGGTGGGCGACGTGGTGCTCGATGAGCTGGCGGCCCTCGAGGATGGCGATCTGCGTGACCCGGGCCGTCTTGTGGACGGCCATCAGGTAGCGGCCGACGGGCTTGCCGTCGCGGTGCTTGCCGCGGCGCGCCTCGAGCTGGGCCTCGTCCAGCTCGACGCCCTCGATGTCGGTGCCGAGCTCGACGGGTGCGGAGCCGCCCTGGCCGCCGCGGCCGCGGCCACGGCCACGGCGGCGCCGACGCCGGCCCCCTCCCCCGTCGCCGCCGCCCTCGCCGTCGTTCGCGCCGGGTCGGTCCCCGGATCGATCGGGGGTCGCCGTCGCGGCCGGGGCACGGTCGCGCCCGCCGTCGGCGGGTCGACCGTCCCGGTCGCCGTTCCGGTTGCGGTTCCGGTTGCGGTTCCGGCTCCGGCCGCGACCGGAGCCGCCGGCCGGGCCGTCGCCCGACGGGCCGCCGTCGGCGGTCGGAGCGCCCGGGGCCGGGCGCGTGTCCCCGATGCGGGGCTTGTCGGATCCGGCGGCGGCGCCGCCGGTGTGCTGGTCAGCCGGTCCGGCGGCCCGCGGGGGGCGCTGCTCTGCCGGCGTCGACGACCCGTGCTGGGTGTCGGACATGGTGGGAGTCCCTTCTCATGACGCACGCGCCTGGGCGTGCGCGGCCGACGACCGGGCGATGCCGTCGTCCCCCGCGGGACCGGCCGGGGCCTGGTCCAGGGGGACGGGTTCGCGCCGGACGCCGTCGACCGTCGTCCACTGGTGGAGCCGGACCACCCGGCCCTCCTCGAGGGTCCCGTCGACCGCGGCGAGCAGCTCGGCGGGCCGGCAGGCGCGCGGGTGCGTGCCCAGCTCGGCCCGGAGCAAGATCCCCTGCGGGAGCCAGGTGGCGCCCGCAGGGAGCTCGTCGGGGTCTGCGACCCGGAGGGCGTGCACGGCGGGGCGGATGTCGTCGGTGACCTCCTTGCCCTTCCGTGCACGGGTGACCGGTAGCGATTGCGCGGACAGGGCCCGACCGACGAGGTCGTCGGCCCGGTCCGGTGACGCCCCGAGCACCTCGACGAGCCAGGTGCAGGACTCGACGGCCTCCTGCAGGCTCGGGGTGCCGGGGGCGACGGTGTCGGTGGCCTGGACGGACATGCCGTCGGGCAACGTCGGGTTCACGACCTCGGCGAGGCCGCCGAGGTCGAGGTGCGGCCCGTCGCCCGACCCGTCGAGGGTGCCGGGCGGGAGGTCCACGTCGAGGTACTCGCCGTGGGACTCGTGGGCGGTGGCGAGGGCGAGCCCGAAGCGCAGGCGCGGCCGGGGCGAGAAGCCCTCGCTGTAGGAGACGGGCACGCGGTGGCGGCGCAGGGTGCGCTCCCAGATGCGGGCCACGTCGCGGTGGCTGGTGAAGCGGATGCGCCCGTACTTGTCGAAGCGGATGCGGATCCGCTCGTTGCGCGGCGGCGTCATGCCGTGCGCGGGTTCACGACCCGCTCCCGGGCGCGCCCGAGGGGATGCGCGGCGTCAGCTCGACGGGGACGCTGTGGCCGCTGCCCAGGTCGACGCCGGTGCCCTGGCTGCCGCCGGCGGGCGGCGTGGCCGAGGCCACGACGTGCTCGATGGAGTAGCCGGTGCACGCGCCGCAGTCGTAGCAGGGGGTCCACCGGCAGTCGGGCAGGCCGACCTCGGCGAGGGCGTCGGTCCAGTCCATCCACAGGAAGTCCTTGTGGAGCCCGGCGGACAGGTGGTCCCAGGGCAGGACCTCGTCCTCGGTGCGGTGCCGGTGGACGTACCAGTCCGGGTCGAGGCCGTGGGCGTGCATGGCGTCGATCCACCGGTCGAGCACGAAGTGCTCGGACCACTCCTGGAAGGTGCCCCCGGCCCGCCAGACGTCCTCGATCACCGGGCCGAGGCGGCGGTCGCCGCGCGACAGGATGCCCTCGACCACGCTGGCCCGCGGGTCGTGCCACTTCAGCTGCACGCCGCGCATCCTGCGGGTGGCGTCGCGCAGCAGGTCGATCTTGCGGCGCAGCTCGACCTCGGTGTTCTGGCCGAACCACTGGAAGGGGGTGAACGGCTTGGGGACGAACCCGCCGACGCTCACCGTCACGCTCGGGTTCTTGTGGAACTCCCGGCCGAGCTCGACGGAGTTGCGGGCCAGCTCGGCGATGCCGAGGGTGTCCTCGTCGGTCTCGGTGGGGAGCCCCGTGAGGAAGTACAGCTTCATCCGCCGCCAGCCCTGGCTGTAGGCGGAGTGCACGGCGCCGTACAGGTCCTCCTCGCGGATGAGCTTGTTGATGACCTGGCGCATGCGCCAGGTGCCGGCCTCGGGGGCGAAGGTGAGCCCGGTGCGGCGGGCGTTCTGGATCTTGTTGGCGAGGCCGACGGTGAAGGCGTCGACCCGGAGGCTGGGCAGGCCGAGCGTGATGGGCTGGTCGCAGCCGGTGTCGAGGTCCATGACGTCGGAGACGGTCTGCTCGATGCCCGAGTAGTCCGCCGTCGACAGCGAGGTCAGGGTGACCTCGTCGTAGCCGGTGCGTCGCAGGCCCTCGTCGATCATGGTCCGGACCTGCTCGGCGGGACGCTCTCGCACCGGGCGGGTGATCATGCCGGCCTGGCAGAAGCGGCAGCCCCGGGTGCAGCCCCGGAAGACCTCGACGTTGAGCCGGTCGTGGACGACCTCGGTGAGCGGCACCAGCTGGGCCTTGGGGTAGGGCCAGTCGCCCAGGTCGGCCACGGTGCGCTTCTCGACCCGCTCGGGGACGTCGGCGTACCGGGGGGCGACCTCGACGAGGCGGTCGCCGTCGTAGGTGACGTCGTACAGCGACGGCACGTAGACGCCCTCGACCCGGGCCAGGGCCCGGAGCACGTTCGCCCGGGACCCGGGGGCCTTGCCCTCGCGCTTCCACTCGGCGAGGACCTCGGTGACGTCGGAGACGACCTCCTCGCCGTCGCCGAGGACGACGACGTCCACGAAGTCGGCGAGGGGCTCGGGGTTGTACGTGCAGTGCCCGCCGATGACCACGAGGGGGTCGTCGTCGGCACGGTCCGCGGCGCGGACCGGCACGCCGGCCAGGTCCAGGCAGTTGAGGACGTTGGTGTAGACGAGCTCGGCGGACAGGTTGAACGCGATGACGTCGAAGTCGCCCGCCGGCCGGTGGTGCTCGACGGAGAAGAACGGGATCCGCTCGCGGCGCATGACGGCCTCGAGGTCGGTCCACACCGCGTAGCCCCGCTCGGCCCAGGCGTCGTCGCGCTCGTTGAGGATCTCCCGGAGGATCTGCAGGCCCTGGTTGGGCAGGCCGATCTCGTAGGTGTCCGGGTAGCACAGCAGCCACCCCACCTTGTGGGGGGCGGGCGGGGACGACGGTGCGCCGTCCTCGAGGCCGATGTAGCGCGCCGGCTTGGCGACGTGCTTGAGGTGCGGTTCGAGGGCGGACCACACATCGGTCGACCCTGCGTCGGTGCGATGGCGGGGCGCGTCGAGATCGGTCACGGTGGCGAGAGGCTACCGGAGGGCGACGCCGTTCCCCGAGCGGGGAGCCACCTGCCGCCGGGGCTGCCCGCTGCGACGTGGCAGGGTGCCGCCGTGCTGGTCCTGCGCCCCGAACCCTCCCCCGACGGTCGACCCCAGGCCGCCGGCTGCCTCGTGCTCGACCCGTCCACGCCGGTGCCCACGGTCCTGCACTGGGGTGCCGACCCGGGCGAGGTCGACGACGCCGTGGCGGACCTGTGGTCCCGACCCGTGGCGACGGCGACCCCGGTGCCCCTGACCCTGGTCCCGGTCGCTGCGGACGGGCCGCTCGGGCGGCCCGGGCTCGAGGCGTGGCCGGTGGACGAGCCCGGGCGCACCGCGCCCGGCTCGGTGCGCTTCACCGAGGGTCGCTGCGACCTGGACGGGGCGACGCTGACCTTCGAGGCGAGGTCGCCGGCCGGGTTGGTCCTCGCCGGCACGGTGGTGGCCGGCGCCACGCTCCAGGTGTCGCTCCGGCTGCGCAACGAGTCGGACCGATCGTGGGTGCTGGCCCGGCTGGCGACGACGCTGCCCCTCCCCCACGACGCCGACGAGCTCCTCCGGTTCGACGGACGGTGGTGCGCCGAGATGACCCCGGCCCGTGCGGGCTGGGCCGGTGGGACCCAGGTCGTGGAGAACCGGCGGGGCCGCACGAGCCACGACCACGTCCCCGTCGCCTTCGTCGGGCACCGGGGCTTCGGCGAGCACCGCGGGCCGGTGCACGGGGTCCACCTGGCCTGGTCCGGCAACGGCGAGGTGCGCTTCGAGGACCTGGGCGACGCCCGCCGGGCCGTGCAGGTCGGCGAGGTGCTGCTCCCCGGCGAGGTCGTGCTGGCCCCGGGCGACGTCCACGAGTCCCCCGTCGTGCACGGGGTCCACGGCGAGGGCCTCACCGCGGCGAGCCGCGGCTTCCACACCGTGGTGCGCCGCTCGCTCGCCACCCGGGACCTCCCGCCCCGCCCGGTGACGTGCAACACCTGGGAGGCCGTGTACTTCGACCACGACGGCGACCGGCTCCGGGCCCTGGCCGACGTCGCGGCCCGCGTCGGCGTCGAGCGGTTCGTGCTCGACGACGGCTGGTTCGGCTCGCGGCGCGACGACTCGTCCGGTCTCGGCGACTGGTGGGTGTCGCCCGACGCGCACCCCGACGGGCTCGGACCCCTGATCGACCACGTCCGGGGTCTCGGCATGGCCTTCGGGCTGTGGGTGGAGCCCGAGATGGCCAACCCCGACTCCGACCTGCTCCGGGCCCACCCGGGGTGGGTGCTGGGCGACCCGGGGATCACGATCCGCAACCAGGTGGTGCTGGACCTCGCCCTCGACGAGTGCCGCGAGCACCTGCTCGCCGTGCTCGACGGCCTGCTCGCCGACCACGACATCTCGTACCTGAAGTGGGACCACAACCGGGACCTCGTCGGCGCCGGCGGCCGGGCCCAGACCCTGGCCCTGCACCACCTCCTCGACGAGCTCCGCGCCCGCCACCCGGGCGTGGAGATCGAGTCGTGCGCGTCGGGTGGCGGACGGATGGACCTGTCGATCCTGGAGCGGACCGAGCGGGTCTGGACCTCGGACTGCAACGACGCACTGGAGCGCCAGACGATCCAGCGGGGCGCCACCCACCTGCTCCCACCCGAGGTGCTCGGCGCGCACGTCGGACCGCCCCGAGCCCACACGACGGGGCGGACCCACCGCCTCCACCTCCGGGCCGCCACCGCGCTGTTCGGTCACCTGGGCATCGAGTGGGACCTGCTCGAGGCGTCCGAGCGGCACCTCGAGGCCCTGACCTGGTGGATCGAGCAGCACAAGGCCCGGCGCCCGCTCCTCCACGGCGGCGACGTCGTCCGCCTCGACCCGGTCGGCGGCGGGCACGCCCACGGCGTGGTCTCGCCCGACCGGAGCCACGCCCTGTGGTGCTGGGCGCAGCTGACGTCCACGACCGACACCGCCCCGCCCCGCCTGGTACCGGCCGACCTCGACCCGGACCGGACCTACGAGGTCCGCTGGCTCGAGGCCCCCGGCGAGGTGCTCGGCCTCGCCTTCCCGCCGGCGTGGATGGAGGCGTCGCGGCGGGGTGAGCCCATCCGGGCCACCGGCCGGACGCTGGGCACGGTCGGCCTGCAGCTCCCGGTCCTGCACCCCGAGTCGGCCCTGCTGGTGGAGCTGGTCGGCACCTGACCCCGGCCCACGGTGCGGGATCCCACGATCAGGATCGAGGGAGGCGCCAGCCGACCGATCCCACGAGACGCCCGCGACCGCTCCGTGCAACGGGAGCTGCGGAGGAGCACAGCGACGAACGCAGCTCAAGCAAAACGTCGCATGTGCACGTTCTGCACGAGGCCGAGGCCGGCGAAGAGGGCGATCGTCGACGAGCCGCCGTGGCTCACGAGGGGTAGCGGGATGCCGGTGATCGGCATGATGCCCATCGTCATCCCCGCGTTCTGGAAGATCTGGAACACCAGCATCGAGAGCACGCCGACGCACATGAGCACGCCGAGCTGGTCCCGGGAGAGCTGCGCGATCCGCCACACCCGCCAGACGACGACGGCGAAGAGCAGCAGCAGCGTGGCGGCGCCGAGGAAGCCGAGCTCCTCGCCGACGGCGGTGAAGATGAAGTCGGTGTGCTGCTCGGGGACGATGTCGAGCTGGGTCTGGGTGCCCTCGAACAGGCCCTTGCCGGTGATACCGCCGGACCCGATGGCGATCTTGGACTGGTTCAGGTTGTAGGCCTCGGCCTTGAGCCCGGCGCCGGGGTTGAGGAACACCGTGAGGCGGTCCTTCTGGTACTCCTCGAGCAGGCCGCTGTTGAGGACCACGACGAGGCTGGTCAGGCCGAACAGCGTGAGCGCGGCGATGTGCTTGGCCCGCACGCCGGCGATCAGCAGCATGCCCATGGTGATGGCGACGATCACCATCGCCGTGCCCGGGTCGGGCTGCAGCATGATGAGCATCAGCGGGATGCCGGGCGCGGCGAGGAGCACCCCGAGGCGCCGCAGGTCGATGTCGGTCCCGAAGTGCGCACCGAGGCTGGCGAGCACCACGATCACGGCGATCTTGGTGAACTCGGACGGCTGGAGCTGGAAGGGCCCGAGCTGGAACCAGGCCTGGGCGCCGTTGACCTCGGTGCCCAGCGGGGACACGACGCCGGCCAGGAGCCCGACGCAGGCGGCGTACCCGATGGGCGCCCAGTCCCGGAACCGCCGGTAGTCGATCATGGCGACCAGCGACATGACGGTGAGGCCGGCGGCGAGGAAGACGAGGTGGCGCTGGAGGACGGCGGTGGACAGCCCCTCGGCCGGGTTGCCCCGGGTCGAGGAGAACACCATCACCGTGCCGATGGAGGCGATGGCCGCGGTGGCGCCGAGCAGGAGCAGGTCGACGTGGCGCCACGGCGCGGAGGGGTTCCGCCGCATCGATGCGGCTCGGGTGGTGCCGGGCCAGCGGCCGGCGAAGGCGTCCATCAGGCGGGACCTCCGGTGCGGGGGGACGGGGTCGGCATCAGTCGGTGCTGTTCCCGGCGATCACGGTGCTGCCGGCGCGGAGCATGGCGGCGACGTCGAGCGGCTCGGTCCCGGGGTCGCCGGTGCGCTCGGGGCTGGCGTCGGAGGAGTCGACGTCGTCGTCGGACGGCTGCTCGGGGACGACGTCGACCACGAGGCCGCCGCCCGGTTCGATCCGGGGCATGGGCGTCTGCCCGGCGAAGATGTCGAAGAGCGCCCGGGCGACCGGGGCGGCGGCGGTGCCGCCGAAGCCCGACTCCTCGAGGATCACGGACACGGCGTACTCCGGCGCGTAGGCGGGTCCGAAGGCGGCGAACACGGCGGTGTCGGCCTTGCCGTTGACCTGGGCGGTGCCCGTCTTGCCCGCCACCGGGTAGGCGTCGACCGGGAACCCGAGGAACGTGCCGTAGGCCGTGCCGCCCTGCTGGCTCGTCACCCCGACGAGCCCGTCGAGCAACGGCTGCCGGACCTCGGCCGGCAGCGCCACCTCGCCGTTGATGCGTGGCTCGAAGGAGCGCTTCACGGAGTCCTCGTTGCCGCCCCGCGTCACCTTGCTCGCGATGTTCGGGGCGTAGCGGGTGCCCCCGTTCGCGAACGTCGCGTAGGCGTTGACCAGCTGCAGCGGGGTCACGGCCACGTCGCCCTGCCCGATGGCCATGTTCACGTTGTCACCCGTGAACCAGTTGCGCTCGGCGAACAGCCCGGGGTTGGCGTCGTACTGCTCCTTGCGCTGCTCGGGGGTCGGGATGCGCCCGTCGGCCTCGGAGGGGAGCGGCACGCCGGTCTCCTGGTCGAAGCCGAACATCCGGGCGGTGTCCTGGAGGGCCTCCTCGCCCAGCCGGCCGCGGGCGTTCCAGAACTTCGCGCCGATGTCGTAGAAGTACGCGTCGGAGGACACGGTCATGGCCCGGGGCAGGTCGACCGTGCCGTAGGCGCGGCTGCCCGCGTTGCGGAACGTGCACTGCCCGGTGCAGTCCTCGAGGGTGTAGACGCCCTGGTCGACGAAGGGCTCGTAGGGCTGGCGGAGCCCCTCGATCACGGCGGCGAGGCCGGTGACGAGCTTGAAGGTGGAGCCGGGCGCGTACTGGCCCTGGATGGCGCGGTTCGAGATGGGGGCGTCGTTGGCCTCGTCGGTGAGGAACGCCCAGCGCGACGAGGAGATGCCGTTCACGAAGTCGGCGGGGTCGTAGGTGGGGTAGGACGCCATGGCGATCACGTCGCCGTCCCGGGGGTCGGTGACCACGACGGCACCGGCGTTGCCCCGGTTGGGCAGGTTGTCGCCGCGGACCGGGCGGTTCCGGGCGTCCTCGAGGGCCTGGGCGAGCAGGTCCTCGGCCACGGCCTGGACCTCGAGGTCGATCGTCAGCCACACGTCGTCGCCGGGGATCGGCGGCGTCGACAGGTCCTCCAGCACCCGGACCGGCCGGCCCTGGGCGTCGACCTCGTAGACGGTCTGACCGGGGGCGCCCCGCAGGTCGTCCTCGTAGATCCGCTCGACGCCCGTCTTCCCGATCTGGACGCCGCGGATGTAGGTCTTGGGCTTGTCGAGGCGATCCTCGAGCTCGGCGTCGTTGATCTCGCCGACGTAGCCGAGGAGGTGCGCGGCCCGGGCGCCGTAGGGGTACCGGCGCACCGCGACGCGCTCGACGGCGACCGACGGGAACAGCTCGGCATGCTCCTCGACGTAGATCTTCAGCTCCTCGGTGACGTCCTCGGCGACGGGCACCGGGGCGTAGCGGGAGTAGCGCTGGTCGTTGACCCGGTCGAGGAGGTCGTCGACGGTCGCGGGTGAGCCGTACCGGGTCAGCTCCTCGGCGAGGCGGCGCAGCATCCGGGACGAGTCGACGTCGTCGAGGCGGGAGAAGGCGACCCGGTCCACGGTCACGACGATCGAGACGCGGTTGTCGACGAGGATCGCGCCGTCGCGGTCGAGGATCCGACCCCGGGGCGCCTCGACCTGCACGACCCGGAGCCGGTTGGCCTCGGCCGCCTGCGTGAAGCCGTCCGTCTCGAGCACCTGGAGGTACCAGAGGCGCACGAACAGGGCGAGGAAGAGGGCGACGGCGACGCCGGCGAGGATGCCGAGGCGGCGCCGGGGCACCTGCACGGGCGGGTTCACCGGAACCCCCCGACGACGCGCCCGCCGCTGCGGCCGGTGACGGGGTCGGTCGCGGCGCGCTCGACCCAGCCCATCACCCATGTCGCGGGCAGGGCCAGGAGGGCGTTCATGACCGAGGTGACGACCACGATCCGGGGCAGCGTCGGCAGACGGAGCTGCTGGCCGACGATCTGACCGAGCATCACGTAGAAGACGATCCCGACGGCGGTGGCGACGAAGGCGACGAGCACCGGGATCCATGGTGCCGACCGCAGCACGCCCTCGTGGGCCGAGCCGGCCGCGTAGCCGACCACGAGGTAGGCCAGCGCCGACATCCCGAGCGGCGTCGTCAGCACGAGGTCGAGCGCGAACCCGGCGACGAAGCCGACCGTGGCACCGCGGGCCGAACCCCCGACGAGCCCGGCGGCGATGGCGCACAGCAGGAGCAGGTCGCCGGTGACGCCGAAGGGGCGGAGGTCGGCCATCCACGTCGTCTGCACGACGAGGGCGAGCACGAGCACGAGGGACAGGCGGGCGGTGTGCAGCATCAGCCGACGGGCGCGGTCAGGAGGACGTTCACGAAGGACAGCTCGTCGAGGTCGGCGAGCGGCTCGGCGAGGATCTCGAGGGTCAGGCCGCCGTTGGCCTCGCGGGAGCGGGTGACCCGGCCCACGGGGATCAGGGCCGGGAAGGACGAGCGGTCGTCGATGCCCGAGGTGGTGACGATCTCCAGGCTCGGGATGTCGGCGTCGTCCTCCCCGGGCTCGATGCCGGTGTCGATGCGCAGCTCCCGGCCGGTGCCCTGCCCGGTGGCGGTGCCGAAGCGCTGCGAGGTCACGAGGCGCACGCCGACCCTGAACTCCGGGTCGGTGATGAGCTGGACCTGCGAGCGGCTGGCGGCCACGTCGACGACCCGGCCGACGAGGCCGGCGCCGGTGACCACGGGCATGCCCTCGCGGATGCCGTCGTCGGCGCCCTTGTCGATGCCCACGACGTGGCTGAAGGAGGTGACGGGCTGCTGGACGACGCGGGCCGTCGCGGTGGACAGGTCGCCGACCCAGGGGATGTCGACCTGCTCGAGCAGCTCCTGGAGCTGCACGGCGGCGTCCTCGCCCCGGGCCGCCTCGCCCTCGAGCTCGGCGACGCGGGTGCGCAGGTCCTCGTTCTCGGCGGCGAGGTCGTCGTAGCCGGTGATGCCGTTCCAGGTGTTCTGGAACGGCGTGGCCACGAAGTCGGCGGCGCCCTGGAGCGGCGACAGCGCGGTGCCCACGGCGTGGCGGGCGTCGTCGAGGAAGCCCACGCCCCGGAAGTCGAGGGTGAGGACGGTGATCGAGGTCAGCACGAGCAGGAGGATCGTCAGCCGGGATCGGCCGCCGCGACGGGGGGAGGACATCGCCATGCTCAGGGTCTCCTGCGCCTCGGGATGCGTGTCGGCTGTTCGGGGGGGCTCGCCGGCACACCTCCGACGCCGACGAGCGCGCTGGCGCTGCGGGGCATCGGGAGGATCAGTGCTCGGGCGGGTTGTTGAACAGCACGTCCTTGAGGGCGTCGAACTCCTCGAGGGCCAGGCCGGAGCCGTAGGCGACCGCGTGCAGCGGGTCGTGTGCGATGACGATGGGCATGCCGGTCTCGTGCTCGAGCCGGGCGTCGAGCCCGTGGAGGAAGGCGCCGCCACCGGCGAGGACGATCCCCTTCTCCATGATGTCGGCGGCCAGCTCGGGCGGCGTCTTGTCCAGCGTCACCTTCACGGCGTCGACGATGGCCGTCACGGGCTCGTCGATCGCCTCGCGGATCTCGTTGGTGGAGGTGACGATGGTCTTTGGCAGGCCGGTGATCAGGTCGCGGCCGCGGACCTCGGCGTAGAGCTCCTCCTCGAGGGGCCAGGCCGAGCCCATGCCCATCTTGATCTCCT